>CAZUTM010000016.1:0-24234 GCA_964623665.1 uncultured archaeon
TTTCTTTCACTTCTCATATACATTCATGCAAAATTTCCTTATATGTTTTATGCTTCCACTGGGATTTTAATCACAATTTTCTCCACTTCTTCAGATCCAACTTTTTCGTCCAAAATACATGGCATATGCCAATCTTCCGGATAGAATATCGCAAAATTCCCTTTGAACAAGCGAATACGATGCATGTAATTATCCATACCTTGAGCAGAATAAAACATGATATCTTTTTCTTCGCTGTAAGGTTGCTTTACTTCACAACCCTCAACCGGATTCGATGCATATACCAATTCTGACCCGGAAATCAAAAATTGAATGTCGATATATCGTTTGTGGGCTTCGAGTAATCCTTCCGCTTTCGGTTTCGTTTTGTATTTTTGTTTTATTGCAAACAACGCGCCAGAAATGATATGCTTTCCTTCTGCCAGTAGAGTTAAATCTGTGCTTTGAATCCATAAAAACGCTTCTTTAAAATTAGGGTCCAATTTTGAGATTTTCGACAGCGATGTAATCGAATTAATAATCATATTTTGAAAAGGATTGCAAATGCTTTATATTCCGCGCTTCGTTGTAGCAAATGGAAATGAAAATTACGGAATCTGAAGAAATACCGCATCCAGAATTGCAATCATGGATGTTTAAGCGCATTTCCTTATCGAAACTCGAAAAGAGAAGAGTCAGCAATAAAAACTCCGAAGAGTATCGTGCTTTCAACTATGTCGTTAGTGTTTTAATTAAGTTGTTTCGATTCAACAACCCAAAATATCGATATGGATTATATCGTGTGCTTATGGGCTTATTTCGCTTCTATTTCCGAATTTTCAACCGAATTGAAATTCGGGGCAAAGAGAAAGTAGGGAAAAGTGCGATCTTTCTGGTGAATCATCCCGGAAGCTTGGATCCCCTTTTATTTCAAGCAGCTATGGGTACCCCCGTATCTTGTTTCATCGGATGGGATAATGAATGGTTTATAAGTACGGTTTTGGAAAAAATGTTCGGATTTTTGAATCGTGATTCGGCAGGTTCAAGTGAAGAACAGATCGAGCAAATCATCAGGACCATATTGTTAAAAAATAGATATTTCGCAATTTGGCCCGAAGGCACGTTGTCGAAAAGAAGCCTTGTCATGCAAGGATTTTCCGGTATTGTAAAGGTCTATGCTACGATAAATGCACAAAAAAATATCATTCCGTTCCAACCCGTTCTCTTTCGAGGTTCGGGATGCTATAATTATCAATTTTACCCCCGAACAGATAAAATCATTATCGAATTTCTGGATCCCATTTTTATTCCGAGGGATTGGCTATTACAACCCGAACAAGGCGGAAAAACGCCAAGAGAAATTATTGACTATTTAATGAACGTTTTGGCAAAAGCCAATCGACAGAAATCTTTCATTTCAAATCCCCGCTTAAACCGTATCAAAAAGAAGTATTGTAATGGGCAATAGCAATAATTCACTATATTCAATAAAAAAAATTTAATTTTGTTTTTCTTTTATAAAGAATTTGTTATATTGATGGCTGAAAATATAACGGACGAGACGGCTCATGATATGTTTGAGTTCATTAAAAAGATATGTTGTGATGCGGGCCCGGGTTTGCCAGGAACAGAGAATGAACGCGCTCGCGGCAATATCATCAAGGCAGAGATGGAAACTTTCTGTGATAAGGTAAAACAAGAAGAATTTGAACTCGCTCCGAATGCTTATCTTGGTTGGTTCAAATTGGGGGTTGTATTATCGGCAATCGGCTTTATTTTCTTTCATTTAAGTCTTTTGCCTATTGCACCTATTTGGTTTGCCTTTGGATCGTTTTTAATCGCTGTTCTTCTATTCTTGATGTTGTATTATGAGTTCATTTTGGAAAGGGAATTTGTAGATGTAATATATCCGAAAGGAACTTCGAGAAATATCATCGGTTCTATCTATTCAGACTCATTTAAACAAGGATCCACAATGTTGCCGCCTAAAAAGATCATTATTCTTGGTAGCCATTACGATTCAGCCTACGAGTTTCGCTGGCTTAAAATTTCCAAGTTCGGATATTATTTTGCAGAAACAATTTTAATCTCTTCCGTTGTGATCTTTCTGATCGGGAGTGTTTTGTGGTTCTTTTCATTATTGTTCGGGTCGCCACTCGTTTGGGTGCGAAATTTTCTATGGTGGGTCTCGATTACAATCACACCTTTAGCAATGTTTATCGGATTTACATTTTTAGGGTCCGATAAGCACGGAGGCACTGTTCCGGGTGCTTTGGATAATTTATCTGCGGTCGCTGCCACAATCGCAATCGGAAAGAAATTAAAGGAACACCCCGAATTAATTCCTAAAGATTCGGAAATACGTTTGATTGCATTTGGTGCGGAAGAGGCGGGAGTTCGCGGTTCAAGAGCCTATGTTAAGCAGCATCTCCAAGAGCTCAAATCGACCGATAGTTATTTTCTCAATTTTGAAACGCTGTATAACCCGGAAATATCGATTTTCAAGAGTGATAGGAATGGAACCCTCCCGCATGACCCGGGCTTCGTTAAGCTAGTTGCTGAGGCTGCAAAGAGAGCGGGAATAGCTTACAGAGTGGAGGCTTTTGCATTTGGTGGCGGTGGAACGGACTGCATTCCCTTCAGTGAAAATAAAATTAAATCATCTTGTATTTTTGGGATGCGAATTCCGGTCGATATGGTCAATTTCTACCATCAATCTTACGATAATTATGATATTGTTAATGAGGACGCGTTGAAAAACGCAGTTAAAGTAGGTATCGAAACGGTTCGGCTTTTAGGATAAAATTTTTTCTCTTTTTAAACGTAACATGCCACAAAAAAAGTGTCGATTGTTTGGATTATCCATGTTCTGAATTCGGCTTGGATATTCGATGGATAAAGCCCATGACTCCAAAAATTTTATTTAAAAACGAATTTTTTGTACTGATTTTTTATGTTTACTTTTTAGAAAAAGGGATAGCTGTCAGTTATGGGGCGACCCATATCATTGCATTAGTGTGCTCACGGTGTCTGCAATATCATCATCCAGCTATGATTGAGAATGTTTCTCCGCTTTTAGTTTTTTGGATTCTTTTCACTTTTGTTGAAAGGTGTTATTCTTGAATTTTACCCGTAAACACCGGTAGAGCAAAGAAGGGCATGTATGCGACGGTTATTTCAATCAAAACGTCAAATGAGAGGGCCAAAAATTCAATTATGGGGGGGCATGAGCAAAGTGTGGAGGTGTTCCGATTACAATCCAACGCGTTCCTGCTGACCATTCTGCAAGAGTCCAAACCGCTCCGAAAATAGTCATTATTATAAACAGAGCCCATCCCCTTTGTTTGATTTTAGATGCTGCTTTCAAGAAGAAGGCGATAGTAATAGTCAGCATGAGGAATAACCAAAGTAGCGAAATCGAATTTAGCATATCTCTTCTGGAAGGCACGTCTCCCGCATAATTTGGCCCAGAATAGTGTTCCAAGATAACCCGAATATGGGCACTTATAAATAATACGAGCATCATGATTGAAAACGCTATGATGGCTTTTTTTCTTGATTTTTCTTCCAAAATGCGATCTGAGAAATACAGAGATCCCACGTTGACAAGTCCGCCCTCCACAACACCTTGAATAGGCAACGATAAATATATCGGAATAGCGAGTCCAAATGCATAAGGTATGTGAAAAACCCTCGTTCCGGTTAACTGTAGGAAGGTTTCGGTTAGTGTCCATGTGATTGAAGCCCAGATTAAAACAGAAAAGTACTCTTTTTTTCCGGTTTGTTTGAAATGAAGATAACAGAAAATAAAAGTGAGAATAAAATACCCGATTTTGAAGTTCCAATCGGTTCCGAAAGGCCCAACTCCCGTGGAACCGCGTATCATGTAAATGGATTCGAAAATCATATTTTTATTGTTCTTGTTTACAATTAAAATTTTTTCTTATTTCCTTTCATCTGGCGGAATATGCGCTTTCGGAAATATTCTTTTCCAGTGATCCAACATCGTTCTTATGGTTCCAGAGGTCTTCCTGGTATGGAAAATAACATCGATATCCCCGATGGATTTGATAAAAGTGAGGGTTGCGATGACCATGTCTTTAGAGATGTTATCGCAGCGGAGAATGCCTATCCGCTTTGTCGGATTGTATCGAATGAGCCAAAGTCCGACCTGAAACGTGTTATATGTGCCGAAAAACGCCGTGATGCTGTTCCATATCTTTGAAATTAGTTCCTTTTTTTCGATCGGTTGGTCTTCTGTTTCGGTTATGAGTTCGAAAAGAATATATCGCTGTCTGATTTTTTTCATTTTTTTCCGGCCTCCTCCGCATCGTCAATTGTAATTTTCGTATCGAAATATTCATTTTCATCAATATTTTCTGTATGATGGGTATTTGATTCACTTGGTCTTGCAAGATCCGCCTCTTTTTTTAACTTTATGATGGTTTGGATGGCTTTTTCATCATATTCTTCAAGATCGGGTTCTCCTTCGTGGATTTTTACATTCATTTCTCCCAATTGGTGTCCCAAGAGCATAAAATACCGAGAGAGAATCATTTCTTGGTGTTCTCTGAGTAATCTTTTCGCATGTGGTTCCGCGATATGAAATAAAACCATTACAACTGACATCAATTCTTTGGGTCCCCGGATTCCAAACCATTGGGTGGCAGCGTTCGATATTATAATGTGATCTCTGGGAAATCGGCAAAGATTAAAGAATTTTTGATAAGATCTCATCATTTTTGCCCTGTTTGCATGCTTTTCGAGAATTAATGGCTCAAACCCAATTTCGATTGTCTTTTCTGAATGGTAGCATTGGGAAATTGCGCCTTTAAAGACCGCATCAATTTGTTGGGGTGCAATAAACGACAAAATATCAACTCGGGAATCTTTGGATGCGAGAACGAGACAGTCCTTGTCTGTAGTGGTGACCGATACCAGAACGTCGAATTTATCTAATTTTGCTAACTCCTTTTTAAGAAGCTCTTGATTATTTGAATCGACATTTACGCGTATTGCAAAAGGTAGCTTTTCAGCCCTACATAGTCCTTGGATGCGTTGAAAGGGTTCTATGGAACCAACTTGGTCGGGAAGCGCAAAGGAATATTTTTTCAGCAGCCCTTCGATCCCAAAGAGGCCTATTCTTGTGGATTCATAGATTTTATCAGCCTCCGAATCAAAATCTTCATCATCCATGGCTTTTTGATTTTTTATATCTCCATTTGAATCCATATCCTCTTTATCTTCGGTAGTTCGTTGAGAGGTCTTATTGTTGATTTCATTATGTTCCCGTAAATCGTTGGTTTGTTTCTCTTCTTTCTCTTGCTGATTGCTTATGGGAACTTGTGAAGCAAATTTTCTGCCCCGAAATTGATTCGATTGAGATTGACCGGTCTCCTTTCGATTTGGGCTTAAGAGCGAAAAAAATAGGGAATGTTCGAATGTGATGATAACCGCACCATATCCAACCTTTTTGTATAATGTTAATACCTTGGCTAGTTGATCCAGAGATTGAAATCTCACATTCGATTCAACGAACATACAAATTAAAAGGCATCAAGCAATTATATTTTTTTGCAATAGGAACTCCCGGATTTTTTTAATGCGGTCTTCGACCGGTCCCATCATAGCGATTCCGATGCGGATTTGGATCACATCGGAGCCTTCTTCAACAATTGCTTTGTCTATGCAGAGATATTGTTTGTTCAGCCGAATATAGATGTTTTTTTCATATTCGATTCGATTTTCCAAGGTCTTATTGAGGTATTTTTTATCTTCAGTTCTAAGCAGTGAAGCAAGGGCATTCAAGATGAATTCCATAGTTTCTTTATCAGTAACTTTCAAAGAGAAGATTCTGAGTGCATTTCCGGCAGACATTAAAAGAGTTTCTTTGGTAAATGCAGTATATTCAATATCTGAAGGTAATAATTTCATGGCGGTCTCTGTTACTTTACGTTCCACTTCTGTTGCATGAGAATGAACGCGAATTTCAATCCGATTGACTTTAAGAATGGATTTTTGTTTTCCATCAACTGAGTTTTGTTGGTCTTCAGAATGATGTTGATTTTCTTGCTCCACTAGGTATCACACTGCCTTTTTTATAAGTTAAAAGTTAATACTGCTGAAGAAATAGCGAATAAAAAAAGATTGCATCGGGAATGGTTTATTTTCCCCGGTTGTTGTGGGCGCGAAGGGATGGAAAGTTCTTTTCGGTGCCCCGTTTTTTAATCGTGATACCACGACCTTTTCGGCCTGCAGATGTTTTCCCTCGAAACACTCTTCGATAGTTTGCTGGTCTGGCAACCCAATTAATGTTTTTATCGGCTTTAATTGCCGGATGTGTTCTGTCAACCAATATCACTTCATAATAATGGTTTCTTCCATCGCTAATGACATGATAAGAGTTTAACACTTCACAGTTCATATATCTTCGTTGAGCACGCTCTTCTGCGATTCTCTGAATTGATTTTTTAGGAGTAATCTTTCTGACTGCAAGGTTTGCGTTCTTCCTTCCCAAAATCGGTCGTAATTTGTGAAGAGTTCCTCTGCGAACACGCACACTGATTACGATATATCCTTGTTTTGCCTTATAGCCCAGTTTTCTTGCTCTTGAAACATTTGTAGGTCGTTCCACACGGTGGACACTCGGAAGGGCGCGCAATGAAATTGCGCGGTTCCACATCGGCGATCCGAATGAAGTATCATGTTTTTCAAAGGTTTCCTTTACAAAACGATAAGCGGATTTCATTTCTCATTCACTTCAATTTCTTGTAAGATATGAGAAAAAAAACAACGCGTGTTTTAAATTTTGTGAAAGCATTTCGCGGTGAAGCAAAACAAGATTTGCAATCAATTTAACCCTAAAGGATTTATGGTGCGGGTTGTTTTTCATAGGTATGAGTGAAGAAAAGAAAACGTCCGAAGAAGAAAATCTGCATGAGAAATTTATTCGAGAAATGATGCAAGGAACAAGGAAAAGAAAGGCGTTTACAAGTAATGAAAATGGGCTTCACGTGGATTACGAAGAAGAGGAATTTAAAGAGTTTTTGCCCGAGCTTTATGGGGAACTCACAGGGTCCAAAAAGGGTAAAAAAATATCGATATCAAGTGTTCGAGAGGAAGAAGATCGAGATTCGGATTACGGGTTTGATAATCTCGTGGAAAATGAAGAAGAGGAGTTTCAAGAAAATATCATTAGCGAAGAAGAGCATCTGAAAGATTATTTTAAAGAATTAAAATCAAAATCCAATAATGTTGATAACATCTCTCAAAAACCTATAAATGAGCAGCCAACAGCCGAGTCAGAAAAAGATATATATCGTTCAAAAAGAGAAGCCCTTGAAAAATTGTTGAAATCGAATGCGACGAGTCTAGATAATCAAGGACAAACCATCGAGACCCAACAAAACTGCACCATTCCTACGAAAGAACCCGTGGATTATTCAAAATACAAAAGAACGAAACAAGAAATCATTGCACTCACGAAAGGAAAAGCATCCTATCATACGGAAGATAACGAGGAATTATTTAACCCCAATATAATTAGTTTCTTGAGACGGTGTCAAAAAGAAAGTGAGGCACAAGAGATTATCGATTATATGTGTCGAAAAGGAGAAATCACCAAAGCTGATGCCGAAAAATACACCAAACAATTGAAAGAACAAGGCGTACGATCTTTTGGCGACTATAAAGGGCCGGGATATTATGAAAAACAATTTCCCCGCATCCAAACAGAATTTTCAAGAAAATTTGAATGGAATGCAGATGGTGATGATCTCTCGGATTTGGATGATGATGACGATGATAACGAATAGCTCACGCAATCTATCAATCGTGCAATGAATGTATCAATGAATAAACTCCGCAATGAAAGCATCAATCAATAAAATTTGGTATAAGCATAAGAATATTGAATTTCTTTATGTAGGCAAGGATATATTCAATGAGTTTTTTCATTTCATCTTCCCGATTACCTTCTTTATCCGCAAGCAATTGGTAATATGAATTTGGTCCTATCGCAACCAAATATCCGGAAAGATTGCGCTCTCGCTTAAATAAAAACCAAAACCGCGCGGATCCCGAATGATCCTTTGCCATAAGAAGAATCCATGGATTTTCTGTCCAATTCTTTCCTAAAGGGTCGAACACTGCTTGGATACCTTTGCCAATCGAGTATTCAAAATTTTCTTTGACATTATGGATGAGTGAGTCGAAGAATTCCCGTGGAATTTGGATATAATTTTCGGTTAATTCGCTAACATCTATCAAAGAGAGGATATCTGCAGAACGTTTCCCTTCAAACCGAATTTCAACTTTCCATGTTTTGAAGACTTTCTCCATATAAATGTGACTGTTCGCTCTGCTCTTTTATATTTTCCTATTCAAAGAATTTCTTTGGGTCGAATCGCGATTTCATATTGAGATCATTTTCCACACTCAAAAACCAGAATTCCTCTTGAAGCGCTTGCAGTTTCTTCTCCAAGGATGAGATTCTTTTCATAATCTCGGTCTGTTCATTGTTCGAGCCGAAAAAAGAGTCCAAGGCAGCAATCATAAAACTATTGATCGTGCAATTTTGACACCTTTCCAAGATTTCGGCTTTTAATCGAGATGGAACCCAAATGGTTTTTTCAATGGTTTCGCCGTATCTTTTGGAAAATAAATCCGCTTCAATGACCAATTTCGGTTGTTTTAATGCTTGATCGATGCTTTCTCTCAGAAATTTAGATGGATTAATCTTGTTTCCATTTAATACCGAAAGGTCCTCTCCATCGAATCCCCATTTTTTCAGTAAAGATATGGGAATCCTGAGTTTAATTTTTGTTTCAGAAAGCCGTTCTTTTCCTTTCCTTGATGAGGCCACATGTGAGTATATTTACCCTTGAATATAATGTATCCGATTTAGCCCTTAGAAGGATACATTTCTTGCTAGCCTTTTTAATCAAAGGAATTCTTGTTTAATTAATCATGTCTGATAATAAAGAAATCAGAGTCGCTATTGCCGGTTTAGGTAACTGCGCAGCAGCCTTAATACAAGGTATTGAATTTTATAGAGATATTGATCCCAAAGATATGTACCAAGCAGGTTTGATGAACCCAGAAGTCGCGGGCTATCTCCCAAAACACATTAAAGTGGTTGCCGCATTCGATATAAGCACAACAAAAATCAATAAAGATATATCTGAAGCCATCTATGCTCCGCCGAATTGTGTTGCAACCATAGTCCCCCAAGAAAAAATGCCCCGCTTGGGTGTGTTATGTTATCCCGGGCCTATTTCCGATGGTGTTGCTCCGCATATGAAAGAATCTTTTAGAGTATATGATGAATCCCAAGTAAAACCGGTCGATGTCGTAAAGGTTCTCCGGGACAGCAAAGCAGAAATATTGGTAAATTTCCTCCCGGTGGGAAGCTACAAGGCCTCAAGAATATATGCACAAGCCGCACTCGATGCGGGATGCGGGTTTATCAATTGTATCCCCGAATTCATTGTCTCGGAACAAGTTAAAGGAGATAAAGATTGGGTCGCAGAATTCGAGAAAAGAGGATTACCATGTGCGGGAGATGATATTAAATCTCAAGTTGGTGCAACTATCCTTCACAGATTGCTCATGAAACTCTATCTTGACAGAGGTGTCATCGTGAAAGACACATATCAATTAAACATCGGAGGAAACACAGATTTCGAAAACATGAAAATGGAAAACAGACTCACCACAAAACGGGTCTCGAAAACAAGTGCGGTCACATCGGTTTTACCGTATCCGATTGAATGCAGAATCGGGCCCTCTGATTACGTTCCTTTCCTAGGTGATAAAAAGATTTGTTATATTCGGGTCAATGGAGTTACATTTGGAAATTTGCCGTTGGTCTGCGACGCAAAATTGCGAGTGGAAGATAGTCCCAATTCTGCCGGTGTCGTAATGGATATCATACGAGTTATGAAAATCGCTTTGGAAAGAAAGATTGCAGGAAGACTTGAAGCAATTTCATCATTCAGCTTCAAACACCCTCACATCCAGCCACCATCCGATGTTGAAGCAAAAATGTGGGTTAAGGAATTTATTGAAAATAAGCGCGAACGCTAAAGCCTAAATACATGAATCCGAGTTTGGACCACTTTTTTCTGTTCTCACTGAATGTGAAGAATTTTTTCATTATTTTTGGGGTATTCGAATAAATTTTAATAGGAATAATACGTACCCGAAATTATGAATTTGCCTCATTTTTGTAATAAGCGTGTTGGCTCTTTAGGTATTCACAAGTCTCCTATTTATGCGTTTTTAATGCTTTGGATCTTGTTGATAAGCGCTTCTATAATTCCATTTAGTGAGTATTCAAATGGTTCTACGAAGATACAATCTTCTGATGAGTTTCAATTGGAAAGTCCCCATGAATCGGGAAAAAACCTATCAGAATTTATATTAAATCCAACAGATTTGATTGAATCCGTCGCTCCGCAAAATCATACACGAATTTTCAATGATGACTTTCAAAAAGTACAAAGGCAATCTGAAAACGATGTTGATTTTCATGGATGGGATGAGCGGAGTTCACCCGAAGCCTATTTAATACGATCGAATGAAATAGTGTATTCGGATGCTTATTCCGGAAAATTGGTGATAAACCAAACACGATTTAATGGTAACTTCCATAGTTTTTATCAATCATTCTCACCTAATCGCTTGCTGACTGTGGGTGCCATATTCTCGTTTGCATGGCGAATTGAGCAATTTTACAATTTCTCAACGTTCAATGACTATGTAGTGGTCCGCATTTTTTTCAATAATTCACGATCAATCAGCTATTATATTGCTGGCGATTACTACAATAGCTCGAATGAAGCCAAATATCTTTCTTCAAATGGAAATACCACGGGATCCTGGTTTACAGAAAATCAAACTCTCTATAATGATTACACCGCGAATTTTGGCATCCCAACAAACGTGGGTATCAGTTCCATTTATGCCACCCTTAATGTAATCGATAAGCGGCCCGGACCGGTCATTGTGTATTTCGATTCGTTTCGTTTGCTCACAAATGCCCAAGAAATCGTTCAAAATCCTGGATTCGAATCTGCTGGATCGAATTTAAAGCCAAATAATTGGGATTCTTACGAACAAAGAAACCCAATTTTGCGCACCGACAATTACAGTGTAGGAAAAGGCTTTGAAATCCAATTAATGACCAACCAACGAATCGATAACAATTACACGGAATCAAGTTTCGTAAATATTGAAACATACCCGAATAACTTTGGCGGTGTATTTTTGAATTCCTCAAGAAAGCAATACTTTTCTTTTAGTTACCGCTTGGAATCTCTTTGGAATTTAACATCATATGAATCTGTTGTGAGAATTGAGTTTTATAATTTAACATATTCATATTACTCCATAAACATATATATTGCCACAAATAGTGCCCCAAGTTCTAATTCGAGCAATTCGATAAATATCTACCCTTCGACGCCGCAAGGATCTTGGGGTGTAATAACCTTGGATCTTTATTCTTTGGTGCAAATGCTAGATGCAAATAAGGGCGATTTAATTTTGAATGGAATAAGATTCAACAATAATATTGATTCTTTGATAAGAGGTCAATTCAAGGTTCAATTCGCAAATTTGGAATATAAATTTGCTCGATACGGCGAAGCGTCTTATCTCGATTTCGAAAATTATACAAATGGGGTTGTTCCTTTTGATTTCTTTAACTCATTCGGAGATGTTAAGGTCAACAATAGTGTTGCAAAGAGCGGACAAAAATCGTTGTGCTTAAGCGCCGTAAACACAGCCTACAGTTTAACATTCTTTTTCTATCAAGATTTTGCATTCACACCTGAAACATCAATTCAATTTGATTATTTCTTGAACTATACCGGTCCTTTTACATCTTCTAATTACGCAAGTGTTTCGTACTATATCTACAATTATCAAACGAATTCCTATCGATCGGTAATTTACATTCTCGGAGCCTCCACCCTATACTCGAATTCCTCAGATACCTTGTACATGTTCCTCTCGAATTCTAATAAAACCGGTGTTTGGCAAGATGTCCGGAGGAATCTCTATCGAGATTATGAGAAGGGCTTTGGTATGGGTTCAGCAGAATCTACCTATCTTTCCTATCTTGAATTTTATGTGGCAACTGATTCTGGATCTTCATTTACGTTTTTTATTGATGATTTGAAAACTGGAAGCACAATTCCATTGTGTGAAAATTCAACAATTAGCCCTTCAACAGTTCTTTACAACCATAATTCTACGATCGTTGCGGATCTTTTCGATTCTGGATTGGGTATAAAGAGTGCTAAAGTTTATTATCGATTGTCAAGTTCAGACACGTGGAAATCCTCAAATATGAGCCTTATTGATGCAGATAGCCAACAGTTCAGCGGGATTATTCCTTCTGAAGATTTGGAATATAATAAAACATTAGAATATTACATAGAGTTTGAGGATTATGTGTTTAATAAAAATCGTTATCCTATTTCGAGTGCTTTGACTGCTAGTATCACTGATCGCACGGCACCCAAGATCCATTCAATATTTTTCAATCCTTCGGTGGCACGCACATTTCTGCCTTCGGATATTTATATCAACGCTTCTGATGATGGTGCGGGCATCGTCAATGTTACTTTATTCTATTCCTTTGATGGTGTTGAATGGCTTAATCAGTCTGCAGTTAAAGATGACCAAGCCTTCTACAAAGCCAGGGTTATCATGCCAAGTGGATTTTTCTATTATTCCTTCCTCGTGGTAGATGGAGAAGGAAATATTGCTAATTCAACTGTTCAAGGCTTTGCTAACATGCTATATGTTGAAGGGCTATTGCGTAGTATTGAATCATTCGGCGCGGGGTTTGCGGCTGCTTTGATTCTCTTTATTATAATTAAAAAAAGAAAAAGGAGCAAAACTTAAATTTAAAGGTGATTTCAAAATGGAAAGGACAACAACGTATAGAAAATCAACCATCAAAGCAATTGTAATATTGAGTTTGATTTTCTTTCAAGTAATAGGGATTGTTTTTTTGGATTCGAATAAATCTACCCAAACCTTATTCGAAGAATCTAATCGGGTTTTATCCGAGTTCAATATGAATCAACTCGATGCTTCTGGTATTCCGATATCGCGATTTAATCAATATCCTACAAACATACAAGAGAGGATCAATCCAAGAGAATATTTTGATATTCCCAACTCCGATTTCTCATCGAAGCAATCCAATGGGACTCCTTATGTTGATGATTTCTCGAATTGGGAAGAATATCCAAGTGCAGAATCGAAAGCTTATTGTTCCGGCGAGCGTGTTCATAGTGGTACCTATAGCTTGAAGTTCACAGCTCAAAATTTCAATGATCGTTCAGATAATCAATACATCTATCAATACATAATTGACGCAAATAATTTGGGTAATAATATGCAGCTCTCCTTTGCTTGGTATATTGAAAAGATGCTTTTTCGAAATGTCAATGAAGATCGTGTTTATGTATTGATTGGAACTTCAACTCAATCGTTAATTTATTATATTGCAGGCAATGTATCAAATCCGCAACAATACGAGCGATTCGTTTCCAATCACAATTCAACCGGCGCTTGGTACACATTTTCCACAAATCTCACTCAAGATTATCAAACAACTTACGGTGATCCTTCGGGGATTCGGGTCAATTATGTGTATATCTACATTTCACAAGCAAGATATGTTAATTCTGAAATTGTTGCGTATTTTGATACCTTCAGTCTTACCGAAAATTCGGTTCAGCGACTTCAAAATCGAGGGTTTGAAACGGCCGGATCTTCTCTGATTCCGGACAACTGGTATAAAACAGAAGAATCTCCCATGTCCGCAAAAAGCCTTGTTATTGGGTCAGAAACGGTTCTTAATATTAATTCTAATATAACAACAAGGGTTAATGCGGTATCCTCTGCGTATTATTACCTAATGTCGAGTAATATTGAGACTAATTCGAGTTGGATTGACAGTTTACATCCCAATTACCTAAGCCTCGAATATTCTTGGTCAAATCTAACAATTCTGGAGCAAAGCGAATCATACATTATGTTACGATACTACAATGGGAGTGCGTTCCGAGAAATCGTTTTTTATCTTCATGCCAATTTTCCGATCGGTCCAAACTCTTCAACGCAGAGATTCGTATATCAACCGAGACCAGAAAATATATGGAATCGAGTTAGGCTAGATATTAATTCCATTGCACAAGATATGGATATGAACGACCGCTTTTTTTTGAGTCAAATAAGTTTCACATTTTCAATGATTTCAAATCAGAGCACAAATGGGCAAACGATCAAAATTAAAAATTTCAAGGTCGAAATCTTGAAAGCCGCGCTCTTGAATGGATTTGAATCTTATAATCTTGGATTTCCGAAAGATTTTGTGAGTTATGGTTCTGGAACAATAAATGTAACCTCAGAAACGGCATATCGGGGTTCAAAATCTTTAAAATTCAGCGCGAGTGATTTGAATAATGTTGATGCGAATTACAATTTTCCGAGTTTGGCTATCTCACCGGAAACCGCGTTTAGCTTCAAATTCAAAAATCACTATCAAAATCCTGGCCCGAGTTTTATAAATTATATTGAATTCAATCTTGTACGAAAACGCGATTTTATGATGGAAGGTTCGCTCATTTATGTGCTTGGAAAAGGCCCGAGTTTGGACATTTATAATAGTTCAACTCAAGGAGTGATATTTCCAAGGCAATGGAACAACACAAATGAATGGGCCTCGATCAGTCGAAACATATATCGAGATTTCAAAGCATGCTTTTCGTTAAACCCAGATGATTTATTGATTACGTATGTGAATGTGTATGTTGAGCCCTCTTTATCCGGATCTACGGTAAGCCTTTTTGTTGATGATCTCGTAATCGGATCAACAATTCCCATCGTTGAAGAATTAGCCACGAATCCTCTTTCGGCGCAAGTCTCCCATCATCGAGATATTGAGATGATCGCTGATTTATTCGATTCCGGGAGTTCGATTACTCGATGTTTGTTGTTTTATAAGTATTCCCATGAATCCGATTGGCGCAATGTTTCTTTAATCGAAAGAGATGCAGATGATCAGATCTTCAGCGGGAATCTTTCGAACTCCTGGCTCATTTATAATAATACGCTTCAATACTATGTAGAGTTCGAGGATTCTGTTGGAAATCTTAATCGATATCCCGAAACGGCTCCCACCTCAACTTTAAGTGTGGCAATAAAAGATTTAGCTGCCCCCGTTTTAGTTTCGCATAAATCCCGTTCGGAATATGTTCGGGCGCTAGTTCCCGTTCACATCGATGCTGAATTAACTGATAATCAAGGGTCCGGACTGTTAAATGTTACCGTATTTTATACGCTTAATTTGGGTGAAACTTGGAGCCAATCACAAATGGTGATTTTGAATAGCTCACATTATACTGCAAATTTAGGGGGACATCCGGAATACTCCGTTATAAAATACTATATATATTCTGTTGATCGAGATGGAAATATCTTGAATTCAAGTCAATCGAATGATTTCGGAACGATTTATGTTCTTCCGACCTTAAAAAGTTGGGAAAGCTTCTTGGGTGGGTTTGTGGCTTTTGGTGGCCTTTACGGTCTTGGATATGCAATTATGAAACGAAGAAAGGCTGGATCTTCTACAAGAAGTCGTTCAGAAAGTCCCAAGAAAAAGAATAAAGTGGAATCGACGCCAAAACCCACTTCCCAACCCGCTTCGAAACCCCCTTCCCAACCCGCTTCGAAACCCGCTTCCCAACCCGCTTCGAAACCCGCTTCCCAACCCGCTTCGAAACCCCCTTCCCAACCCGCTTTGAAACCCGCTTCCCAACCCGCTTCGAAACCCATTACTAAATCGACGTCTAAATCGACGTCTAAATCGACGTCTAAATCGACTTCAAAAACAACACAAAAAAACAAGTAAACCTAAATGGAAGATTTTTTTTTCTATTTGATTTTTTCATTTGGTACAATAACTGCATGAGCGATGAGCCAATAAACGACCACAAGCAAGAAGATCCATTCGGTAAATTGATCTTTAAAATACTGGGTCGGGATTCCGCTCCCAATTATTGCCGATTTCCAAATTGTAAGAAATAATGCCAAAAATAAAATGGCAAATGTCCCTAAATACAAGAATAAAAACTGATTTAAGGTTGGATATTGTTGTTTTGTAATCAATCTTGCAAAATATAAAAACAGAAAGAACAAACAAGAAACTCCGAATCCTCCGAAGGCTAAAGTGGTGGCAATAGAGTGGCCAATGGAAATGAAGCCTTGATAGAAAATCCCTAACAAACCAAAGCCAAGACATCCGATGATTCCGAAAAAACATGTAATAAAAACGAACGGTTTTGCAAAATCTCTGAGATGTTTATATAAATAAACGAAGTTGGGGACTATTAATACTCCAGTTATCATTTCCGCAGCATTATACACGAGATATCCATTTGGATTCTTTGTATTGCCGCCTAAATAGCTTGTATATACCTCAGTGAAAGAGAAGCCTCCGGGATAAACGATCATTGCGTATATGGCCCCTATAACGTAGATTGAGAACACGATGAAGAAATACTTTAGGAAAACGGATTTTTCGGCTTCACCTTTCCAAATCGCTTTTAGTGTTATTTTAAAAGATGCAATTTCCATTGTTTTAAGAAAAGAGAAAAAAGAATAAATAGATTCGCTCAAGTCCATACATTTACAAAGGGAGACATTGCGATCAGTGCCGAAACCACCGTGATTGAAAACGTCATGGCAACCGGGGGAAGTCTGCGTGCGTATGGGTACCAAATCGCATTTATGAAATTAATAAAGACGAGCAAAGGAAGAATCAAGAATACAATCATCCAAATAAAATTGCTAAATACAATTTGTTGGAAAATAAGAACACCCAACACAATACAGATCCAAAAGGTGAGTCCTGAAATAATCGCCGTAAGCAATTTTGCTTTTATAAAATCTAACAGCTTCCCTTGTCTGAAGTCTTCTTTTTCCCATCGATTTTGAATGATGAGTCGACTCCAATACTCATTTGCAATTAGAAATATGATGGTGCCTATCCATAAAATGATTCCGGCTCCGATTTTATGCATCGGCATCAACAACGATACAAAATAGCGACCAAAGAAGGTTTGAAGAATTGTCAATAACATTATCCCGATACCGACGCTAAATAGGAGTTCGATAGGTGAAGGAATACAGAGTTCAATGATTGATTGTTTTCCATTGATTATACCTCTTTTTGAAAGTATTTTCGTATAAATAATTATAGAAATCGCAAATGTAAACGTAAACGGCAAAATAAAGGATGCGGAAGTCATTCCCATTGCCAATATTATATAAAAGAAGCCCAATGTTATGGGAAAACATAGCAAGTTAATTGCAATCAGTGAAACAACAGAACTTAGTAGCCGGATTTTTTCTAATGGTTCAATATGTTGAACAAGTTTCTTTTTATCATTCCAATTTTGTTTTTCTTTCATTTTATCGAGCGCAATGATGCCGAACATGACAACGGCGAGAATTAATCCTATTGCAGATACGCCGATCAATAAGATTCGATTTGCATAAATATCAACAGTACCTTGTACGGAGAAATCTTGTCCCTTTAATCCTGATACGATCCATTCGACAGCACTTTTCATTATCCCCGGGTTGAATGTTTCTGTGAAATGATCGTCGAACGGCGTGTAAATCAACATTCTGGCACTGCCATCTTGAAAAATCCCGTATCTGGTATTCGGTAGAGATGCGGGATCTCCCGTACTTTTTCTGAATAACTCAAGAGTTCTTTCAAATGAGAACGCTTCATCAAATTTACCCAAGACTAGCATAAGGTTTCGATGTGAAGTTGCATTAATTCCATCTACGGGTAGTGCGGCAATTCCCACGGTGACTTTAATTTTTTCTGGATTCAATAGCGCTGTCTGCAAGACCACGCCTCCTCCAGTGGAATGGCCGATCAGCGCAATCGAATTCATATCTATATCAGTTCGCGATTGCAGTAATTCAAAAGCGAGATTTACTTCATTCTGAAAAATTGAGATATCCGGAAATTGTTCTGTCATTTCTCTATCGAAATCTACGCCTTGCAACCATTCGTTATATTTTCCATTGAAAAAGTCGCCTTCGGAGCGACCCATGCTTCTCAATTCAATACAAATTGTGACTATACCGAGTCTGGCAAATTCCATTCCGTATTGCGCAAAGAATTCCTTCGAAACACCGAATCCGTGAACCGCAATTACAGCTGGTCGTGGTGCTTGGAATAGTTGGGCCGTATTTGAATTAGTTACGGGTTCGAATATATCAATATATACATTTACTCCATCGGCGGTAGTTTTTTTCACCGTAGTTTGTTTGAATAAATTCGAATCAAAAACGGTTAGTGAAATCGCCCCGATAGTGGAAAACGTAATTGAGATCAACAGAATAAACGAAATTATTTTCAACTGTTCCTTTTGCATATAAAACAGTAATTACCGCTTTTTATATAAAGCTGCTCTCACACTAATTTTCCAAATAGATTCCTTGTTTTCATCGGAACCACAGACCACGTTAATTGGATTTCTGCTTTGTCTTTTATAAAAGTTTGAAGTTGGGCTTTAAGATTCTGCAATTTATCTGTCACTTCGCAATACGCTTCATACATGAGTTTATCGGCAATTTGGCAGAATCCCGTTGAATGTATCACATGAACTTCTCCTAACATCTTTGCGATTGATAAAAGTTCGTTTTCCTTGTTTGGTTTGGTCATTACAAATAATTTTTCAATAGATTTTGAAGATGTTTCTTTTCCCGTGATCTTCATCAACCCCGGGCTAAGCGAATAAATCATTAAAAAAAATGATCTTTTTACCTTTGAATCTTTCTGCTTTTTATTGAATAAAGGGCTTTTTAGTAAATCAAGTGATGGGATCGAATAATGCTTGATATCTTTTGCAGACACAATAAATCCATTTGTAAGGCATTCGCTAGTTTTATAACTCAATGTAACTCAAATAAGGTTTATTTCTAACGCTTAAATCTTTTACTCATCAAGCATTTTAATAAGTTTTTTACCGCGTTCTGTGAGATAATATTCTTCTTGAATTTGGGCGATTAAATTTAGACTTAACAAGACTGGAATTCTACCGGAAATACATGGTTTCGGAACTCCCGATAGCATTAATATCGAATCTTTGGTTCTCGCACCTCTGCCGATCGCAACCAGGATCTGAACTCCAAAATCCCCCAAAAGATATTTTGTGCTTTTAAGGTCTTCGTTTTCTTTTTCGTGAGTGGCCTTATTTTTTGGGGGTTCCATGTTCTTCGCTCCATATTTTTCAATGTACAAAAAGATAAAAGATTGACTGGTGAGGGACCCCGATCAAACATCGTATTCGAAATTCAAGATGTTCTTCATAGTCATTTTATGTTTACATTTAACACATGGGAAAATATCATCATAGCATTTATCTTCGTAATTTGGGTCTCTCCATAATAAATTTTTAACATAAGGGTATTTGCAGTTCGGGCATTCGAATACCAAGCCATCCATCTGTCTTAATTCGTAATATTTTTTTAAATCTTGGGTGGTCATGGCTTTTGAACCCGGTATGTATTCTTTTCGTGCATTTTTAGCCATTAAGTATGCATCTTCATTATCTCTGTAATATTTGTCAATGATTTTCACACGCTCATAGTTGTAGTTTTCGTACATCCATATAGCGGAATAATTCGACACTCGGACTTCCAAGATGTATTCATCTACTTTATAGTTTTGGTCAACTATAGCCATGGATTCTTTCAAAAGCTTTGCGCCTATGCCCATTCTTCGATAATTTTGTAATACCGCAATGCTCACCAAATGCGCTTTTTTAATATATTTCATGTTAAATGAGGATGCACCCCGTTCGATTCTCCACATGATATACCCAACGATGTTTCCGGGATCATCTTCGGGATGCGCGATAAGAAAGGCATCTGAAAACTTTTCGAAGATTTTTTCATAGAAGAATTTAGGATAATTCTCCGGTAATGTGGTTTCGTTAATATCCATCACATCATCGAGTTCGTTGAATTTAACTTTCCGAATCACGAATTTTGAGTTTTGTTCCATTATAGCGTTCACCCGGCGTGATGATTTGCGATAGTTAAAATTGGTGCTTCAACCCTAATAAGCTTATTCTTTCTTCCAGATATCTTCGTATTTCGTCAATTACTTCTCGAATGGTATGCTTATTATCGTAGTGGGTTATAATTTCGTGCAAATCTTGTGGATTCTTTTGTGAGATGAATTCTTTTGCGATAGCGGTCATGGTGGGAATCGCTCGAACCAAATTATCAACGATAGTTATTTGAGACATTAGAGATGTTCTGCTTAATGGGTTAAGGTCGATTGCAATCACTTTTTTTCCCATTTTTACGAGGGCTTCGGTTCTGTCTCCATCTTCAAGGGGTACGAGCACGACATCGGCTTTAAAGATTCCATCTGGGTCAACAAACCTTCTATTTGATGATAGTTCGGGAATCGTTTCTCTTTTTGTTCGATCAAGACCCAATAGTTCTTTTGCGCCTGCGTCTCTTAATCGTTTTTCAATGGCTTCTAAGCGACCTTCTTCATGGTAGAAAATGTTGATTTCCAATTTTGCATTTAATATTTGCGCAAGTTCCACGATCTCTTTGGGTGCCAATGCTGCCGCATTGCCGTTTACAGAGATGACCGGGTGTTTAGCCGTTATGAGGGCCGCTACAGCGGCTTCCATCGCCTTCACTGCCGGTTTTATGGTGTGTTCTCCAAGAATATAATCAAAAGCTTCGCCTCTTCCATGTGCAATCATGCCGGTTAGGGTTACTACCTTTGATTTGATTCCTTCTGCTATTTTTTCTCTTAATTCCAATGATTTTGCCCTCGGGTGGTCTGGGGGAATCGTTAAATCCGTCGTTTCTATCGCCTCATTTTTAATAATCGATTTTATATCTTAATATTGCAGCCATGCCTCCGAAAGCACGAAGCAGAGATTCTCCTTCTTCTGTTTCTGTAGATAAGACATGGGTTTTTGTTCCGAATGATTTCGCAAGATCAATAATTTCATCAATTAGGTCTTGTTGTTCGAAATTCCAAAGCGTGCCATTACATTTCGGGCAATTTGACCCAGATATTTCATTTACAAATCTATTTATTTCATCTACCGTAGATGTTTTCATGATTTCATTTTTACATTGTTGGCATATTGCTTTAAGCCGTACTTCTTCGATAGCCTCGGAAATCATCAATGTGTCCGCTGCGCCCGCCTCAACCGCTTTTCGGATTTCGGCTTCTCCATATATAGCAAGACCTGAATCTTTACTAATTTCGGTCATAAATCGGGAAAAGAATTTTTTATCTTGCACCAATGCTAAATTCTGAATTGAGTCTTGAATTTTAATTACCGTTTCTCTGATTCCCTCAACCCCAGAATATGCAACATCAACGACTTCTATAAGTTTTTCTCTTAATTGGTCGTCAAAATGCTTTGACTCTACAAATTTCTGTTTAGACATCCCCGCGCCCGCAACAAATATCCCTTTAACATTCAATTCTGCAGATAAAAAAATTTCCTTTGCATGGTCTCCGACTCTGCCGTAGAAGGCATATGCACCCTCTTCAATTAATCTCTCGAACCGTCTTTGAGATTGTCCTCCCGCGTTATGTTTGCTGTGAATTCCGGATGTATATGTATCCACGATTTCCAAATGAGCCCCTCTTATCCATGCAATGGCTGCCTCTTTATTATCAATTTGAATAATCCCGTAAACTTCCTTATCCTTAACCATATCATACAAAGGATCTAACCAGAATGTTGAAGAGCAATAATACTTAAAATATGGAATAGGATCTGGAGGATAAATAATATACAATTCATTTTTTTCGGTTCCCGCGGAGTTAGATTGGGGGATTGCACCAGAAAATATCGCCATTCCTTTTTCTGGTGTCTCTTTGAAGTTTTTTAATTGACCTAATATAGACGTAATCGAATCTGTGACATTTTTTCTTGTTAATTTGCTTTTAATATTCGAGGATTCCGCGATTTCATTCTTTAAATGATTCGTTATATCGGAAATTTTTTTCGTCGGAGGGATATACAGAGAAACAAGTTCTGTGTGAAATCCAGACTTTTTCTCAAGAAATTTCAATTTCTTTTTCAAAACATACCGTTCTACTGATAAATCTTCTACCATGAGGTTCAACTCCGGCAAAAAATAATCGTTCAAATGCATCATGCTTTGCTACTTTCTTTGCCGCTCTGAAGTTTGAAAGCTTTCAAGATTTTAATCAATTTCGGAAATGGCTTAACAAAAATTAGCGTGAAATTGAAAAAGCAAAAATGCGATCGAAAATTAAAATGAGAAGATGTATATTTTTCGGTATCATAATTTTATTTATTTGGGATCCGTGCTCTTTTATTATACTCTTATGAATTGTGTCCCATGGATTTTGTCAGATTGGTGTATCAAGATTTCCTCAAGCGCTTTATCGTCTTCTCCCGACAATAATTGCACATTCAGTTTGGAACGTTTGAAAATTTGAAGCGAAATAGCATCCATAATTCGATATTCTCCGGCCGCTGATTGTGTGTTGGATCCAGAAGATATAAACATCGTTTCAATTTGATTTATGGTCAATTGCTGGTATTTTACTGCATCCTTATGCTTTTTCGGATCCTTATCATATACTCCATCGACATCTGTTAGAATCAGAACATCGGTTGCATTCAATGCTTCAGCCAATTCAAAGGTAACAGAAGTCGTGGATTGTCCTGGAGTAATACCTCCCATCATTACAATTTTACCCGAAATTGAATATTCTAATGCCTCTTCCAGTGTATGTGCGGGCTTTGGATAAGCGCGATTTCCGATTGCTCCGATTAATAATCTACAATTGACTCGAGAGATATCTATTCCCATCATATCGCATGCGGATTCATTCACGCCGAGTTCTCTCGCCGCTTTTATGTAAACACGTGCCATTGCTCCGCCGCCGATAACTACACCTTTAATTGATTTGCTGTTCCGAAAAATGGATGCGAGTTTTTGAAGGCGATCAATTCTCACGGTATTCTTTTCGAATAAAAGGGAACCTCCCATTTTAATAATGAATGTTTTCTCCATAATTGATGAGCGTTTCGCAAAATTTTAAAACTTTGGCATATTCCGAAAGATATTATGGGCGATAATGAGGAGCAACCCATTCTAGCCCGTTATAAATCCGTAGAAGTTTGGGTTCCCCATCGAATTACCGGTTTCTTTCAGATTGTCGATACGGGGAGCGAAAGGTTGCTTGCAGATCAAGCGAGAATGGGTTCCCGCGGTGGAGGACCATCTCTTACCGCATTCGGTAAAACGAAAATAATTTTAACGCCTAATCGAAATTCTAAACCGAAATTAAAAATTTTTATAAATGATTTAGAGTCTACCGCGATAGCGAACACTACAATGGATGTTCTCCAAATCTTTCTTGAATATACGGGTTCGGTTCCTTATGATATCGAAGTCCGACACAATTTTGACCTTCCTTCTGGCTGTGGATATGGTGCAAGTGGTGCTGGCGCATTAGGTACATCTATTGCGTTTTCCATTGCATTCAATTTGTCCTTATCCTTATGGGAATGCGGTAAAGTTGCCCATGTTGCAGAAGTACGAAATAAAACAGGCTTGGGAACCGTTGGAGGCCAAATTCTTGGAGGGTTCTCGATCACGACAAAAGCGGGATACCCTTTTCGGTTAGATTATATGTTTATTCCCGAAGATCTCAAAGTCGTGATATGCAGTTTCGGTCCCATTTCTACTAAAGCAATTCTAACGGATCCTGAACACTCAAAGCGAATTAAAATGGTTGGAGCTTATTGTATGGATCAGATTCACAAAAAGTTCGATTATATGGAATTCATGAAAATCGCTCGAATGTTCCTAAAAGAAACCAAATTGATAGAAGCATTAAAAATCTGGGACGTTGAAAGCCTACTCAATGATTTATCTGATGCAGATACCTATGGAGCAAGCATGAATATGTTTGGCAAGTCGGTGTTTGTGCTTTGCAAGGAATCAAAAGTTAATGATATCATTCAGATTATGGAGAATGCAAAACCTCTCTATCCTCCTCAAGTGTTATCGGTATGTAACCACGGACCTATCATAAAGCGATTAGAAGAATGGGATTGAAGGAAGTGTCGGATTTGCAGAGTTCCGGGATTCAAGGAGGTGTCGGATTTGCAGAGTTCC
>CAZUTM010000016.1:24334-26570 GCA_964623665.1 uncultured archaeon
GATTTGCAGAGTTCCGGGATTCAAGGAGGTGTCGGATTTGCAGAGTTCCGGGATTCAAGGAGGTGTCGGATTTGCAGAGTTCCGGGATTGAAGGAAAGATTGGATCGATTTTTTCGCTCTGATTATGTAATAAGTTTATTATTGAAATGGAAAATGCAAATTGGTGAATAAACACGATTGAAAAAAGAAATTCTTAATTTTTTTTAATATGGAAAGATCCCGGGAAATTCTAATCCTTGCGTTTCTGGGAACCCGCACATGATATTCATACATTGAATTGCATTTCCGGCGGTTCCTTTGATTAAGTTATCAAGCGCACAGACCGCAACTATGCGGGGCATGTGATCATCGAGCTCAAAACCAACATCCACATAGTTTGTCCCGGCAATAAGTTTGGGATCGGGTAATCGAAATACGCCGGTGTTTAATTTCATAAACCGAACAAAGGGCTCATCTTTATAGAAATTTCGATAGGCTTGAATCACGGTTTTTTCATCGACTTTTTTTTCGGGATTTAAAAACGCATAAGAGGTAGATAAAATCCCTCTTACTAAATTCGCGCCGTGCGCGGAAAATCCAACAGTAACCTTCTTTCCGCTTGAGATAAATTCCAATTCTTGCTCGATTTCGGCTGTGTGTCGATGTCCTGTTAGTCCATATGGTCTAATACTATTGGCCCGAATCGGATGATGGGTTGCTTCAGAAACCTCCGCACCGGATCCGGATGAGCCCGTCTTTGAGTCCACAATAATCTTATCCGTTTGGATAAGATCTTCTTTGATCAATGGTAGAAGAGCATAAATTGCACTTGAAGCATGACATCCCGGAACTGCTACGAGTCTCGCCGTTTTAATTTCCTTTCTATGAATTTCCGGCATCCCATATACCGCTTCTTTAATATATTCGGGGCATCCATGTGTCCCATAATAATGCTCATAGGTTTTTAAATCCTTAATCCGATAATCGGCACTTAAATCAATCACCTTGAGCCCGGCGTCAAGATAATCCTTAATAATTGTGTGGGAAGTCCCATGTGGAACTGCCAAAAATACTAAATCACAGAGCTCCTTGGCTCGTTCTGGACTTGGCATTTCAAATTTTAATTTTTTTACTTTCTCTACACCCCGTAATGTTACCAAAGAAGTATGAATTGGTTTTCCAACAAGAGAACGAGATGTAACATAGGTCAGCTCGACATCTGAACCGGGATAAACGGACAATAATTGCAGTAAGGAGCCGCCCGCATATCCCGATCCTCCGATAATTCCAACTCGCATCAAGCTATTAAAAGTTGGAGATTTATTATTGTTTATGGAAACGAATTTTGATCATGATGTTTCTTACGAATCGCCATTAACTATCGTTGCTTGTATTTGCACGAAAAACGATTTGAAATTCAGAGCAACATTATCTGCACTTAAAAAATTCTTTCCTCAAGCGCATATCGATCTATCCGCAGAGCCAATTGATTTTGAATTGCCTCAACCGATAGGGCTCGAACAAGTCATCAATGGCGCAAAAAGAAGGGCAGTAGAAGCCTTAAAAAAGATTAAAGAACAGCGTGCATCGATGATGGATTTACTTGATGAAGATCATAAAAAATGGGTATTTGGAATTGGAATAGAAGCGGGTATCGTTGAAAATCAGAATGCCATTTCAAACTATATGGATTTTCAATACTGCGTCATTGTGGATTTACTCGGACGAATCACTATCGGAGCAGGTCCGGGATGGGAATATCCGGAATTCTTAATCAAACAAATATTAAACGGAAAGGGAAAAGAAGAAATCGGGCAGCTGATGCAGAAAATTTCCGGCAATCCCGAAATCAAAACGCAAAGCGGTGCTATCGGCTTTTTCACTAACGGAATTTTAAATCGTGAAGCGATGACCGAAATTGCGCTACAAATGGCCTTGATACCTCGCATGACACAAGGATATTACACACTTTCAAAAAGCATTTAATTCACTAAAATGTAGGTGTATTTAAATCTCCTTTTAGATTTTTTGATATGATTGAAGTGAAAAATCGGAGCAAAAAAATCATGGCCAGAAAAAAAGCGAGCGCGAAGAAAAGCAAAGCAAAGGATTCCGAAGAAGAGGGATTAGATCTAACAGAAGATGTGGTGATCCAGAAAAAAGTCGCCAAACCCAAGAAAGAGGTCAAAGAGGACAAGAAAGAGGTCAAAGAGGACAAGAAGGAGATCAAAGAGGACAAGAAAGAGGTCAAAGAGGA
>CAZUTM010000016.1:26670-47334 GCA_964623665.1 uncultured archaeon
AGGTCAAAGAGGACAAGAAGGAGATCAAAGAGGACAAGAAAGAGGTCAAAGAGGATCTCGCAAAGAAATTATCAGCGCCCGCTCCGGTCTCCAAAGAAATTGGGAAAGAGGATCTCGCAAAGAAATTATCGGCGCCCGCTCCGATCTCCAAAGAAATTGGGAAAGAAGATCTCGCAAAGAAATTATCGGCGCCTGTTCCGATCTCCAAAGAAAATGGAAAAGAATCTTCTGCGAAAAAAACGATTTCAATAAATGAAGCGTATTACAATAAATTAATCGAGCTTCGAGAGAATATCCCGAATACGGGAAATCGAAAAATCAGTTGGAACGAATTATTCGATTATATCTTCACAAGACTTGAAGATATTGAAAAAATCAAAGCGGATGTTGAACGGTTAAGAAAATTGATTGAAGATATTGCGGTTAATCCAAAGGTAGTGCAATCCGGGGGACAAATCCAAATGGTACCAGTTCCGATGCCAACCATGGCTGCATTTAGTGCTCCCCCCGCCCCAACGGGATTTGCTCGACCTCCGCCACCACCCCCACCTCCCGTCAATTCAGCCTCTCCGGTCAATCAAGAGCCGATTAATTTTCCTTCTACACCCAAGCCTCAAAAAATGTCTGAGGAGGAATTCAATAAACCACCTTCTTCGGGGATGAAAGGGCCACCCGTGGCGCCAGTTTCTGATGCCAAATTGAAGGAAGGCCATGCGAACCTAATGAAGGAAATGAAAGATTTATTCAGAACCGGAAAGAAGATTCTTAAGAGTACCGATGAAGAAAAGAAAAAAGAAGAGGAGCAAAAGTCTCAAGAGGAAAAAGAGTTATTAAAAGCAGAAGAAGATGCGAGAAAAGCCGCCGCAACTGAAGTCATCGACAATCATCTCAAAGAAATCGGAATGGATATGAATGAAATCCTTCCGAACACGAAAAACTTGATGGTGTTCATGTACACCAAATTACAAGAGGAGAAAGAAGTCGACAAGTATAAAGATCTGATTAATGCAACCATAGGCGATGTGATCGAGCTTATTGCGCGAGGGAACGAGGAACTGCTTTCCGAGGTCTCTGATTTGATGGGGTATATTAAACAGGATCCTGAGCCATTAATACAAGAGTTAAAACAATTAAGGGAAACATTACCCGAGCGGTTCCCGAAAATAGATATTCCGCGATTAATCAAAATTAAGGAAATCGTGAATGAGCTCTCAAAGAAATTGAATAAAAAATGAGTCGGGTTTTTTGAACAACTTTTTAAATTGCGATAGCCTTTGTATTGTAGAATCTGTTGAGTTGATTGATTCAGCGGTATTCTCATGCTCATGTAGTGTAGTGGCCAAACATCCAATCTTTTCTCTACGAATTGTTGGATGGGCTAGGCATTTTGGGCTTTCACCTCAGAGACCCGGGTTCGAATCCCGGCATGAGCACTCTTTCTTTTTCCTGAATTAAGCGTAAATAAAAAAATCGATGAATTCATTCACCCATTCGGGCTCTGTTTTTTCAAATTGTGTTCTCGAGCACTTCTCTGCTGTTTCCTTCTTTCACATGTATCTCTTTAATTGATGTTCCTCTGGAATCAATTAATTTGAGAAGATACGGCTCGTTTGTCTTTATTTGAATCATTTTATCGTTATAAATGAGATCGGTGCAAATATTTCCGAATTTAAGATTTTTAATTCCGTGCCTTTCTTTGTGGTGGATTCTCCATTCGATAATCTTTTCAAGAGCGGAAACACGGTGTATGCCTATTACATTTTCAATGAATAGGGAAATTGGGCCGAGTGCAGACCATCCACAAAAATCGGGTCTGACCCCTGGATTATCCCTTTTTTGAGTTGCGGGTTCGGGCTTGCTCGGAGAGTAGGCTTCCCATATCGTGTTGGGGTTCACATTTTTATAGGTTTTATACATCATTATTAGCGTTTTTTTTGCGTTTTCATCTGCGATTTGATAGAATCCGTATTTTTCGAGTCCTTTCGTAGCCATATAGGTTGTGGGAAGCCATACTCCGCCGCGCCAATATCTTCCGGTGGGTCGATATTCCGGGTCGATTCTGGCTAAAGAGGGATACGGAATTTCATCTCCAAACCAATTGGGGTCCACTGCTTTTGTGGCCAATTGTTCGGCTTGAGCTTGCGTGGCGGTTTGAGCCAAAAGAGGCCAATAAGATGCAATTGTTGGAACTTTATTGTGTATTTCCTTTCCTTGATTCATCCAATCCTTGATCGTTCGCTTCGATTTGCGATACAAATCATAAAAGATTCCTTCTTTTTGATTCCAATAATATGTATTGATCAATTCTTTCTTTTCTTCAAATCTTTTTTCGTATTCTCTCCTTATATAGTTCGAATTAATATAATTGGCGAGTAAGGAGATTGAATGGGCCGCTAAAGCTTGTTGTGCAAGCAGATCCACCCAGTAAATATTGTTATTTGAGATTTGACCTCTTGCATTTAATTTCGTGTTATTCCACCATGTCCGACCTCTTGGCGTATTATCCATGCCGGAAGTATTCCCTCTCCATTTATATCCTAACTCAAATTTACGAGAAACTTTTGAAACTAACACGTTTGATGGTTTGCGCCATCCTTTTTGGAGTTCCATGAATTCAAAGTGTTTTTGTAAATATTGATGTTCTTCAAGTATCCATTTAATTCTATTGAGATCTCCGGTGAAATTGAAATATTCCAATTCGACCCATGCGAAAAGAGGAGGATTATCGGCAAAATGAATTCTGGCGCCGGATTTTTTTCGATCATGAATAATATAATAAAAATTATTCAGCGATTGAATCCCGGGAAAATAATCGTAAGCGTATTTGCAGAAAAGAGTCATAAAACACGTGTCCCAAACCCATATCGTATGCGGGGTCATCGCTTCATCCATGTATGTTTTTTCGGGCATATCTTCGCGATGCACCACATGTCTCCATGCCGAATTCCATGCTTCGTAATAAAAATCCACTAAATCGGGTATTTCATCAAAAACCGGTTCGGGAACCCTTTCCTTTTGAAATGGTTTCATGATACGATACGGTTCATAAGGATCATTGTGTGGTTTACTTTCCATAATCCATTTAATTTGTTAACCAATAAAAAGCATTCAATCTATGAGTTCGGCCATCACTTCGGCAAAATAATAATGAAATTTATAATCTGTGATCTTCACTTTATATCTTTTTCCCAACTCTACGTTTTTTATTACAATGGAGTGATAATAAATATTGCGTGCCGTGAAATTATCGGGAAGCTCGGAGTTTTTCTCGCTCACAAAGACATCATCCACGGATCCGATTCTTTGTTTTCCAAGTTCTTGAGCGATCGTATCGTAAAGTGCGGTCAATTCGATGCTCCTCTTTTTTATTTCTTTGGATGGCAATTGAACCATTTTTTTTGCTTCGGTATCCGGTCTCACGGTATATTTCGAGATGTTTAAGACCGCTGGCTTTAATTCTTTTATGAGTTCTACTGTTTGGTTCCAATCATGTTCACTTTCTCCTGGAAATCCGCAGATAATATCTGTAGAGATAGAAATTTGTGGATCGAAAGCCCGTAATTTTTGAACGATTTCCTTGAAATCCTTAATGGTATATTTCCTTCTCATTATTTTTAAAATGGAATCGCTCCCTGACTGAACCGGGATATGAATAAATCGATAAATTCGCTTATCTTTCAATAATTCTATGATTTTTTCTATATGTGCGTTCAAATATTCAGGGTTCATCATACCCAACCGAAGTATAAAATTTGTTTGAATGGATAATAGCGACGCAAGGAGATCGTGAAGCTTTTTTCCTTGATAGTTGTAAGCGCCGAGATCTTGAGCGGTAATATAAAATTCTTTTATACCGACGTTATTTAGAGTTTGAATGGTGGAGATAATGGATTCCGGAGAAAAGGAACAAAGTTTTCCGCGAGCATTTTTGGTACAACAATATGCACAATTACCGGAACATCCTTCTGCAATCTGAATTGCGGAGCTGCATTGGCCTTGGGTGATATATGGTACTATCATTTCTTTTTTCTTAAGAGTTTCTTCTGAAATAATTATTTTTTTTTCCCCATTTTGAATTCTCTTAATTAATTCATCGATTTTGGAAATAGACTTTGGAGAGAGAATTCCACCACGGTCGGGAATAATTGATCTAATCAGTTCTAAGGTTGAAGGAGAAATAAACGGCAAACATCCCGCTATGATCAATATTTCTGCATCAGAAGGGTCAATTTGTGACTCTCCTAAGGGTTCATCTTCTTCATCCGTCGGTATGGTTTGGTTTTGTTCGCTACCGGATACCCTTTTTTGAATCATACTTGAATATTTCTTGATTATCTGAATGATTTTTTGTTCGGTCGGTAGCTTTACGGCGCAAGTATTCAGAATAAGAATTTTGGCTTTTGAAATTTCTTGTTGCGAGAAGCCGCAATCGATAAGAATTCTCTTCATTTTATCCGAATCTGCTGAGTTATAGGTGCATCCAAAGGTAGCGATATGAAATGTGTTTATATTTTGAGAATTCATACGGAAGGACCTTTAACGTTATTTTTTTTTAAGACTCGAAAAAAATCGAATGCTCCGACCGGAATTTGAATCCGGGCGTGAGGAGTGAGAGTCCTCCATCCTTTCGGTAAAAATTTTATTTTTTGACCGGGCTAGATGATCGGAGCAATGACATGCTAAGAAGTAATTAAAAAAAATCGTTAAAATATTAAAATTCTTTGATTTTTCATGCAAACGCGATTTCCAAGAAATGAGTGAACATCAGCGAGATGGCTTGCATATACTGTCTGTAAATACTCTCGTCCATCTTGGTATTCACAATTTGACCGATGATGATTATATTGCCATCTTTATCCAAAGCGAATTTTCCAAAATTATGTTGTCCATTTATCCTCAATAATATTTTCATTAACTCGTGATCTTGCATATTTTTACTTTGGATAATGTTTTTCCATTCTTGTTTTTCCAGAATGCGTGAAGTAAAAGTAATCCATTGCGAGTCTTCGGAAAGGAAAATTAGAATATAATAAAATTTTTCATTAACTTTAAAAGGTGTTGATAAATAATGGGTGTGATTTTCTATCAGCATGCCTGCATTTTTTAATGCAATTTCTAATGATTTTAAATCGTGGGCGCTCTGGCCGTTTGATAATTCGGTCAAAATAATTCCTCCGTTTTTCGGATAATATCAATTAATTTCTCGATATTGGCAATGATTTTTGATTGATTGTCCAATTGGCTTTCATTTTTTAAATTTTCTAACATGTCAAAGATCCGCTCCATTATAATGTGTTTTAAATCGGATTCGAGATAATCATCAGGTTCCAACGCCATCTGCTTTCGGGAAATCATACCCGTATTTTCGAATCTTGAGTTATTGATTGCTTTTCTTGATTTAAATTTAGAATCTCTTATTTCCGATGAATTCGAGATAGGATCGGGGGATCTGGTGTGTTTTGAATTCAATTCTTGCTTCATTTCCATATTTTTTGGGAACCTTAATGTAGATAATTGTTTTTGAAATTCATTCTCGGTGATCTTTCCTTCTTCACGCAGTTTTATCAGTTCTTGTTGTCTATTTTGATATTCAAGCAGATCTTCAGGAATCTCTTCATCTTTTTTAAATACTTTGACTTCTACATTGCAATTTGGACAATATACCATTGATGATTTCAAGCGAAATAAAATAGAATCACAAGCTGGGCACGAGAGATCAAGCATGGCTGCGCCTTGGGCTAATAAATTCGCCATTTTTTTTGAAAGCGATTCTTTCTTCTCCAACTTCCCCATTCCCTTTTTTAAAAATGATGGATTATTTAAAAATAACACACGTGTAAGGGCGCATATCATGAAATGGTTAGAAACAATTCCAAAACGCAGTGGCATCACCGTTCTCCTTCCATCTACATCATTATCTACCGAAGAGACAATTATGCTTAAAACTATCAAGTTTGGAATTTTTCTCAGATATTTTTCTATCTTCAAAGTTGATTCCGTTGTTTTCTATGTAGATGAAAATGATACCAATGATTATCCATTGATTTCTGCACTGCTATCATATTCTCTCGCACCGCCATATCTTAGAAAATATCTTTTCAAACATATCGACCAATTGAAATATGCGGGCTCTCTTTTTCCATTAAATCTGTGTTCTCATAATCCAATGATCGTGTCTTCTTACACGTTTGTAGAAACAAATTTCATTGTAATAAGCGAAAAATTTCAAAAAAAATATCGTTCCGGATTGGATATTAACAAAATTAATTTTAGAAATAAATATAATGGAAATTATGAACAATTATTATTAAAACCAACGAAATATTCTTCCACAAATACTTTGAAAAGAGGCATCGTAATAAATAACCCTCCAAAAGAAAAAAAAATTATATTATTCATAGATCCGGATAATATATTTGAATTTCAAGGAGAAAATGGAAGATATTTAGAGTATTTAGAAATATATGAATCGGAAAATCCTTCGCTTTTAAAATACAAAACAGAAATGTTTTCATCCTTCGATTATAATCTTTCCAATAAGAATTTGGCGGAAGTTATAGAAGATTTTCGTAAATCATGTACAATAATTGGAACTTCTGAACATGGTATGTCTTATCTTTCTCTAGATGTTAAAGATCTTATTTCTAAACCCATCGCCTTAGTTTTGGGGCCGAGCAAAGATGGAATAGAAGGGGCATTATCAAGAGCAATCAAAACCTACCAAAAATCAAATTTTTCAACCCATAACCATGAATCATTGATAAAATCGATGTTCGACATTTATACCAATATGATCCCCGACCAAGGATCCGAAACGGTGAGATTAGAAGAAGCGGTAGGTATTATATTATCGATATTTAATATTGAAATTGAAAAGAAAAGAAAAAGAGAAGAAGAAAGAAAAAAAGAATGAATTATTCCGAATTTTCATCATATCTAAAGGGAAATTTCGGTTCATTCCTTTTTCTCATGCTATTTAGGCATGAATTCTTTTATTGAGGCATTCCATCGCCAACTCCGCCGGTCATTTTATTTGGCCTCCATTGTTTTTGAGTGTTCTCTCGGTATTTCTGAGAACTGATCTTTAATCCGCACTTGACTATTAAAATACCACAATTTCTTAATAAGCGAGCTTGGTGCTAAAATCATTCAATTTTCCGTTCTAAATTATTAATACCTATTTATAATTGTTATCTATAGAATAACGGGTGAATTTGGAAAAGCTTATCTTTTGAGAAAGTTAAAAAGAGCCAATGAATTTTGCTTCTTATATCAATTCAAAAAAAAATGGTGATTTAATGGGTAAAGTACGACCTTTGTTTATAAAAAGCGCAGCACGAGATTTAGTTGCAAAATATCCTGATTATTTATCCACTGACTTTGAAAAGAATAAGACATTCTTAAATCAAGCAACAATTATTCATTCAAAGCGTGTACGAAATCGCTTAGCGGGATTTATTTGCCAACTAAAAAAGCGAGAACATATAACAGAAGATTAAATGATTTTTTAATACTTTTAATTTTTTCTTGATTTTAAAAGAAGATGCAGATGGTATATACCCACCTTTCTGTGTTTCTTGGAATTACTCCCAACAAAGTTGAACATCAAACTTAGCGGATTTGGATCTCTTCCGGCTGATATGATCCTTTCCTTGCTCCTCATCCCGTTATCGTTCCAATCCACTTGATTCTTCTCGAAGTTTGTTGGTTCTTCTCATTGATCCATCAAGCGATATCGTGTCTATTTAAGAGGGCGTAGATTCCTACGACCGGTTGTCCGATGATGAGGCCGGAATCGAGAGGTGAAGTTCCTCAGTGGTAAAGACCACCGTAAGTTCAATACCTCTGCATCTAAAGAGTAAAAAAAACGATGTTTTTTAATTTTTTCTCAATCTTGCTCTTCTTTATCCTCTTTTTGATTCGAAAATTCTCCCATTACATCTTCCAGCGCTTTTATTGAAATTTGCTTTCCGGCCTTTTTCAATTCCGTAAACGCGTGCCTTAATCGCTTCACCTGCTGTTCATAATCCGATTGGCCAAAAAGGTTCATTCGCTGTGCCATCGTGTACATCACCATCAAGTCTTCGCTATTCAAGGAAAAGGAATAACGGCCGATGAGCGGAAAGAACGAAATCGATTCGGTTGATGAAGGATACCATGCAGTCCACGATTTCTGCTTGAAAAACGAAATCGAACGTTCCATAATGAGCGGGTCGGATAGCCCGGTAAAAATCATCACGGACTCGCACCCTAACGTTTTCAAATACGAATATAGCCCGAATATCGTATAACGAATTGAATATATACCGGAATCCACCATGATGATCACACCGGTTTTCGCTTTCGGTTTTTCGACACTCGATCTCACAAGCGACACACTCAGATGCATGGATTTCGGAAAGCACAAGCTGAAAATCTTCACCTTTTCCAAAACCGAAAGATCCGAGGCATGCGCCAGGATCGTAAAGGAATACTGGAAGTCAAACGCTTCGGGAACCAGTTCGATATCTATCATCGCTTTATTCGGGATGATGTTTTGCATTTGTGGAACCATTTCGAGTCGCTCATCAAACGATGCGTTTTGAAACCGATGGAGCAATTCGATTTCGTTCGTAATTGAGCGTTGGGTCGTCGAATTGTTTAAAGGCATTTCTTTGAGATACGATTTTAAATATTCGAAGTCCCGATTGGCGAGTTTGAATCTTGACTCCAGGACAAAATCCAAATTGATCCAATTGCCGTTCAGATACAAATCGAAATTATAATACACAGCCTCCGCGTCCGCCTTGAAATATTCAAAGGAGAGACCGGGATATTCCTCAAGCGCATCCAAAACCTTCTTGAATCCTTGCGGTGAACCCTCATAATTGAGAGGTAAGTAATATTGAATAATCAGCCAATTCTCGCGCCCGGAACCGCCGTACCGAAGCGAATGCAATCCGGGACAGAAAAGAATACCCAAACCGGATTTACAGAGCCGATCGGGATAGAGATCGACCGTTCGGGAGCGAATAACAAGAACCGATTTCTCCAATGCAAACCGAGAAGGAATAATATTGAGAACCAACGACCTAAGGCAACTCTTAAAGGATGAAAGCGTCGCAAGCCCACCATCGGGGGTCTTTTTGGTATTCTTGATAAAATCAATCAGTTCTTTTGGGATCCTCTTTTCGGGAGGATATGTAGGATAAGGTGTAGCAAAGAGATTTTGAACGCCCCGCTTCTTCAAGAGGAATTCATGCTGAGTCTCGATGTCGGCGTTCAGTTCTTTTAGTTTTTCTTTTTGAGCCCGCGAGAGTTCCCTTTCAGAGTAAGAATCATCGGATGCGATCCATGAGCGCTCGCGCGAGCCAAATTCCGATATCGAAGCGAGTTCATCGGATGGCGCCGATACTTTCATTAATAGATCCGTTGTGGTTAAGGAAAACAATAAATGAAGTCCGGTAGGATCGCTCAAATAATAATTCTCTTTCATCGAAAACGCGGCATACCACCGCCTCCGAAATTCACAAATAGTGGAAGGAGGAATTTGAATTCGGAGATATGTGAAAGCCGGGGGATCGGAGTCTTGGATGCCCTTAAGCCGAAATTTGACGAGGTAGAAGAAGAGTTTTTTCAATTGCTGAATGCGGGCATCCGTTTCGGGGACATTGAGAACACTATAAAACACATCTTTGGCAAACAGCGTGGATCGAAATAGATTGAGATCTACCGCGCGCATCTCGCCCGCGTATTGGATGAGTTCCGAAAGTTTATTTTCGAATTGGGATTTCTCCAAGCCGAGATAGGTTTTAAGACCCTCAGAGACTTTTTCAAATATCGGAATCCGTTTGACCGCAGTGTCGATTGACCGACTGCATAATACGGAAATTCCGGTTCGTCGCAAGAGCACAATCCATTTGATCAAATCCCCGAATAATTCATCGAACAATTTCTCGAATCGTTTGGAAAGCGGGAGGTCTTTTTGCCCACTCCGCTCGCGTTTTTCCATCAGCAGATGTATCATTTTGGTAAATAAGATATCCATCAAGTCCCCGTGCTCTTGCATAAATACGGGATAACTTGTCCGTCGGTTTTCCAGCCATTCGCTCAATTGCGCGATTGAAAAACTCCGCTGAGCGCCGGTAGATTTGCTCTCAAAAAAATTTGAGATATCCGCCTTCAGCGTCGCAAAAGTCGCCCCAAGAAATTCAACCAAAGAACCTTTCAGCGAAGGATACCTCTCCAAATACCCATTCAATTCCTCCCTTCGCGCATCCAATCGTTTATAGATTCGCACCGAATCACGAATTCCCGCTTGAAGCAATTCAATGGTTTGCTTATCCACAGGAAACATGGTAAAAGGTCGAAGGGTATGATTCATGATACAAACAAAGAGAATCGCGAGCTCCGCAATCGACAGCTGTTCCAGAAATTTTCGGAATGCAATATCCGGATAAAACGTGTCCGATTGAATTTGGGAATGCTGTAAGAATTCGATGAGTGTTCGAACCTCCTCTTTTTTAGTCGTGCGGTGGTTCGGGTCGATGTACGGAGTATATTGGGTGTATTCGGAATGGAATGTGGCCGATTTCACAATATCCTCGGTTAAAACCTTCATGGGAATCTCCGGATGACTAAAATAATTCAAATTGATGCAATTTTCGTACGAGTCCACGATGAATGCTTGAAAATCGACGATTACCCTTTTTTTCTTCAGAATCCCGAGATAGGTTAAATAGGAAGCATCGGGATCCCGAGAATCGGCAAAAATGATGCAAAGCGTGCAATGAGAGAGACAACACGTGGCGAGAAGCCGAATCGGTTTTACGAAAAAATCGAAAAATTCGACGCGGGATTCCACAAACGCAGGATCGAGGTCAAGAAGAACAAGATAGCGACACATCTGAGCGATCGACCAATTGATGGATAGACTTCTCCTGAAATCAAGTTTCTCTATAAGACTCGCAAATACATCATCGAACACTTTTTTCGGAATCTTTATAATTTGCTGCTGCTCGAAGATCTCGTCTTTAATTTGCTTGAACGAATATCCGAAGTGTTTTGGAGTCATGAATGTGAGCAAATGCTTAAAGATCACCGCTTCTTGAAACTCCAAGGATTCGGCTCCGGTTGAAAGGAACATGGTGCGCCAGAAAAACAGCTGCGCAAGCGATCTTGGGGTTATAACATTAAGATCATGTAACAATCGAAGGATCTGTGTCTTTTCGAACGGGATGTTGGTCTCTTTTCGGATAATCCCGATCTTCAGTTCCGAATATTGCTTTACATATTCGATATACCGCTCCCGGAGCTGGTCGAGCATCTTTGACCATAGATATTCGGAACAAGGAATGGTGGTATGAATGAAATAGGATACAATAGGATTTTTATTGATGGCGGGGTGGATAAAACTTCGAATCGCTTCCCGTTCTACCAACGCTTCGGCGACCTTCGAGAAGGAATCATGAATTTCCAGTATGAACTCTTTCTGTGTCTCATGTTCTTTGGGAACCTCGGTATATTTCACCGCTTGGAGTTCGGACTCGTTGTAATCTGTTTTATTCCCCACGAAATCGGTTTTTATCTCCACGATGGACACATAGGGCGCAAACCCGACGTTCTCTTCCAATTCCTTAATTATGCGCTTCCATGTGTTTATAAGTGGAGAGTCCGACATAGGGAATCAAACCTCCTTAATAGCGGAAAAATAACCGCGAGAATAACCAAAGCTATACCGAAAAACAACGCCTCGTGCCCGACGACCCCGTAGAAGGAGTTTCCCACCGGAGGCAACAACATCAACGGAATATTATACCAAAGCGTGAGCACTTGATACCCGCTTCCGGCACGAGCCTTCGGAACAAACCGCATCATCAACCCGCTCATCCCCACAAGCAGTAATACACCGACAAACTGTGAAATTAAAATCAAAACCATAACACCTTGCAGATCTACAACTCCGATCAACACCCAATGTATGAAAGATAAAAACAAGCATACATAGAGCATCTTCAATTCCTTTCCGATGATTTGATTTCGGAATACAAATAAAATAATAAGAAGGACAATTTTCACAGGAAGTGCCGCATTAAATGAAAAGCCGATAATCAGATCGAATCCCGATTGCCCAAATTTAGTCACCATCCACTTTTCGGTGGTGATCTCAACCAATGCATCGATATTCGCTAAAAATAATAATCCTATCATGAAGAGAGAAATTCGCTTATACTCCGCTTTGGGCACCGACCCGGAAATCAATTGCACTTCTTCGACCGCGCTACCTTGCGGTTGAGGTTCAAGCGGTATTTGAAGCTCTTGAGCCTCTGCGACGGCGGTTCCGCGGGTTAGTAGTATTAGCAGCGCCACTAATGCGCCGAGCAACACAATTCCTACAAAGGAAATGGTAATAACGAGTTGAAGCCACTGCAGGGTTGTGGTTCTGGGAAGGATGAGATAGACCATGGAGGCAAGCATGGTTCCGAGCGAATAGGAAATATTCATAAAAGAGACCAATCCGATTCTGCTTTCCGCAGCGGAAAATCGCACCGCAATCGCATCCACGCACGCATCGAAAAACGCAACCAAGAGAAAGAGTACAGCGAATATGAAGAGAAAAAATGCGCTGTTGAAAATTGAAAACGAAAGCATAAGAATCAAGATCAACGATGCTGCGTAAAATCCAATTACATTTCGGTTGAATTTTCGTGCGCTGGATTGCTTTAACGAGCGATCCATCAGCGTACCGTATCCGATCTTAACTAAGGGTGCGGATTTAGCAATCAGAATGAAGATGTTTTGCTGTGTGATTGTGAACAGCTCCGGATAGAGTCCGAAAAATGCGGGAAGTGCGGAGAGCGAGGTAAAATATATCAAGCCTTGGGTGAGATAGACAAGGAAAATGCCCGAATACACTTTTGGTTTCGAAATGTTCAAGGAGAAAAGGGTCCCCGAGGCTTGGTCGGTCATGGTTAGAATTGGGCATTTTACAATTTAAATTTTTTCACATAATATGTGCATGCTTCAAAAAACCGTTTCTGTTTTATGTTGCGCTTGAAAAATCAACTTTTGATAAATTTAGAAAAAAATGAATATTTTCAGGATTGCCAAAATTTGATTAAATTCTGTAATGCTTTTGCCTTTAAGTTTTCCTCTCTGAATCTATAAATTTTGATCCGACCGTATTTCTTCTCTTGAATAAATCCGATTTTAACCAAATAATTAAGATGGCTAATCACTGAAGTATGATTTAGGGCCGTTTCTTCCATGATTCTGGAGATATTCATTTCAATATTCAGCGCTAATAATTTCAAGATTTTGACCCTTCCTCTTGAGGAGAGAATATTTTCAAAATCCAAGTCGTTTTCTGTCAATTCAACATTTTCTGTCGATTCCTCTTCTTCTACAATCATGTTTTGCACCTTTTTAATTGTTTTTTAAACCATCTTTTTCATTTTTTTTTAATTGTTCTTGAAATACCGCTTCAAATTTTAATAGCGCCGGATTTTCAAGAGAAACGCTCATGTTTTTAAAATCTGTATTGTCTTCCGGACATAACTTTATAAATCCCGCTTTGTGCACGGATTTGAGATCAAATAATATCAAAGCAGAATCTCCTTTCTTAATTGAATATTGCTTGCAAACAATGCTTATTTCATCTAATAATTCATCCCAATTGATTTTATAATCATTTTTTCGCTTTAGGATTCGGATTAAGCCAAGCAAACTTGCAATTTTATTCGTTGTGGCATTTTTAAAAAGATTTTCACTTACACTTTCACTTTCGGAGTCAAAAGCGTTCATAAGATCTTCGAGTTCGATATAAGATCCATTTTTAGATTCGGCAATTAAGACCGCATTCTTTATAATATTTAAGCCTTTTCTTATGTCGCCTGTTTTTTCTACCATTTTAGTGATTAATTCGAGATGACTCTTTGAAACGACTTTTTGCTCCAATCCTAATGTAGTTCGTTGTTCGAGAATTGAATAGATTTCGGAATTCGTGTATTTTCTGAATGTAATTATATTTTCTTGAAGTGTACTTTTTGTAGAAGCGTCCAGATTTCCGACCAACGAAATGTTGCGTACAATTCCGATAATTGAAATATATTGTTTGCCATCTCCACTATGTTCCGTCATCCTTGAGAGAGAATATATAAGCGGGAATTTTCCCTCGTTTATGTAATGTAATTCATCAAGAACTAAAATCAAATAAATTCTAAGCCTTTTCAAGGTATCCACGAGCTCTTCAAATAGTTCGTGTGGTGACATACCTCTAGATTTTATTTTTTTTCCTAACCCGGTTAATAAGGTGCCTAATATGAGGTGAGCCGTACCGGATTGCCTGCAATTAATTATAAATGTCTTGAAATTCAAGCTTCTGATTGTTATTGCTTGTTCCAGATTATTTACGAAAACTTTCGTGGTCAAGGTTTTACCCACGCCCACAGGTCCTTGAATGATCACTTTGCGTGAGATGAAAAAGGGTCGTTCTACCACAGAATGAAAAATGCTTGAAAGCAACTCGAGTTCGGCATTCCGGTATAAGATCTGTTTCGGAATATATGAAAGCTCGAACACACTTTCATCTTTGAACAATCTCTTTTTCACAGCAAGATTTTCAATCAGATTCATCAATATTCTTCCCAAATCTTGTATGGAAATCGCGAATTAAAAAAATTTAAGGCGTCTTGAGATCACTCCTTTTAAAATAATCGAGATTATTGCGAATAATTATATCATCTTATTTCAATTTTTAAAGCAGATCAAAAATATCTTTTCTAATCATGATTCGGTGATTATCATTGATTAAAATAATTGTAATCGCAAGAAAAAATATAGATCCGATCAGGTTCTGATCTTGGCAAAGATGGTTTTCATTTCCGCATAGATTTCATCTCTAAGTCGATAGACATCATCGATCTCGATTTCATTCGCTTGTTTTGCCGGTTTGTTCAGCTTCACGATTGTTTTACTGATAGCTTCGATATCCGTTCCGTTTACCGAGAATTCCACTCCCAAACCTTTGATAATTACCATTACATGAAGAGGAAAGAAGCGTATCTTAACGCTCCGCACTACACCTACTTTTCGGGCCAAACTATCCACCACTTCCTTGCCTACCAATTGACCCGGGAGTCCCATCTCGTATAACTCCAATTCAATCGAATTCTTTTCTTCGTTTGACATGCTCTATGGTTGGTGTGATTCATTCGATTATATCTCTTGATATTATGCGGATGTTATGTATCTGAAAGATTGCGTGGAAAAAAGAAAATGAGAGAGGGCTGGCGCCCCCTGACTGAGGGCGCTAGCGAGGAGGTGAGTACAGTGTTTGCCGATTTTCCGAATTTTAGATTGCATTAAATAATTCATTAAATTGAGTTTCCATCATATCAACAATCGATAGAACGATTCCCACAATTACAATAAACAAGAGAAGTGCGAAGCCTAAAATGAGTGCATATTCTACCACAGAGCCGGCCTTCTCGTTATCCTTAATCGATTTTATAGTTAGCCACCATAATTTAAATTTCGATTTGTGATTCTTCTTTGAAATTGAATTCATATTTTTCACTCCTTTTTGACTTCCCGACCGGATTATTTAAATACAACGGATCCGCAATGTTCGTGGTAATTATATTTTTAACTATGGAGATCAAGGTATGCGTGTAGAAGAGTTAATTTTTCGGTTGATTAAAGAATGCGGAGATTTCGGTTATGTGATTAATGATTCTGCGGAATATTTAGCAGGGAACGTCAGAGTGGTCTCGCTGCTAAATTTTTATTCCAAGGTCGCTACACTTTTGAGGGATGATAAAAATTATTTGAGGATTTCGACAAAAAAATGTTTTTCAGTTTCTTCTTATTGTCCTATCAATGAATTCTTTATTCATTTGGTCTCAATTAAGGCTGATTCGATTCTGTGCTTAACCAAAACTGCTTTAAATTTGTGGATTTCGCATTTAGCCTTGAATAATAAAATATCGAAAATGATTAAGAAGTGTATGAATTGCATGAATTTCATGAGCGATTGGTCGAAAAAAGTGTTTCAAATTTCTCAAGAAACCGGATTGTATGACATTTTAAGCAAAGTTTTCGATTTTTCTCGAATAATTACAGAGAAAGATATCATTTTTTGCATACTTTCATCCGCTGTTGAGGAAAACAAAAATCATAGTTCATTTGCGGAGAGTTTGTTAGATAAAGGGGAAATATTATCGACCTATAAGGTTGGTCGGGATTTGGAATATGATATTTCTATTTATGCGATTCCCTCGTATGAAGAAAAAATTTATCAAATAAATTTCGTAATTCCGGATGATCAGAAGGAGTTCTTAGATAATATCGGAGATTTTATTATTAAGGAGATTAAAACAACTCCGGGTGTAGCCTTTAAGCGCTTTAACGATTTATTGGATGATTTGAACGCCAGAATTCGCTTTTTGATCATAAATAAAATTAAACCCGGATTTGAAATTCTTCCTTGTCTAATATTGAGATTGAGCATGAAAGCGCTTCAAATTCCAACCATTTTTCCTTTTCTCTTGGATGACAATGTCGAAGAAATATTTTGCGATGCGGAAAATGATTATTTGTATTTAAATCATCGAATTCATGGTCGTTGTCGAACCTTTTATAAGCTTGAATCTGCTGAACTAAATGCTTTGATAACCCATGTTCAAGTGGATGGCAATTTGAGATTTGATTATGTCAACTGCAAATTAATCCATACGATTTCTAATTCGATGTTTACCTGTCGTTTTTCTTTTGATCGGTCGCCCCTCCATCAAAATATTTGTTTCGATATTAGAAAAATGAAAAGGATGCCGTTCAAATTGTCCGAATTAATAGAATTGGGTAGTCTTTCCTATGAATTAGCAGGATTTTTAATATTCTGTGTAAAACATCGAATTAATATTACTGTGGCGGGCGAAACGGATTCCGGAAAAACCACATTACTCAATGCTTTGGATTCTTATACCCCAAGTTGGTTCAGAAAGATTTATATTGAGGAAACTTTTGAGAGCCTTGAATTAGACAAAGAGCGCTTCCACCAATTAAAATATCATGTAAATGAGGAGCCCTTAGATTCTACACGTATAGTCATCAAAGATCATCACGCGCTTTCGCATACAAAATCTTCCGAAATACAAAATTTATTGCATCGATCTCCCGATTTAATTTACTTGGGAGAGATTCTTACCGAACAAGAAGCTAAGGCGATGTTCCATTGTCTCTCTGTGGGTCTAGTTGGATTTCAAACCATTCATGCTAAAGATCCCGATTCTTTGATAAATCGTTGGGTCGTGCATTTTGGAATCACGCCACAATGTTTAAACGATTTGGGAATTTTGGTGTTTATGAAAAAAATTGATCAGAAAAGAAAACTCGTATCAATTTCCGAAATCGCAATTGATAATAATGATAATCCGAAAATCAATTACATTTATCGTTATTTGCCGGAAAAACAATGTTACATTGAAGACACCTCTCTTATACAATGTAAATCCATCGCTCAACTCTCGAAATATTATATAATGGATGATAAACGGGTTCAAAATGAGATTCAATCATATATTTCCGAACTTCAAAATGAAAATTGCAAAAATAAATCAATTACAATTAATGTTCAATTGAAACGAAAGGAGGTAAAGCAAAATGTCTGAAATCGTTGACAAAATGCTATCCATAATTTTTTCTCTAGCGCTAGTCGGCTCTTTCCTTGTCTTCTTAAGCCCTGCTATGGATAGATTATTCGATGAACAATCCAAGTTGAGAGATAATGAACGTATGAACTTATATGCTTTGGAAATTATAACGGAAATTTCAAACTTCAATTCGAGTATAATAAGCCTTCATAATTCTTCACAAATGAATATAACATTTAGATTCAATCAAAATTACCGATGGAAAATGAGTTATTGCCAAGAAAATGATTCAGAATCTATCAACCGATCCGGGAAAGGGTCATTAATTACAATCTTCGGGGAAATTTATATAAATAAAACAAATCTCTGTATTATGTTAAGCGCGGAATATAGTTTTAACGTATTTTTACTTGAAAACTTGGATGCAAATAAATTATTAATCTTAATAAAGGAGGACGATAACATTGTTATACAAAACTAAAATCTCAAGAATAGATCGCGAAGAAAATGATTCAAGCGAATACTTATCTCCACTGGCAAAAATATATCTCTATATTTGCATGAAAGTTAAAAAAGTATATATCACCACGGGGCTAAATATCCAAAAACCACTACCTTTGATTGAAACGGTTTTTGATATTCCAGAAAAAATAAACGCTCTTGTGGCGGTCATGTGTTCGTTTGTTATATTTCTTTTATTCAATCCAATCATAAAATTATTCATTCAAAATCATACGTATCTCTTGATATCTGGTTTGATCTTTTATCCAGCTTATTTTTTTTTTAAGAATTTAATAGAAAACGAGATTCGAAAAATCCAAAGAGATTCGGAGCAAGTCTTATATTTTATCGATATGAATCTGCAAATTTTGGAAAATTCGCTCCCAAAGAATCAAGATCCTTTGCTTCATTTCCTAAAAATGGCCCCGTACTATCCATTTTTTGAAAACAATATTAAAACTATGTTTTTAAAAATATCCAATCAAATAGCATTCGGAATTTCACCCAAGGCAGCAATTCTGCATGTTCCACCTATCTTCTCTCCAATCTCATCCTATTTTAAAAATTATTGCTCGCAATCTGCTTTAGGCTTTCACTCTGATCGTTTTTTTGAATCAACAACCATGTCCGGAATAAAAGAAGAAAATAAACGATTGGATACATCGCTGAGTCTGTTCTTTTTTTCCGGAACGATTATTCCAATAGGGATCACCTATTTAACGGTCTTGCGTGTCATAACCCTCGAAGAATTGATCGCGGTGAACGTAATATTTATAATCCTTGTTTATTATCAATTTTTACGTTTGAAAACGAATTCAATTAAGCTTTTTGGAATCGGAAGTTCTTTCAGTTCCTTAGATCTTAATGAATTGGATCGATTTATCGATTTCGGGCTTCTTTATTCTAAACATTTAGTTCATTATACGCCAAAAATAGCCTTGATCAAAACTCTTGAAAATCTGAAATTAAAACTCAACCAAAATTCGTATATCTCCGCTCTGCCGTGCTATTATCAAATCAAAATTTCTCAACTCTTTCCATCTGCGACGATTTTACCGATAGCTCAACTATTCGATTCTGTAATGGATATTAATAGTCAAAACGCCGAAACTATCATAATAAACGCTTTAGAAATCTTAAAGAATCATAATAATCTGATGAGAGAGAAATTAGATGCAATTAGAGCGGAGCAATTCAAAGCCCGATTATTCAATTATTTGATTCCAATGATTTTAAGCATCTTAACCGGCATCTCTTTGGTGTTTAGTTCTTTGATTCAACCATATCAAGATCTTTTAATAAACTCGAATTCTGGGACCCCAAACAATTTTGCGTTCTTTTCAATTATTCCGCTGATTTCCATCGAAAATACTGGGATGATGTTTTTGATTCTCCATTTATTATTTCAATCATTCGATATCTTTTTTTCTATCTTACTGTTCGGCAAATTGGTCGAATTAAATCGCCCTATTGCTGCAGCACTCTTTGGATTGATGGTATATCTCGCTATAATTGCCATTTTTATTATTATATTGTTTTAAAGCGATTGAATTCTTATTTCGTTCTGTTATTTTTTATCTTTTTTAGTTTTCGTGTGATAGAAAGCCTCGATTTTATCATTATACTCATTAATTTCTTTTATTCCTTTTCACAAGCAAGAATATCAATACAAATAAAACATATATTCCTTGGCTTCTAATTTCTTTTATGGGCTTTGGAATACTCTTTGATGTGCTCAATTTGATTGTTTTCACCATAATCGGTATTATCTCGGTAAAATGGAACAAAGAAGCAATTGGTGAATATGAGCAAAAACTGGAAGGCCAACATGTTGCAATAAAAACAATTGCACGGAAATTTCTTAAACCTTTGAGATATTCTAATTCTTTAATCGGAAGATCGGTCGAAAAAAACTCTGCATTTCTCTTGGGGTGGGCTATAATCATATTATTTCTCTATTATTTCGTTATTGGTGTCATCTTTTATCTCCTTAAGGTTGTTATTTATTCGATTGTTGCTTTAGAAGCCAACCCTAATTTTATTGAAGCGTTTGCTTTGCTTTTGGGTGCGGGATTTCAATCGTTTATTACTTGGATATTCAAAATAAAAGAAAGATCATTCTCCGAAGGAATTAATTTCAAGATGAAAACTCAGAATTTATTTCAATCTTTCTTTCTATTTGTAAATTTGATTATTTGGTCGCTTGGTGAACTGGTCTTCTTGCTATTGAGTCCCGATATTGCTTATGTCGAAGGAACAACACAAGGATCGTTATTTCTACGCGGATTTCTGATTTTTGTCGCAATTTTTGCATTATATGTTGTGGTAAATCTGATCAAATACGGAGTAAACAGCAAGCCAATAAAAGTCGTAATATACGTAGTTTATATGCCTATTTTCTTGTATGTTTTATTAGTTCTAATTTTATCGGCTTTCGCCCCATAATATTACATAAAAAAATTCTTTTTTTCCTAAAAAAGGGACTATTTCGAACCTATGAAACCACCCCATTTTTTTAAATAATTCTTACCTT
>CAZUTM010000017.1:0-2134 GCA_964623665.1 uncultured archaeon
AGCAATGCTCGTGAAACACCTCATCATGCACCATCGAGACACAGATCACCGACACAGAATCCATTACTGTTTGTAATGAAGAACGTATCCGACACAAACGTTCGCGTGCCTTTTTTAAGCACATCAACAGCGGTATCCCATCCCAGAAAAAATCGAATTTCCCAATGCGCTCCATCAATTGAAATTAATCCTTGAAGTGATTGATCAAGCGAACATCGAAATCATTGATGCAAATGAACTCCACGGAGTTATGCGATTGATGCGATCTGAAGATCTATCCGGTGAGAGTCTTGATTGGCTCTTTGATGTTGAGCGATCGATTTGGCAACATCTGATTGTACTGCACGGTGTCCGCACAATTCAAATATCGATTAAAGAAATTAACAACAAATTTATAGATTTCGAATTCGTTTTGGATAAATCTGTGAATGAAAAGCATAAAAACAAAGAACGATTTTCAGATGCAAAGGCGTGAAATTGAGGTCTCTTTATGGCGCGGAATAAAACCCTAACAATTGCGATGTGCACCTCCATGTTTAGCGAAATCAACGGCACATCAAAAGCGAGCAGACAATTAGCATTTGCACTTGCAAAGTATGGACACAAAGTGCATGTGTATGCTCCCAGCAAACCTTCCAATTGGCAAGATGATTATAAAAATGCTAAAAATATGTTTTTCCACGAGTTTATGGCGTTCAAGCCGCCCTACAGCCAACAATTTAACCTTCCTATTCCGATTCCTGAAATCATCACGTCTCAAATGAGAAAAGAGTCGAAAGAAATTGATGTGGTGCACGCCCAAACGCCTTGCGGGATGGGCTTTTATGCATGGGCATGGGCTCGGATGATTCATGTTCCGAAGGTGATTACGGCCCATAGCCCGCTATTCTTTTACACGAAGGATATTTTTGGAGAGGTGGGCGCGGCCGTTCTTAACCGGCTGTTTTGGGTCTACGAACCTTTGCTTTATAATCAATTCGATCTCCGGGTAGTGCCCACGCCTTCGAAAAAGCGGTTTATTATGTATCAAGGCTTTAAAAAGCCCATCCTTGCGTTATCAAACGGTATCGAAGACAAGTATTTTAAAAAAGGGCATCCGGAACGGGTTCGGTCGAAGTATAATTTGGGCGATAAAAAGGTGCTTATGTATTTGTCGCGTTTGGCCCCCGAAAAGAATCAAGATAAGATTCTGTTGGCATTTAAAGAGATTCACAAAAGAGTCCCGAACAGCCATTTCCTCATCGTTGGCGTCGGGCCCCTTAGGGAAAAACTGGAAACCATGATTTGCGACTTGGGGCTTGAAGATGCGGTGACGATGGCAGGGTTCGTTCCGGATCACGAAGTGCTTGATTATTACGCGGCGGCAGATGTGACCACGTTGTGGAGTAAGGTGGAGGCTCAAGGATTGGTGCTGCTCGAAGCAATGGCACAAGGCACGCCCAGTATCGGTTTGAATGCAATGGGGATCGAAGATGTGATCGTTCATGGAAAAACGGGGTTTCTTGTGAACACCGAAGAGCAATTCATCGAACGCACGGTTCAGCTTTTTAAGGATGATTCGCTGGCTCAAGAATTTCGAAGGAATTGCTTTATGGAGATAGAAAAACACCGGATGGCCCGAATTGTCGAAATGTGGACAGAAATCTATCATAAACTCATCGATCTCTATCCGAGAATCGTGGCCCAAGACATCGGCCCATCGTATTGTCAAACATGGGAGGAATTCAAGGCGAAATATCCGAATATTCTATATTAAAATCAAAATAGGAGAGGAAAATCGTGAAAGAAACCGAAAGCAACAATAAAGGTACCGGGAACCATCATGCAAACAATCAAACAAGATATAATAACGCCGCGTGCAATGGAATTAAAAGTAAAAAGAAAAAAACGAAACGGAATGGCCTTTTCTGGAGTTTAATGTCCTTATTTTCGCTTTTACTGATAGGGACAGTGACTTTTGCAATGGTGGTCTATGAAGGAACATTGTTAAAGAAAACAATTAAAGAAAATCGGGCTGAGCTGTTAGCAGAGTTGCGGAAGAAGCGTGAAATGGATAAGTTGTATGGTATATAAATCGGTTGGATGCTTGAACGGTGGGCCGGAATGGATGCTTGAACGGTGGGCCGGAATGGAT
>CAZUTM010000017.1:2234-12211 GCA_964623665.1 uncultured archaeon
TGGATGCTTGAACGGTGGGCCGGAATGGATGCTTGAACGGTGGGCCGGAATGGATACTTGAACGGTGGGCCGGAATGGATACTTGAAGGAAATTTCCGAAAAGTGACTTCAAAAAGCATCTGCCCACCCATTTCGGGCCTCAAATTTGAGAAAACAAAAAAATCCCGGCAAATGAAATTACAACGGAATTCCATATATCCATGAATAAACTACGCCAGCCACAATGGACATTAAGAAAAATACCACAGAATAAAGCACCACTCCTTGCCATTTAAAATATTTCGCATTTGGAGGAATTGACACGAAATCATAGGGCTGTCCCATCATAAATGCCAACGCTGAACTCCTCTGCATGCCTTTATCTAAAAGGCTTTTCGTAAGAACGATTTCAACCAATGCTGGCGTATATACGGGTCCACCAAGCAATGCGCCGAAGAAAATGCCCCAAAATCCCATGAAATATTGCGTTATAATCTCCTCGGGAAGATAAGCAGCAATATATGAAACGATGACGAGTCCCAGCGTTAAAAGCGGCAATATATTTTTGACCAAATAGAGCCCGTTTTGCCCCGCTTTGTAAATTCGGTCATCAAAGGTCCTTTTCATTTCAAATCGCTTCGCTGTACCCACTTGCATGGTTCGGTATTTTTCTTCCAAATCTTTACCGAATTTGGATTTATCAAATAAAATTCCGCATATAACTGCCGCAATGAAAGAAAATAGCAACCGGTAAAGGCTGAGGTCCCATCCTAAATATTCTCCGGTTAATAACAGCGTTATAAAGCTCGCCGCGGGAGCCATCAGAAAGAAGGTCATCACAACACCCATGCTTGCACCCGCTACCAACAATCCAACATAAATAGGTACGACCGAGCAACTGCATGTAATAAAGATCGGAGCAATCGCGGCAGCAATAAAATAGCTTGAAAGCCGATTTTTATTCAACCACTTTTTAATCGCATCTTGCGGAACGAACTCTTGAATTATACCACCTAATGCGAATGCATACGCCAAGCTGATTCCCGCAGATTTCACATAATTATAGATATAAATAAAAGGAATAGCATACCAAGAATATTGCGCATAATCCGGAACGTTACTTGGCGGAGGATTGGTCAGAAGACCGATCCGATAATTAATGAAAGCCGCAAAGATGACCATAAAGAGTCCGATGATGAGATACGTGCGTATTCGTTCCCTTATTCGCTGTTTTGTTTCATTTTCATCGATTTTTTGAGAATTTTCCATTTAATCACCAATAAATCTTTTCTTCCAAAAAAACAATCAACATCAGTGGTTCAAACCCGTTCGAATCAATGAGGATTTGAGCATTGTCAGCATTGTCGGAATCATCAAAAACGACACAAGACACAAGGCTCTGCGTGATTTCCCGTGTCTCTCCGAATATTTTCTAAATATTCGTTATTATTTCAATAATTGCTTCATGGCTTTCAATAAATAATCCTTTTTGGGGATTTCACCTTCCGAAACGATCGTGTTATTGATTACTACTGCCGGGCTTTTTAGTACGCCGAATTTCGCTACCGTTTCCGCTGCCGTTAATTCAAGGGGTTCTATTTTGATCTTCTTACTTTGAAACTCTTTAGCAAGCAAATCCGCGACCAACTGTTTGGTTGCGGTGCATCTTTGACATGGGTTTTTGGGCCCCAAAACATATATTTGATTTTCTTCAGACATAGGCTCACCATTGAAAAGAGGTCGATCAATACCGGATCAAAGAACGAATCTAATTTGATAAAATTCAAATCAAATAAAAATATTTTGATTTATTTTAAATCCCATTAAATTTATTTAAAAAATTTCGTTTTAAAAAAATATGAAAGAAAATGCAATCCAAGGATTCTTGAATGCGCTTGAAATCGATAAAAAAGCGGACCAATTTATCGAGGAAAATAAAGCCATGATTGAGGAACTTAGAAAAAATAAAAAATTTACACAAGAATTGGAAAAGCACAAAGCATTAGCTAATGAAATCGGGTTATTGATATATCATCTCATATTAAAAGGAGAACTCTGTAACTGCGCGATTGCATCGATTCTCGAAAAAAATGAAGCAACCATTGCGCATCATCTACGAAAATTGGAGAAAGCGGGCTTAATTATCGGAAGAAAAAAGAGTTATTTTACATATTATTCCGCCATTCCATGAACTTTTTTCGCTTTTGATGTTTTGAATTCTAAATTTGTTGTAATTGGATTTTATATTCTGTGTTTTTTTCCGCCGGTAGTCCTATAATTCGAATGATTATTTTTTCTTCGGTATCCGAACCAGTTTTGATTCCTATTATAAAATCTTTGTAATCGATTGTCCATTGTTCAAGCTTATTCATGCTGATTTTAAAATATTTTTGAAGACTAAAATTCTCTACCGGAAAGATAAACTGGTCTGTGTATGAGAATATTATTTTATTTATCACTTTTATGTTAAAGATCGCGAAAAAACTCTTTACCACCTCAATTATCTTTGGTTCCTCCAAAACAATTCAAATCATTGCCAAATCTTTTAAAATACAACGGAACACTCAAAATTCATTTCTATTTATCTCACAAGAATCTTTTCGCAACATATATATGGTGTTTCGCCCAATTCTTCAATAGATCACCATGGATTTGAATAATTTAAAAGTCGCTGAATTGAAATCTCTTTGTGAAGCATTGGGTGTGAAACCGGGAGCAAAGAAAGCAGATTCGATTTCTGCGATTATGAAATTGGGCTTGCCCGAAGAGGAATTGAATAAAAAGTTGGAAGGATTAGGTATTTCTGCATCGGCACCGAAACCGAAAAAGAGTTCCGCAAAGGCGGAGATTCCTCCCGAAATGGAAAACCGGATCACGAATTTGGAAAACAGAATGAAAGAATTAACAACAAAGATTTCGGAGCTTGACAATGCGGTAAAGGCATTAACATCGCAACCGAAACCTGCAGCGCAAACGCCCCCCGCATCACCGTCGGCAGTTGATTTAGGAACCATACAATCCATACTGAAGCGAATTCAGCATCTCGATTATGTTCTTTACAGCAAAAATAAAACCGAAGATGAGTTAACTCAGGATGAAATTGAAGAAGCGAAAGCGAAGATTGAAGAGGCTTTTTCAAAGGTAAAGACAAAAACGATGAGTTTTGATGAATTGATGGATAAGAAAGAGATGAGGGATGTGTCGTGGCCCGCTGTGGTCAAAGCGTTGGAGGAAATGGCAGAAGATGGATTTGTGGAGGTCTCCGAAGGTGCTTCCACCAAAAAATATAAGGATAAGTTTGGGAAACTCACATTTTCCGGTTGAGTGTTATATTTTACTTATTTTTTTGCTCAATTGCCGGTTTTTCCGCTTTATGACTCCGTTGAACAACGCTATAGACGACATTTTTTAATCGAAAAAAGAAAAAGGATATCTTCACGTTTACATCAATTGGTTTGAAATCGACATGGTTCCTATTGGATTATTATCGGATTGAACATTCGAAGAAATCATATTAAATCGCGCATACCTACAATTTCCGCATCTCGTGCAAACCGCTTTTTTAACATTGTCCAAGATATCTTCAATTCCATCTTTGACAGACCCTATTTTGTAATATGATTCGCAACAAGCATAAATTTCCGATTTCATTAATGTTAAACTCACAAAATGACAATCATGCGTTTCGATCTCGTATTGCACATCCAAACCTTGTATAGTCGCTAGATATTTCTTAATTTCACCAACCGAAATGGCTGTGAACTGTTCGTTTGGTATCGGTTTCGAATTATTGGAATGATAAGGCCCAGACTTCTTATCATTTTCGGTTAGGAGCGGAATCAGCGAGAATTTTAAGCGATTATTTGGGAACATTGACTTGAGTTGTTGAAATAAGACCGGTATGCTTTCAAGATTTTGTTTGGTTACAATTGACCGAATTTTGATTGTATTCACAAGAGGTGCGATAAATTCGAGAAATTTTATTGCTTTTTGAAACATCCCCGGCCCCCGATTTGAATTGTGAAATTCTTCAAGTCCATCTATGGACACGGCGATTTCGGAAATGTTTTTCCAACATGTGACCGCATCCATCCCTTTGAGAATGGTTCCATTCGTTTGAATGGAATGCCGGATATGCGGAAACCATTGACCGATCCGATTAATCAGCGGAATAAAATTGGGATCTGCGAAGACTTCACCATATCCGCACCACCAAATTCCATCTAACCCAACCGCCGAATCGTATTTATCGATAAAATCTATTATCTGATCTGAATCAATATCTTCAATCGTGTTTGGTTGGGAAAAATCTACATAGCACAACTTGCATCTGAGATTGCAATTCATTCCGAATATGATCCCGATGAAATGTGAATCGAATGCATAGAACTCGTGTGAATTGATGAGCATATATAAGCCCTTCAAACAATATAATGTTTAGTCGAAAAAAGTTTAGGCGGAATATAAATAATTAGCATATTCGCCAAACAAGAAAAGGTTTAAAAAAGGCCAACTCTGCGATTATCTGCGGAAAATCCGTCTCTCTCTTAACATAAAATGTCCAGAAGAATCGTTTTTGTTCACGGCATTATCCATGTTCTGTCTAGCACGTGGATATTCGTTGGGAATTCCCATATCCCGTGAAATTTATTTTGATACGTTTATTGGGCGTTTTTTTATGTTTAGGCTTTTTTTAAATGTAAACATGCAAAAAAAAGGCTGAAAAAAAGACTGCGTGAACCGAGTTATCCACGTTCAGAATATGCTGTGGATATTCGTTGGGAATTGCCCTATCCCTTGTTGTTTTTTTAAATGTTTCTATCAAAAACTTTTTTCATGTTTTTATTCCTAAGCCCGAAATAGTTATCAATCAAATTAATAATCCTGGTTTCGTTTTCTCCAGAAATTCTTAGATTTTCTAACCAAACGGGAACTTCCTTAAATAGAGTATCGGTAAAATGCTCGATTGCTTCACGATGGAATTTGGTGGCCCGATCACAAAACAGAATTACTATTTTATCCTTTGTGGGCGAAAGTTGTACAAGAAGGACAATTTTATCCAAAATGATCTCTTTAAGCGTTTGATTGGCACCGGTCAACTCGGCAAAAAGCGATGAAATCGCCTTCAAGGCGCCGGAGAACATCATTTCCTCATTTTCGAACTGCTGATCGCTCATTTCTTTCCCTTCAAACCCGCTAAACAAATAAGAATAGAGCGGTAAACCCGCGTTATCAATAATCATCAATCTACGTAACCCTTCCTCTTGAAAAATATGAATTCCCGAGTTCAGATAAATCCAGAAAATCATGAAAAATCCAATTAAAACCAAAAGATTTCCGATAATACTAACACCTGAAAGAAAAATTCCGAAAAGAATAAGGTACACATGTCGATGCATCCGCTTCATGATTTTTTGAACCACGGGATTTTTCGCTCGTTTCATTTTTTTATTTATGAGCCGGGCTATCATTATAAATTGCAAGATCACCAAGCCGAAAATTGCAATAATATTTAAATAAAAGCCCATCAACAGAAATAGCACCGTATTCGTGAGATTATCCGGATCGAACTGAGTAATTGATGTGAACCCTTGAAAATGCTCCTCGTAAAGCAATGAAATCATAAATGAATTTGAATAGGTAGAAGAAATTACCATTGCAATGAGTACCCCTAAGATCACGTTTTTCCGGGTTAACACATTTTCTTCATCAAAGGTTGTGAAGAATAAGAGAAGAAGAAAATAGCCAACCATCGAAAACATACTATTAGCCGGTAATAAAAAGACTTCAGCCATGAAGCCACGGATGTTTCTCACCGAAAATAGAAAAATCAAGAAATCCGCAACCACAAACATCCCGAACGACCACATGAAATATATCAGTGTTGTTAATCGACTCTTGGTAAATTCTCGGATTATTTTAACCAAAATCAGCAGATCGATCAAAAACTGAATGAATAAGATGGTGGTGGAAAGAAGATCCATCGAAGAAAATAAATCTTGAAATATCATTCTAAGGGAAGAATATCCACGTAATCTTTTATTAATATGGGTTCTGAGCGTTCTCAAATTACCGTTAAATAATTGAAAAGAAAGCGAATCTTTTCGCATGCCGCAGAGAATATCTGCGGGATTACATTCTGCTATTTTTTAATTGAAAACTCTAGTCCCATCTCATCAATAGCGATTGTCGCCGTCCGACTAAAATAATTGGAATCTTCGGTGAACTCCAAATACATCTTCGCTTCTTTTCGAAAACTCGGTTGAAAGGCGTTATGGCACAATACAATTGCGCCCGATTTCAGCTTTGGATAGGCTTCTTTTAGGAAACTGTAATTGATGTTCTTGGAATTTCGTTTCGTTGCGGGATCGTAGCCGTTCGCATCCAAATAGAGTAAATCAATTGAACAATCTGGATATCCGGGAATCGTATCGAATCCATTTTCGCATAGAAATTCAACCTTTGGGTCTGTGGCTATTTTATCGAAATTTTCTTGCCCCTTTTGTGCGTGTTTCGGATCCATTTCCACTGCTTTTAGCGATTCCGGGATATACGAATGCATAATAGCAGGCCCGAAGGACCATGCAACCGGATTCCCCGTGAACACTCCCAAACCGAGTATATTTTTTGGTTGCGTGATTTCCGAAATTGCAAAAAGAAGATGCTCCATCGGCGGATTAATCGCCGTCCAAATGATATAAAAATTTTTATGAACGAGTTCGCGAAACTGAAGAAATTTATCGATGGAATACTTGGTATGCTGAATAAATTGATATTCTTTGAGTTGATCAAGACAAAACTGAACTTTTTTTGTTTCTTTTTCGATGGATTCATTGAATATTCTCCTCTGAAATATACGTTGTGGCTTGTAATAATAGTGACTGTTCCATTCTGATTTTCCAACAATGGTTCTCATTGCATTTGATAATCATTCATCGAATAAAATGGATTTGGGTGTGCGCAACTATTAAAACGACAATTCTGGAAATCATAACTTTAAATGAACTATTAATTCGGAGTAGTACATTTCTTTAATCTTTAAAAGATAATGGATTTTAATTTCCGAACGTGAATGAGAAGAAGAATTTAACCAAATTTTGTTATCAATAGATGTAATGGAGAATACAAAACCTTATATTGTCAAAATATTTGCATTATAGATATAATTCCATTGAAATTTACACACTTTGTTTATAAAATGTGTGCGTAAATTCAAATGAGGTTATATATAACACGGAGATGATGAAAATTCAAGAAGAAGCTCAAAAAACGTTTCGGGAAATCGAGGCTGAAAATCGAAAAATGAAAAAGGGGAAAAATAAGGGTTTTCAAACTCAAACGAATTCACGCGATAGAGGTTTGCGCGCTTTCACCTTTGGAAAGGGGGAGAAATTAACAAATATTATCAGCAATTTAGAGGAGCGAATTACAAGCCATCTCGGTACTTTTATTTTTATTTTTATCGGATTTATATTCCTGTCATTTCTTTTGCGAAAATATACATTAGATTTGCAAAATCTCCCAGATATGACCCCAACCGCAATATATGAAATTTCTAAGATTCGAAAGGCGATCTTCTTCATGTTTTCATCAATTGGAATAATTATGTTACTAATTGTATATACTTCGTTAAAATCGTTCTTCGATAACGCTAAAAACCATTTCAATGAAGATGAAAGCGACCAAGCGTCTGATGGTAAGAAATATGAAGAAAAAAAATATCACAGTCAAATCTCTCAATGGATGTTCATGATTTTAGTTGCTCTGATCTTTTATTTAACCGTTGAGACATATTACGAGTTCGATTCAGATTTAAATTTAAATTTGTCGTTATTTATCCAAAATCAACAATTAGTAACATTTTTCAATTCACTCGGATTCACGATTTTGCAATTACCCATTTTAATTGCTTTCGTATTTTTTACTTCGATACAAATGTTTACCTTTGAACATGAAGAAAAGCAAAAAATTAAGCGACTTCAAGATAAAATAAAGGAGTACATAACGAATCATCGAATTGTGAAAAAGAAGCGGTATGACACTTCAGATTCTATTTTAGTGTCTGAAATTGAGATGCTCCTAAAAAAGACCAACCAAAGTTATGAATCCATTCTGTGGGTGTATAAACGGGTTTCACAATTATTTTATTTTCTCATATCAAGCGTAACTACGTTTATATTAAAATTATTTGACTTGAAAATTTGGATTATTTTTATCTTTATAGCGAGTTTGATGATTGTAAAGCTTTTCACATACTCTATCATCAAAAAATGGTGCGAAATTCGAAAAGATAACATTTTAATTTAAAGAAATAACTTGAAGTTATTAAGGTGAAGCAAATGGAAATTGAACAATTAGCAAAAGAAATTAATTTATACATTATGTGTTCTAGCAAAGGTGGGGTTGGAAAAACCACCGTTGCGACATCGTTTGTACTTTCTAAGTTTTTAGTTGAAAATAACGATACACAAATGATTTTGTTTGATTTTAATATCCATAACAGCGATTTATACGAAACGTTTCAATATCTAAAATCAAAGAAGCATTATACCGCGATCCCCTTACTATCGGATATTTTTTTAATCACCATTCATAATATCGATGATAAAATCTTTCTCATTAAGCCATTGGGGTATGTTCTCGAAGAGCACACATATAAAACTCAACACAATACAAAAAAAAAAGCGGGTTCAAAATCAAATAATTATTTCACAAAACAACAAATCGACAGTATCGCTAAAGGATTCGAAGCAAAGTTTTCATCTAAGCAGATTATTCGAGTTCCGATTAAAACTGGTGAGAAAATATATATTTCTTCTGAAGCCGTTGAACATATGAGCACATATTTGATGCTCAGCCTCTTTTATTCCGTTTTGAAATTTTTGGAAAAGAAATATACGGCTGAAAAAATTCAGGGTTGTTTGAAAAATATTTTGATAGATACTGACTATCATATCAAATATTTTTTGGATTATAGTAATTCCGAATCTATTTTCAATTCGTTTATGAATTCCGTGCTATTAGAATATCAAAAAAATAAAAATATCACCTATAAACGATCTTCGCGAGAAGAAATTCAAGGATACACGTTAGAATACAAAAATTACCTCGAAAATGTGAACCTCGTCCAAAAATTAGGCGAGTTTTTCAAATTAGAAGAGGAGAAGAATACTTTTTTAAATAATGTTAAATTCACCTTCATTTATATTTTTGATATCTCTGCTTCTTCTAATTTAGAAACCTTAAATAAAATTGTTGAAAAGTATTCCCGTTTTGATAACAAAGATATTTGCATTGTTTATCTTTTAAATTTTTACAGCAACGTGAATAAGAAACTCAACCGGGAACTCAGCGAAGAAATAAAAAAACTTCTTAAGAAATTCCAATCCAATTCTAATGAAAAAAATAAATCAGATAAGGCAAATAAAACAAATTCAGAATCTTCACAACCAATATTAAGCGTATTTAATGCTAAAGAATACGAAAAATTGCTCACTAACATCTCAAAATTGCTAAAAGAAGAAAATATGAAGGATCGAAATTTTATTGGAAAAGTTTTGCTTGAAATTTTAAATCAAGATGTTTTTGATCACGGTCAATTGAAATATAGCAATTTTTGGTTTCTTCCTTTTTTTGAAACGCTGGAAAACATTATTGCGGTAATAAAAAATATAAGCATTCCGAGTAAGATTTCTATTCAGGAATTAATGAATTTGATCAATAAAAACACCTCTTTAAACGAAATAATCTTGATATTGAATATGTTTTTAAATCGCTACAGTTATCAAATAAAATTTGATGAAAACAAGAAAGTAATCGACAATCAAAGCATTGAGGCATCGAGCGATGTAATATTAGATGATGATAGGGAAGACGGCGATGACGATGGAGAAGGTGGTGATGTCGATGGAGAAGATGGCGTTGACGATGGAGAAGATGGCGATGACGATGGAGAAGATGGCGATGACGATGGAGAAGATGGCGATGACGATGGAGAA
>CAZUTM010000017.1:12311-46904 GCA_964623665.1 uncultured archaeon
TGACGATGGAGAAGATGGCGATGACGATGGAGAAGATGGCGATGACGATGGAGAAGATGGCGATCGAAGAGAAACAAAGCGTACGAAGAAAAGTTGAAAACATTAAATATAATTTTGAGAATTAGAAAAAGTTCGAATTTTTTTCTTACTTTGTTTACAAATAGCGTAAACGAAGCTTTTTATCTGATTTTCACAAGATCTGATTGTGGGTTTAAAAGTTTGCATTATCGGCTGTGGTCGTATCTTTGATCTTAATATTCAGGGGTATCTTAACAATCCGGATTGTAATATTGTTGGGATTTCTGATATTAATCAAGAATTGGTGGAAATGCGGATAAGAAATTGGTCATCCTTCGATCCGGCGATTAGAAACACAAGGTATTATGCTAATTTTGTAGAAATGATTATGAAAGAACAGCCGGATATTGTGGATATCCTCACGCCTCATCATCTTCATCATCATATGGTGCTTAAATGCGCGGAGCTTGGAGTGCCGGCGATTTCATTACAGAAACCGATGGCCATCTCAATTAGAGAATGTCGAGAAATGATAGATGCATGTAAAAAATCGGGGACGCAATTCAAGGTGTATGAAAATTTCGTATATTATCCGCCTTATCAAGATGCTAAGAAATTGCTTAAAGAAGGAATCATTGGCGAACCGAATTCGATTCGTGTGCTGACTTTGGGCTCGCAAAAAGGCGGTTGGCATGTTCCGTTGAAAACTTGGTTATGGCGGATCAAAGCGGATACGTGTGGGGGCGGGCCCCAAATCTTTGATGACGGCTTCCACAAATTTTCTACGGCTTATTACTTCATGGATCGCAAGGTCGATTCGGTGTTCGCATGGATCGACGACTATGGCTTTGTGGATGCGCCGGCTCAAATATTATGTAAATATAAAAATGACGAGACTCTAAGCGTTTCGAGGCAAAAAATGGGTATTGTAGAGTTCCAAGCGATGAGTTGCGGCATGATTAAAAGCCCTTACTATTCGTGTGATGAGTTCGTTGAAATAACGGGCGATGAAGGCGTGATGCTCATCAATCAATGCACGGCAGGGGGCACTACGGCGGGAAATCCAATGGGGGTGTGTCAAGATTTTCCTTCTATACGCGTGATAAGAGGCCCAAAAGTGGAAGACTATGGATCCGAACTGGCTCGGGATTGGTCCGCTTCATTTATCAACAGCACGGCCGATTTCGTTCAAAAAGTAAAATCGAAATCCAATGATTATTTATATTCGGGAGAGATGGGCTTGGAACTCACAAAATTCGCTAAAGCGCCCTATTACTCGCATTTGCTCAAACGCGAAATCCGGTTGGATGAAATTACCGAGGAATTCGAAGAAGACCCCAAGAATCGAATCGAAAAGGTGTTCCGATTCAAATATTTTATCAGAGCCGGGCTGGTGGGAGGATCTCGGGGTGTTAAAAAGGCAACTCGGTATAACTTTTAGCTATTAAATTCCTACTACCCAAGCGGGTCCAGAATATGCCCGTTTCAAAAAAAAACAAAAATGAATCCAACGAAACCTTCTTTTTTACTCCCGATCCATTAAGAACATGGCAGTTTCATTTTTCGATCGGCCAACGCTGTGGAAAGGAAAGTGGATCTGGCTTGATTACATTAGCCCCTTCTCAATCAATTCCCACTACAAGTCGGAGCGCGTGCTCGGGATCTTGCCTTACGAAAAAAATCGGTGGTGTCTCTTTCGGCATACCTTTTTCCTCGATTCCGAAGCATCGTGCGCTCGAGGTTCTATCTTCCGAATTTCCGCGGATAGTCGATACCGATTATTTCTCAACGGTCAATATATCGGTCGTGGAATTTATCGTTGCGACAAATACAATTGGTATTTTGATGAATACGACGTTAGCGATTTGTTAAAACCGGGCAAAAACGTAATCGCGGTGCTTGTCACGTTTTACGGTGAATATATGTCGTGGTACGAGCCGCTTCCGAATGGTGTTGTGGGTCCGAAGACCGTCGGCAAAGGTGGTCTCATCTTTCAATTAGAAATCCCTTCTGAACCCGGACCGATAATAATTAGCAGCGATAAGACAACCCGCGGAAAACTCTGCGATGCGTGGCAACAAAACGTTCCGAGAATTAACATAGGCCTTCCGTTCGTGGAAAAATTCGATGGAAAAAAATGGGACTCTGCTTGGTTGACTCCGGAGTTCGATGATCGAACCTTAAACGATTGGAATAATGCAATAGAATTAAATTTGGGGCCCTCAATCATCCCGCTAATGAAATGTGATATCCCACGGTTAACAGAAACTCCGACGCTTGCTGAAAAACTGATAACCGCGGGGACCTATGAAGACTATTTCGATGAAGAGGATCTTTCGGAGCCCGAAAGCGACGGACAAGATAAAATCGATGAATTCGTCCAATTGCAGTTCTCCATCCAAAGTAATAATCATAGTCATCTCTGCGAGTGCTATACTCCGTCGATTCTCGAACCCGGTGCCTCGAAAATCAGAGTCAAACCGAACGCGATGGGATTAACCTGGGCAAAAGGGACCGTCCCTACCATTAGGGGCCCTATTCAAATAGAATGGTCGAGAGACCCTCAAACAAATAAAATCCATTTGAAATACCATCTTCCCGACGATGTTGAAATCGAGATTGAAGAATGAGACTTTGTGGTGATAGTAATGTTAACATGAAAAAAATATCAAAGCAAAGGAGGTTTCTCATTATATATTTACGTTTTCTTCTTATCGTGGATTAATCTATCTACCAAAACATTTTTTCCGTTTTATTTCTGCATCCATGGTGCGAGGGGAATCAAGGATTAAAAATTGCAGTATTCTCTCCCGATCCCGATCAAACATAAAAAAAATAAGCGGGAAAGGGACATTCCCAAAGAATATTCACGTGCTAAACAGAACTTGGAAAACTCAGTTCACGGAAACTTTTTTTCGGTTTTTTTTATGTTTACTATTTTTTTATCATTTAATCGTGCTTTGGATGCGCTCGAATATCCCGCTTGTGATCTTCATCCACGCATGCAATTCGTCCGGATGTTCGGGATACCGATCGAAATGCCGGGCCACCTTTCCTATTTGCGAATATACATACGCAAAATCCAACAAAAACTTCGGCTGCAAAAATCCGATCAGCGATTTCTGAATGGCCGTCATAGGATTCAGCGGGAGATCTCCCTTGGAAGTTATATGAAGAATCTCATCCGCGCTTAAGAACCGATTTTTAATCCCGAAATCGATGGCTTCAGCAGAAAATTTCTGAAGCGCAAGCCTAAGCACGTGAAGACACGCAAAGCTTTTCCCAAATTCTTTGTTAATCCTTAAATTATACGACCATAACGCTGCTTTATCATATTTTCCGGCATCGTGACACTCCAACGCGGTTTGTGCGGCATAAAATCCCGCTCTCATCGAAGAATCAATACCTCCGCCGTGAATCGGATTCACATGTAATCCCGCGTCCCCCGCAAAAATCACTCCATCGCCCACCGAAGAAAATAGCGGTCTACGCACCGAGACAATACCGCCCCCGCCGCTCAACACTTCAATCTCGGAATATCGACCCACAAACCTCAATTTAACGTGCCTATCAAAATACGCTTTCAATGAATGCTTCATGTGCGGGTAAAGCCCAATCCCGAGATTTATCGAATCATCGGTTCGAGGAAAATACCATATGTAGCCACCGGGCGACTTGTTCGGATCGAGATAAATCCCGATCATGCGTGCATTTGCCCCATGCGAAAATGACGGGTCCTTAACCTTGCAGATCTCCCGATAACACAAAATACTATCATTCGATTGGTCAAATTTAGACTCGTTTTCCGGCAACACCATCGCTTGTCTGATGGGGCTTGAATAGCCCGTACTGTCCACGATAATAGGTGCAAAGAATTCGATCTCGCGCTTTTCGTTTTTATCTCTGCATCTCACTCCCACAATTCGATTCTCGTGTTGAATGGGAGTCAATACAGCGGTGGAATCCCTAAACGTGAGCGACCGATGTTCGAGAGCCCGACTTAACAGCCATTGTCCGAACGCTTTGCGATCCACGATATAGCCCGCTTGTTTCGGGTCTTTCAGAGGAATATTTGCACCGGAAGGCGAATATAAATTTCCGCCTTCGATTTTTCTAAGCGATACGGGGTGGGGCGGACTTGGGATATTCAAGAAAGAAAAAATATCGCTTCCCACCGCATCTCCGCATATCTTATTGCCGATTGAAGTTCTCGGTTTTCCGTCTATAAGAAGCGTATTCAAGCCCTTTTTTGATGCGAAATATGCTGCGATACAGCCCGCCGTTCCGGCTCCGCAAATGATAATGTCGTACCGCATTGCTGATAACCAATAATTAATTAAAATATATTAAAATTTTTACCTTAGAAGCGATAAATAAATCATAAATAGCTAAAAAAAACTAAAAAAGCAAATGAATCAAGGCATTACTCTTCTTTTTCAATAAGCAATTGGAAATAGAAAATAATCAATAATCCCGAACAGAAAAGCAGAGGTGCTATTGAATCATCAATCATTCTTAATCGAATAATGAGTTCCGAATCCAAGAAGTAGGCTAAGTAAACCAGAATAAATCCAAACAGAGTCATTACCGCCTTTTTTCTTGGCAGTCCAATGACTTGAACTGCTGCAATTATCCATATGGCTAAAATCAAGAGAGGTGCGATCGAACCCATAATCATTCCGGTATTTCTGATGGTTTCGAGCATTCTGGGAAATAGTAAAACGGAACTCATGAAAATGGCAATGAATACGGAAAATCCCGTGAAAATGTAGCCGGTTCGCTTGACCAAATACCTTTCCATTACGAACAGCATGTAAACCAACGATAATGCTGCCGCGATGTAGCCGATGGCTAAGGCTTCGTGATAATAGGGTGTGAGATAGGCCAAGATAAATGAAATCTTATTAATTCCCATGAAAAAGCATAGCGCTGCAAATGAATAAAATAGTTTTTTGGTGGATTCGAGCAGTCCGCTCTTGTTTGCATATTGAATAAACATGGCTACGCCCGCAAACAGGAAGACGATGGAAGCGCTCCATAAGAACAAATCAAGACCGTCCATATATTCAACCGGGATGTCTGCGGGCCTGAAGAAGTTCAGTTGTATCATATTTCGAGTGGTGCAATATCTTATTTATTGCTTTTTGCGGTAATCCTCTATAGGCTATAGAATCTATTGGAGTCTATATTCATTAATTTTTATTGGACATTTCCCGTGTGATCAGCTGAGACAATGCGCGATCGGCTGAGACAATGAGCAAAAAGCTGAAAAAAGAATCCCGCAGATATTCTCTGCGGCTTGCGAAAAGATTCGCGTTCTTTTCAATTTTTTAATGGTAATTTGAGAACACTCAGAATTGAAGGCCCTGAATGCTTCCGAGATTTGAAACAAGAAGGTCGATCAATATTTGAAATATTTTATAGAATGCAAAGATGGCCCCCACGGTTCCGATTCCAAAGCTTGAGGTGTCTTTGATCATTTTCCCGATTTTATTATTTTGGATCTGAACCGCGACTGTTTGGCCTTTGATGATGCGATTGAATTCATCCGAAAGGAAAATGGAAATCACATCTAGGCCGTGGTTTTTTTGGGGTTTGAAGGAGAGCCAAAGCATCTCTGCGTTTTTCAGGATATTTGAGATAACCCCCACGCAATCTTCTTGCGAGTCATCACAAATTTTGAGTTTTCCGTCTGGTGGTGTTGGAATTCGGAAATTGCCTCGGCCTTCAACGGTAATCGTTAATTTCAGCAAATCGGGTTGAAAATTCGGTGCAAAAATATCGATCATGAATTGTTTTTCTTTTTCCGTGTTATTAAAGATGAACACGAGGAGGTTCACCACCCCATCATCGTTGATAGATTCTTCAGCAATCACTTCCAGCAGTGTTTGTTGATTAGCAATTTCGACAAGGTTGTCAATGACATCAATTTGGACTCTGTCGATGATGTTAAAGATTTTTGGGGTATATTTTTCGATTCCGTTTTTAAAAACGTTGAAGATATCCTTACGGGAAAAATATCTGATGGGGGCTCCGACGTCTGCGCCGTTGATGTAATCATATTTTGGAGTTGAAGTATTGATTATTTCCGAAAGATGTGCGATCACGGTGTTTTCATCGATGGTTTTTCGATAGTCAAGATATGCGAGATAAAGCATTTGCTCGGTGGCATATTTGATGGGGTCGTCTAATTCATCCATTTCATGAACGTGTTTTACGAATTCGGGTTTAACGATGGTTTTTATGATTTCAATGAATTCGTCGTATTTGAGTCTGGTGACCGGATCGATGTGTTCGTAAAAGCAGTCGGTGAAGAAGGTTCGCATGGTAATTTGATGAGATTTTGTGCTGTGGAATTGAATCAACCCCAAAATGCGGCCGATATCGACGTTCATGGGTTTGTAATTCATGAGGATGGCGATGATGATCAATAAGAGGCCTAAGGCGGAGCTTTGAATCTCGGAGCCAAAAGAAAACAGCGGGCTAAACCAATCAATGAGAATAAACAGAATATATCCCATGGTGAATAATAACGTTAAAATAAGTAAGCCTTTTGTTAATTTCTGATTTTCTTTTATTTTATTCTCGAGATATTCGAATCCATGAAGCGATTTAATGGGTCTGCCTTCCATCTTGTTGAGTTGTAAAATGCTGTGAAATGCATTGGAGTTTGTTGCGATTCCTAAGAACACAACGAAGAAGTTGAGACCGAAGACCACCAAAGAAAAGACAAAAATGATTGATTCGAATAAAAGCACATCTTCACTCCGCTCGAACAAAGATAAAATTGAAATTACAATGAGCGCGACAAGGACAGAAACGATGATGGGCCATGCCACTTTGTGGGTCCACATGTTGAAGAAACGGGCTCTTCTTACCAAGCGCAAGTTTTTTTTCTTTAATTTTTCCAAATTTTGGGTAATCATTGCGCTTCCTCCTATCTCATGAATTGCTGCGCGAGTGTGGGGTAAATCTTAGCAAGTGCAGTGATCAATCCGGTTAACACAGAGGTGGATGCTCCGCCTGTTTTAATCTTCGATGCGAAATCTTGATATGTCTCTACGGTGAGGGTGATTCCTTTGATGACATTTTTCATTTCGTCCATCAGAAATACTTGAATGGTTTGTTCGCCTTTTTCAAGCGCATTCAATGACAACCAAACGGAATCGCTGTTTTTCGTGATTTCAGACATTAAATTGACCGCGTCTTCTCCTTCGCTAGAAATCAAGGGCGGATTTGGTTCGGATAATTTTTGCGCGATTAATTGGAGATCCAAAGCACCTCTTCCCTCGACTTCTAAAGATAACTCAAAGATTTTAGGAAAGAAGCCCGAGGAAATCACATTAAGTTTGAACTCTTTTTTTTTCGGGCTATTATTGAAAATTATAATGAATAAACTCAGATATTTATCTAAAATCACACGCTCATCACAAGCCACATCAAAGTAGACCTCTTGGCTCGCAAAACTCTTAAAGTTATCGAGCAGCTCGAGCTGCAATCGATCAAGAATTTTGAAAAATGGTTTGGAATATCGAGCGATCAAATCCTCGAAAATTTTATGAAGATCTGCACGGGAGAAATAACGCTTCGATAAGCCGATGTCTGCTCCTTGCTCATAATCGTATTGATCGTTCGGAATGGTCATGATTTCTTTGAGTTCATTAAGCACCTGTTTGAAGGAGAGAATTCCTTGGTATTCCAAATAACTTAAAAGGAGCAACTTTTCAATTGCGAAATCCACCGGATTCTCATCGGGTTCTTCTTGTATGATTTTATACTTATAGTCCGGCAACATTGATTTTTCGATGATTGCGCGGAATTCGTCCCATTTCAATCGTGAAAGAGAATCCAAATGCTCTTTGAACACATCTGCGATTATTTTATCGACGGTAATCTCATGAGAAGAAGGCACGAAGAAATCTGCAAGGCCAATCACATCAGTAATATCCGCGGAAAGCGATTTGACGAACATCGACAACCCAAAAGTGAGAAGGGTAAATGAAATGGCCATTATTTCAATCTTAGAGAAACCCCTTTTCGACTTCGCGGGTTGGCGATTTGGAATGATCTCGAGCCGCATCCTTTAAGCGCTCAGCTTCTTCTTTGAATTCTTTTAAGGGGCCTAATAAAAACCAGATTTTTCCGTTTGAATCCGCTTCAAGACGGCCAAACCCTTTGCGTTGCAGAAATTCACAAAACGATGTTGCGGTCATAAGGGCCCAAATTTTCACCAACCCGATTGATATCAATGATTTTACCCTCCGATGGGCGGTGTATGTCACGTCTATTTTGGCACCGGGTTTCAATTGCATGCAAATCGGTCGGATGATATCGTCAAGTCTTCGACGGCTCGAGTTCATATCCTTGAGTGTATTTTCTTTGCCCAATTTGAGGGGATCGTGGCCTCCCAACAGATTGTTGGGATTCAAAGATTGAGAAATTCGAAGCGCATTAACCACAGATGAAAAATCGGAGGTGAACTCGTTTATGCACCATGAATCGCCGTTCACGAGGATTCTATCCGGATGATCTTCAAAAAAGAAGTAGGAGTGTCCATGAGAATGGCCCCCGGTGTGGATTGTTTTGGCCCGATATTTTCCTATTTGCACGGTTTCGCCTCCTTGATATAGAACTACATTGTTGATTGTCGTGTGCGAAATAAGGGGATCGAAGATTTGCTCCCCAAAAAATTGAGTTCCCCGAAGGGTTTTCAAAGGATTATTTTGAACGATATTGTTGAGATGATATAAATTTTGTCGTAAAACCCGGAAATTTGGATGATTCCTAAAGAGATCCGCTTTCGGACAATATACATAACATTTGGTCTTCTCTGTCGGGCCTACATTTGAAGATCGTTCCGCAATTTTCTGAAATACGGCATCTGCTTGAATATGATCGGGATGGAGGTGTGTGTGAAAAATGTTGCGCAGATATTCTGGGTGCAAGCCATCTTTTCTCAGTTGTTTAATCACCCATTTGTACATACCAAACAACGACACGCCTGTATCGATTAAATCAAACGTTTTGCCATCGCTAAATGCATATACATTGCAGTTGGCCCCTTGCGGATGCACATAGGCATAGATGTCTTCAAATATTTGCATGATTCGAACAATCCCCTTTTCTTCCCGTGCCTATTTTCCAAAGGTTTGAACGGGTTAGATATGAAAGAAAAATTGAAAATTCGGATATAAACCTTTCATGTAATCGCATAAGGGATTTATTTTCATGATTTTCCTAGTATGTAGGTGAACATAATGTCGCACGAACAAGGCACACAAAAACTCGAAAAAGCAACTTTTGCGGCGGGCTGTTTCTGGGGCGTAGAAGAAGCGTTCATGGAAATTCCGGGAGTATTATCAACAAAAGTGGGGTATACGGGCGGCCGCACCGAGCATCCAACCTATAAACAGGTCTGCTATAAAGATACGGGGCATGCGGAAGCGGTGGAAATCATATTCGATCCAACGAAAGTATCATATCGAAAGCTCGTGGATTATTTCTTTAAGACACATGATCCAACACAACTGAACCGGCAAGGCCCAGATGTTGGCGATCAATATCGAAGTGCGATTTTTTATCATTCGCAAGAGCAGAAACGGATAGCGGAAGATGTAATGCAAGAGCATCAAGCTAAAAGAAAGGATGGAAAGAAGCTTATGACCCAAATCGTTGAGGCAAAAACGTTTTGGGACGCGGAGGAATATCATCAGAAATACTTCAAAAAGATGGGCGGCGGGTCGTGCCATGTAAAAATTAAATTTGGATGATAGAAAAAAAAGGGGGGAAACTTTTGGTTCGGAAATCCTTTTTTTTTTGAAACGTTTAACCAATCCTGGATCGGTGGCACTAATTATGCCTCCCATCCAACCCGGGTTTTTTTTATTCAGTTTTGTCGGGGCCCTATTTAAAAAGGAGGAAATGCAAAAGTTGTACGGAGCGCTCGAAATTAAATTTGGTGCATGCAAGCGGACGAATCAAAAAAGGTCAGCCTTTTTTGGCCCTCTAAACATATATTAGGTAGTATGGAGTGTATCGAAGATTACGATTTCACACAGTTTAGTTTCGCGGAACTCGTGATGTTTATCAAGGACATGTATTCAACTCTCAAAATTTGTACGCAACGTCGGTTTTCTTGCGGTGAGGAATTCATAGGCATAGAGTATCTGAAGAACAAGATCGATTTGGTTGCGAAAGAGATGAAGAAACGGATACAACATTCATGGAAAAATGAGATGATTCGAAAAAATTTAAGTTCAGGTCTTCGATTGCCATCCGAAGTGGTGAATTTTCCGGAAATCTCCGAAGATGCACTGGTAGCGCAGATCTATCTCAAGGATGATGCGATTAACTCCATCGAAGAAAACGGCAAAGAGGAAATTTATATTTCTGTGAAAAACAAAAAATACCGGATGGCACAAAGCGGATCTATCATCGTTGAGGAGATCCAATCATAAATTCTTTTTTATTATTCACGGTTATTCTTATCACTGCGGTTATAGGATTTGGGGAGTATGGGGGTTTTTTTCGGGGGCTTTTTTTATCCAATTCTTTTTTCTCATCATTTCAAAGGGGTTTTCTCGGTATTTTTTCCATCGATATGCCACAATGCCCATTAACGGAATGAAATAGATATATTCCGCAGCAATTCGATGCCAATATTGTACGTTTGGCCAAAGGCAGTTCATATGATATGATTGGTTAGAGAATGGGTAAAAATAGAGATGAGCGATGGTGTCGTTACAATCTGCTTTCAGATATGTGAAAATATCTTGAAAAAGATGGATACCGAAACCTAAAAATGCGAATCCGAAAAGAAAGAGAACTCCCGGGACCTCGACTTCCGGGATCGCTTTTAAAAGAATCGAAAAACCCGCGATGAAAAACAATGTCAACAAGGATCCAAATGCAAGCGTGTGCGTCCATGTGCCATGCGGAAAGATTGGGATAAATAAAAAATCGAAATCGGGAATCGTGCATGCTAATGAGATGTAAAAGGTTTTAAATTCATTATGTTTGTAACCGAAGAGCCGTGCAAGCGCATAGCCCGTGAAGAAATGCGTAAGCCAATTCATGTTGGTGAGTATTGCATGTTTATATTTAAAATTTCTCGCGATAAAGAGTTGTTTTCATCTCTGAACAACTCCTTTTTTGATGATTTGAATTCCATTAAGAGAATTTTTAGGAGAAAGGGCTACCCGCTAAGTCATCAAGCGTCCGAGGTCCGATATATACGAGAAATCCATGCATGTCGCATCTCTCCTTAATTTCGTGTTGGAATTTAGGAATTGAAGGGTATTCGATAACTAAAATAAATTTTCCGCTTGTTTTCATCCGTGTTAGCGATTCAATTGCCGAGACTGTCCCTTCGGGCGGCTGTCTCTGATTTCCGTTGAAGAAAACATCTTCTCTCCCGATTCCATCAATTGCGTCCATATATTCCGGGTATTCTGACAACGCTTCTCCGTTCTGCGGAACGATCAAGAATCCCGGGTGGATTCCTCTTGCATATGCCGAAATGTTCCTCACAAATTCGACCATGCGTTTGTCCGCATCGCTGATTCCTTGTTCTTGATAGTATTCGAACGCATCGATGATGTCCATGTAAATTCCATCGAATCCTTGTGCCATAATTTTATCGATCATCGAATTTGGGGTTCCGAAAATGATATGTTGCCAATAGGGGTCCCAATATTTGACTTTGTAATTACCTTTCCAATCGGGATTTTCCCGATCGAGCCATGAAGGCGCTTTTTGGTCCGGAATACCATCGTGATTTGCATCCCACGTTTCGTTCCAGTATTCCCTGTAGGATTCGGCTTCACCGATGGACACATACGCTATCAAAATCTTCGGGTATAACCCGTTTTTCATTTGATTAAGTTCTGCGGGAGTCCACCACGAAGCGTGTTGTACAGTGTACATGGGTTCCATAACCAATAATTCGGCGGGATATTCGGTTATCTCTTTTATTACCGAAGTTCGACTTTCATATGTATCGTATTGAAGGATATAGCCAAACGATTTGACTTCTTTGCCGTTTATACGGAACAACGGTTGTATGTTTCCCCGCTTCCAGAACGGGTCCATTAGATATAATGTGGCCCCTACCCCGACTATCAGCATGCCTAAAATAAGGAATCCAATCGCTTTTCTATTCATACGGTTAATTGGTGGTTCGATTATTTGAATTATTTGAATTTATTTCGGGTTTGAAAAAGGGATACAAATAGTTTTTATCGGAAACCGCTTTTCTTTCAGATATATTCAATCAAAGGGCGGTATGTTGAATTGGAGCACAGAGAAAAGGAATTGAAGTATTACCCGGAGATAGCGGGCGCTTCATGGGGCCGATTAAAAAAGAAAATGAAAGAAATTGATAGAATGACGATTGATTCGGTAGAGGCCTTGAGAGAACAAATCGAGAGGTATTCGGAGATTTATACCGTGGTGGAGGACTCCACTTTGCTTATCGGTGCAGACTATTTGCGATTCGGGAATTTTAAATCGCTTTCAAGGGCCGGCTGGCATCTGCTGCGCTGTGCGGTTCCCGGATTGCTCAATTATAACAAGAAAAAAAAGCGGATATACAAATCTCCGCACTTTGGGGCCTTAGCAATTGAAGAGCCTAAGTTGAAGTTGTTATTGGAAAAAGATGAGAAGTTTCCATTGCAGCCATTAATGATGATGCGCGAGTATTATCATGTGATGAAGTTTTCCGGGGATTACGGTCGAATGCAGATAGAATTTGACGGTAAAAAGCAATCCTATTATAAATTACAGAAATATCTCGAAAGTCCCGATCGCGAGGTTCGGTTTGCCGCATGGACCGCTCAGAACAAACTCTTGAGTCAGCGAGCCGAAAAATATAACAAGATTTTTGATAAATTGCTGAAAATTCGGATAAATCGGGCAAAAAGCAGTGGATATGACAATGTTCGGGATTATTTTCATGATTCCAAAGGTCGCTTTGACTATCGACCCGAGGATTGCCTTAAATTTCATGATGCCATCGAGAAAACCATTGTTCCGATTGTTGCGAAATTAAATGCTCAGCGCAAGGAAAAACTTGGTGTGGATCCTTTACGGCCTTGGGATAAGTTGGTGCCGATCATGGGGCCTCCGTTGAAACCGTATTCCACTGAGGCGGAATTATTAGAGAAAGTGAATCGGGTCTACGAAAAGATCGATCCGGAATTTGCGGCGGTCTTTAAATATATGCGTGAAAAGGGCTTTATAGATTCCGAAAATCGTAAAGGGAAAACGCCGGGCGGGATGAGCATTCCGTTGATGATGCATCGTTGCGGATTCATTATAACCAACAATGTCGGGACGAGTTATGATGTTTCAACCATGATTCATGAAGGCGGCCATGCGGTGCAATATAATTACATGTCCGAGCAACCGTTTGCGATGTATCGGGAGTTTCTGAATTTACCGATGGAATTGGCGGAAATCGGATCCATGACTGCTGAGATGCTTGCTTTGGATTCCTTGGAGGAAATTTATCCCGATTCTAAAGATCGAAAGCGCGCCATCGCGGGTTGTTTGTTGGACCCGATTCGCTTTTTACCATGGTGTGCGACCGTTGATGCGTTTCAACAATGGATTTATACGAATCCGGATCATACCGTCGAGCAAAGGATGCAAAAGTTCGGCGATCTTGTCGAGAGATTCGACGGCGCTGCGGGTATCGATTATTCGGGTATTGAGAAGGAACGCAATCAGTATTGGTTTAAACAAACCCATATTTTCCAAATGCCGTTTTATTATATCGAATATGGGATCGCCCAGTTGGCTGCAATCGCAATCTATAGAAACTATAAGCAGAATAAAGACAAAGCAATTGAGCAATTCAAAGCACTTTTGGGTTTGGGCTATTCGAAGTCCCTTCCCGAAATTTTCAAAGCGGGCGGGATTCGATTTGATTTTTCGGAGCCGTATTTGCGTGAACTGATAGAATTCCTTCGTGGCGAACTCAAAGCGCTCGATATTCTTGATATTTAAAATAATCATTTAAAAAATCGCTGAAAAAATGCAATCTTGCGAATTCTGACCAAATTATTCTGCGGGATTGACGGCTACCCTATCTGCTTTTTTAATCTGTTTATTTAGCTTCAACCCTTACTTTTTATTTTCATTTTTCCTTTCTTTATCAATATGCAGAAACAAGAGAGGGTGATACGTGCGCTTCTCTGTAAACCCGTTGACAAAATTCCTCTTTTTATGTCTGGGACACCGCAATTCTTTCAAAAGGTGGTTGAACGGCATGGATTCGAGAAAGGCTCCCTTCTTAACTGGAACTATTGTCGGTTTTTGAATTTGGATGTCGTTCAGGTGGGCCACGAGTCTTTTTATCCCGTAAGGATGCATCTTCCGAAAGGCTCGAAATACACCGATGAGTTTCAAAGAACCCATCTAATAACGGATTATTACGATGAATTTTGCGAGCCATTTCCTTTGCAATCATCGAATAAGTTAAATATACCGGAACTTAAAGAGAAATGGAATCGTTATAGGTTTCCGGATCCCGGTCTGGCCAAATGGATAGATCCCGTTAGACTGATCACAAAAAAGAATGCGGAATTAGAGGATCCGCTTCATGTTTGGGGGGTAATCAACGGGCCTTTTGAACCGTCGTGGCAATTGATTTCGGATCATTGGGTTTTATTTCTGATTTTGGCTAAACGGGATTTAGATTTCGCCAAAGAAATTATACATGCGGTTGGGGACTATTGCATCGCTGTCGGTGAAAAGATGATAGATGCTGGTGTGAACGCCATAAGAATCGGCGATGATTACGCGATCAACGAAGGTTTGATGTGTCAGCCTTCGCTTTGGAAAGAATTAATTTATCCCGAACACTGCAGATTAGTTGCGGGATTAAAGAAGGCTGGCGGTGCGGATTTCCCCGTGATTTTGCATTCGGATGGAAATATCACGGAAATTTTCCCGTTTTTGACACAGAGCGGAATAGATGGCTTGAATCCGATTCAACCCGAGGCGATGAATTTCGAGGATGTAATTAAAGCCGTAGGAAGCAAACTTTCATTGGTAGGTGCGTTCGATCTCACCTATTTTTTAAAACCGTTATCGGAAGATATTCAAAACAGAATAAAATCCGAATTTAAAAGATTGAAAGATTGTTTGGTCGAATTTAACCATCGAATCAAGCGGGATTCTTTGACCGGATTCTGCATAGGCCCGACACATCAATTGCAGCCCGGAACATATGTAGATACATTCGAATATTTCGTTTCTTTGGTTCATGAATCAAATGAAATGTGGCGAAATTCGTAATTCACCGGGCGATCTTTTTCATTTGTTTTCTTAACGACAATTTTATATCCTTTGCATATTATTATTAGGTATGAGGAGATTGCTGCATCCAGAAATTTTTCAAGGGGATCTCTCAAAAAAACACTATTTTGAAGGCTGGTATTTCAAGCTGGTGAACGATACGGGCGATTCGATTTTCGCTTTTATTCCTGGGATTGCCTTAGACAAAAAATTCAATACTTCTCACACGTTTCTTCAAGTATTAAACGGAAATAACGCTGAATATTGGTATTTTGAATATCCGGTCGATGCGTTTTCGTTTTCGAAAACGGAATTCGAAGTCGCGGTCGATAAAAATAACTTTTCATGGGATAGCATCCATTTCGATTTGGAGAAAGATGGACACACGATTCGGGGCGATCTTATGCTATCCAATCACCAAAAGCTTCCATGGTCGCATTGCAGTCCCAATATTATGGGATGGATGACCTATCTCACCTTTTTGGAATGCAAACACGGAGTTTTAAGCATGAATTACATGATCTCGGGATCGTTGGTGATTGATGGTGTAGAACACAAGTTCGAACGGGGAAAAGGATATTTGGAAAAGGATTTCGGCGTTTCTTTTCCGAAAAGTTGGATTTGGATGCAAAGCAATCACTTTAAAGCCCCCAACCTTTCGATTTTCTTTTCGATGGCCAATGTTCCATTAAAGGCTATGGAGTTCACCGGATTTATTTGCAATGTGTGGTGGCGGGATTCGCATTACCGCTTCGCCTCGTATAATGGTGCCAAGATTCGAATCCTGCAGATCGAAAAGGAACGGGTTCAGATCACCTTGGAACGAAAGCAATATCGACTTGAAATCGATGCATCCAAACCGAAAATGGATGAAAATAAACATACTGCAATGATGCGGGCCCCGATTTCGGGCCAGATGCAAGGCAAATGTGCGGAGAGTCTTAATTCTTCGATTACCCTCCGATTATTTTCAATTAAGAATAAGAAGATGCCCGAATTGCTTATAGAAGATACCGGGATGCATGCCGGCTTAGAAATCATGGCAACACTTGAAAGTTTGAACATGGAAAAACAATTCAAGGGTAAATGAGTCTTCTTTTTATTTAGAATGAAAAATTCTTTCGATCTCCTCATCGGAAACACCCATTCTTTTCAACAAGGAAATCAACTCTGTCTTTTCCTGCTTTAGTATTTTATTTTTCTCTTCTTCTTCCATGCGCTTCCGCGCCTCCTCCTTGCGCTTCCGCGCCTCCTCCTTGAGAGATTGCTTAACAACCGTTATGTAAATTTATTGCCGTATTTTTTGGGTTGAATGATTACAATTGAGAAGCGATTTCGATAACGTTGAAGGATGCCGATAGTTTTTTCGCCGAAATAGAAGAAAAAGATGACATTTCCGATGGCGTGGGCTAAATCGTAGATAAAACTCGTTAAGTTGAAGAGAAGAAATCCGGCCAGCGTAATCGGTCGAATCGTGAGAATATAGAACCATGAATTCAACAGCCAACCGTATACAAACCCGAATATGAATCCTATGATGGACATAACCCATCTGTTAATGATGACGCCTCTTCTTTCATATAATTTTCCGATCACTCCGCCCAAGATGCCGAATATACCCCATCCATAGATCTGATAAACCGTCCATGGTCCGTGGCCGAGGATGATGTTTGAAAGGAGGGCAGTATTTCCTCCAACTACGAACCCGATAAGCGGCCCGAAGACATAGCCGGAAATGAAGATCAAATAGGAACATGGCTGAACTCCCGGAATTCCGACAAATGGAACCCGAACGGCCGCCGTAAATGCACTGTAAATCGCAATGAAGGCGGTCTCTTTTGCATTCAACGATTTTTCCTCAATTTTATAAAAAATGCCGATGAAGAACAGCAAAGCCAATATCAACACATTCAATAAGACGATTCCGGCACCTCTGTCCAAGGAAATGGGGCTATCCGGAAAAAGAAACTGAATCATCGTTAAGACGACCCCATAGGTAATGAGTCCGATCAAGAGTTTATCGCTGCGTTTCATATGATCCACCTTTTATATTCTTGGATTCCGGTTTCAGAAAAAAAATTGGGAACGAAATCCAAATTTCGATGAAAAAGTTCTTCGGGAACACCTTCGTCTTTGATGTTTCCATCGCTTAAAAGATACACATAATCCGAATACCTTAAAACGGATTCCATATCATGGGTTACGAGCACGACGGTCAAGCCTTTCTTTCGGATGCTATTAATCAACTCGAAAAAGGATTGCTTTTGTTTGTAGTCCATTCCATGGGTGGGTTCATCTAACAAAATTATATCGGGATTCCAGAGCAAAACGGCTGCCAAGGCCAATTTTTGCTGAGTTCCAACAGATAAATATCTGGGATATCTCTTTGAATATGGTCTTAAATTGAACAGATCGAGTATATTTTCGATTTTTTCTTCATAATTGCGGATTTTTAATCCGAAATTTTTCAAAGCGACCGTTAATTCTTCGTAGACTGTGTCGAGATAAAATTGAATGGTTGGATTTTGGAAGATCATGGCGACGGTACGTGCATTTTGACTCACGTTCTTCGGATCCACGAGTTTACCATTTACATATACCGCTCCTTTTTCGGGAGATTTCAAACCTACTATCGATTTTAATAGAGTCGTTTTCCCGGATCCGTTCCGGCCTATGATTGAAACGAACGCGCCCATCCGGATCTTTGCGTTTATTCCCTTCAAGACTTGGGTTGTTGAGTTATACGCAACGCGAAGAGAATCTATAACAATACTAAAGGAGTCTCGGGATGAATCGTTAATAGGCATCTTATCGGGCGCGAAGATCTCTGTATTCTCCTTAGGTTCGGAATTTAGCTTCATTTGAGATTGGATTTGTTCAATCATCGTTTTAATGCTTGCTTTGTTCATCGGAATTGTAAGGTCGGGAATCGAATCTTTGAATTTCAAGTACCATCGGAAAGAAAGAGGGATGTTGATGCCGAAGAAATCGGTTCTGCGCTTAAGGAGCGATTCCGGGCTTCCGACCTCTTCAATTTTATTATTATTCATGATCACCCATAGATCTGTGTGGGGGATCAGTTTTTCAAGCCTGTGCTCTACAACGATGATGGTCAAATGCCCTTGGATCTTCAGTTCAATAAGGCATTCAATGAATTCATTAGCAGAAATCGGGTCTAATTCCGACGTGGGTTCATCCAAAACGAGTATTGAAGGCTTCATCGCTAGAATGGATGCAAGGGCCACCTTCTGCTTTTCTCCACCCGATAACGTGGAAATGCTTCGATTTCGGAGATGCGAAATCTTTAATGTATTTAGAATTTGTTCAAGTCGCAAACGAATGTCTTCCGGGCGAAAGCCCAAGTTTTCTAACCCGAAAGTAATTTCTTCTTCAACCGTGTTCATAATCAATTGATTATCGGTGTTCTGGAAGACCATTCCGATGGTATCACACATATCCTTCGTTGATGTGGAAAATGGATCGATGCCGTTTACTTCGATCCTACCGGATATCGTCCCGCCGTAGAAATGCGGAATAAGGCCGTTAAGGCATCTGATTAAGGTTGATTTACCGCAATCGGAGGGCCCGGTGATTAACACGAACATCCCATCTTTTATTTTCAAGGAGATATCGATGAGCGATGGGCTTTTATTACCGAAATAGGTAAAATTAAGGTTCTCCACGGTTATCATTATGCCGTACCCTCCGCCAAAGTGCGTGATTTTCTGTTGATCAAGGTCAAAAAGACAAAATTAGTGAGAAAGAAAATAACTATTAAGAGGATATCCGTTTCCAGAACTTTTGGAAGCGATACTAAAGGGTAGACTTCGTATACGCCGAATCCGTTAAAATAATTGAGTAAAAGATAGGATAATAAAGCGCCATACACAAAAAAGAGAATCCCGTCGATAGATGAGATTTTTATCGTTCTGTAATCCGTGCGTAAATTCGATCTGGCAAACCCTTTCGATTCTAAAGCCTCCGCAACTTGTACCGCCCGATCCAACGAGTTGGATAAAAGGGGGAGAATTAAGCCGATTCGATTTTTTATTTTTGAAACAAAGGAGCCAGCATCGATTTGATACCCTCTGGCTTTTTGAACCTCCGAAACTTGCTCAATATCTTTCAGCATCAACGGAAAGAAGCGTAATGACATGGAAATCAAAAGTGAAAACACATACGGCAAGCGCAATTTCATCAATGCCCGCAATAAATCATCCGGATTGATGATAAAATTACCCAAACTGAAGGAAAGGATAATCACCATTAATTTCAAAATTGAAATGATCGCGTACACTATCGTTTCCAGTGTAAATGGGATATCTCCAAAAATATCGATATTAGTATGAATCGTGAAAAGAATGGTCGCACCGTTCCGGTTCAAAAGGAAATTGAATAAGAACACGAACACGCCCATCCAAATAAAAAAGCGAAAGAAGGCTACCATTTGCTCATAACACTCTGCAAGGAATGAAATAACTAATATTGTGAAAATTAACACGAGGAGATAAATTGGATGAGAATATATCGAGCCCAATACGATAAAGATCGAAATTACAAGAAGCTTTACCAACGGATTAAGCATGTGGATTCCGGTATCTTTTTTCTGATAGGTGAGGCTCATTTTTATCCTTCCAAAAATATAGGAAAAGTTATCCTATATATCTTCAAAGCACCATCAAAAATAAGGATTCGCTTTCCTCCGATAGCGGTTTATTTTGATATTTCAGTTCCGTTTTTTTTCTTTAAGATAGAATTGAATCGAATTTTAAAAATGATTAGAAATCTCTGATTTTTTAGCCCCTTCGGTAATATTTTTCTATATTCTCCTTTTTATTTTTTTTATCGATCACCGTGCTTTTAAACAACCGCTTTAAGAAATATTGATAGACTATAAGGTATTCCGGCCTAATATCTCAATTCTATCGGATTCATGGATGAAATTTTGTGAATTTAACTCCCGCGACGCCGAAATGTCGAAAATGATCCTTAATTTTTAATTTAATTTAATTTAAGAAAATTAATTAAGAAAGGGAATACTCCATATAAACCCCAGTCAGATTATTTCCGTAATCGTATTCTTTAATCGGGACGAATCCCATTTTTTTCCAAAAACCTTGAGAATTCTGCACCGATATCAAGGCTAATTTCTTGATGTTCAAGCTTAAGGCGTGTTGTACTACCATTTTCATGATTTTTTCACCCAATCTGAATCCTCTAACTTCGGGCAGTAAGCAAAAATCATGAATATACAAACAATTCGGGGGGTTTGGAATGAGGATCTGGGAAGCATTTAAAGGAACAACCGCTCCGGAAACCCAAGGAAAGAAAATAATATAGCCCACCATCAAACCATCCGACAGTCGCTTGATTCCGATGCAACCGGCCGGATAAGCCCTCAGTTTCACATTCAAAGACTCGATAGATTCTTGATATTCCTCAATGTAACAACGCCCCTGAATCCCATGTGCTTGATTGAGATGCTCTTCCCGCATTCGAAAAACATCGAACATCGCTGTCATCCTCCGTTATTTAATTTTCTTTATCGCCCGTAACGCTCGATTTAACCTTTCTTTCGAGTTTCTCGGAAAATTGATCGAAGAGTTTCAGCATCTCGCTATGATTCGGTCGATGATATTGTTCCGAATACAGTCGAATATCGAATATTGCATCGAAGAATCGGCCGATCATGTGTGCCGTGGCCCCCCATATCGTAAATTGCGTCGCTTTCTCTATCCCTTCAACGATTTCAAATTCTCGATATTCAAAAGACAAAAACGGGAGATAATGATCGCCCACATAATAGGGATGCTCTTTAATATATTTAGTTGTTGAGAAAAAGTCGAAGGGAACAAGGAGAAGCCTTTGAACCTCATCCGGATTTGGCTTAAAAGATCCGGTCTTCAGAATTCCGACAATGGGGTTAATGATGAATCCTGTCATCGTAATCACGGGCTCAAATTTCCCTATTATCTCAATTGAGGAAGAATCGACACCAATTTCTTCTTTCGTTTCCCTTAAAGCAGCTTCGATGGGTTGCTCATTTTTCTCAATTTTTCCTCCGGGAAACGAGATCTCTCCGCTATGTTTCTTAAGCTTCTTCGAACGTACCGTTAACAGAAAATATAGACGTTTCTCGCCGTTAAAATCGGGTCGTTCTACAATGGGAATAAGGACTGCAGACTCGCGAAATCTCGAATCGTGGATTTCTGCGATTTCCATGTTGTTCAGTCGTTCTTTGATTTTTTCAATAACGAATTCGACCACAACTCGCAAAACGAGTCAAAACATTTAGATGTTTGGGAGGATTTTTCAAATACATGCCGAAAAAGAATCCTAAAGAAACCCGAAAGGTTCCACAGCAATTACCGAATCCAAAAAAGGCGGTAAATGCGGAAGGTGCAAAGTCAGAAACTTGTGATATTTTTGGCTGTGATGAACAAGTAGCGCATTCCATCACCAAAGATAATGTTCAATCGCAGATTTCCGAAATGAATCTAAAACTAAAAGAGCGTGCATCGGGCAAGAAAATCGGAATCTGTAAAAAACACTACAAGCAAATCACCAAATTAAAGAATAAAGAAGAAAAATTGTTTAAACCTTCTCTATTCGGCAAAGGAAATCAGCAAAAACGTGATCCGGCCTCGAAAAAAGGTTATCCTGGCCCGTTATTGTAAAATATTAGTGGAAAAAATTTTTTCTTTCCTTATTTCACCGTTCTTAGCGTGGTCAACATACTCGGAACGAGGTTCCATTGATTCATTTCAATACCCATCGCAATAAGGGTTATTACAGCCAATAAAGTAATGATAAATACAATTTTCTTGTCCATTACACTCGCATTGAGCAATTTTGCCATCATTTAAAGGGTTTTGGGGCAAAACTTTTCTAGTCGTGAGGCAAACAACAAGCGTTGGGTACTGAGATCCGTTGCTTAAATAATCATTAAGATTATTTAAAAATGCTGTCTTTAGTCGCAGACGAACGCGCGGAAAAGTCTAATGAAGCATAAGAACAATTACCTTATTGTTTTTTTGGAGACACGCCGAAAGGATTTGATTCAACACGAAATGAGAAATATGCATCCGATTCCCGCATATTCACATAAAAAAAATAAGGGAAACGGGCATTCCCGTAGAATATCCACGTGCTAATCAGAACGTGGAAAACTCGGTTCACGGAAATTTTTTTTCGGGCTTTTTTTTATATGTTTATTAAACTCAGATAATTTTGTCTGGAACGGCTCTCAACACGGATATACAACAAAACACAGCCGATTCGAAGGGCAGATATGCCCCGAATCCCCTTCGTCGCGCGATAAAGAAAAGATTAGGAAAAAATGTTTCAAGCCTCATCCGGAAGCTCATGATCAATCCATTTAAGAGAGAATTTATTTATTCAAAAAAATCCACAAGGTCTTTTCGCTTATTTATTCTTATTATTGATTTGATTACAACAACAAAAATTCCTACGATTATTGAAATCCCTATTATTGAATCAATATTAATTATCTCTGCCTTCACCTCAAAGAATAACATTTTTGAATAGCAATTTTGATCAAGAAATGAAATTTGAATGTTGTTTATTAACGGATTTTTTCTAACATTTATTTCTTGAGAATTAGCGTTATTTGTGAAGGAAATAAAATTATCATAAAAAATGCCTTCAATACCAACATTATAAGCCCAGAATCGTTGATTATCCACACCTGTTATATCTATAATGTTATGGAAAATATTTGACTTCAAAATTGCTGAGGACTCTGAATTGGTGGAAGAATTTGAGAAGTTGAGTTTAAAAATTGTAATTGGTCTATTTTTCTCAGTCAAAATCATTTCTTTTTCCTTTATGAATGCATTAATTGGGTTAAAATTGAATTGATACACTGCCAAACTATTTGTTTGTTTGAGAATAATAGGATTTTTCTCTCCAATTTTCGATATTGAGAAAGCATTGTTGATCTGGAAGATAAAGTATTTCGATAAATTGAATTTTAAATCTGTTTTTACATCTCCAAACTCATATAAATAAACATTAGATAAATCCGAAATGTAATTATATCCTGAAACATATGAGTGAATCCCCATCATATCATGCATTTCAGTCAATCTCTCAAGAGAAATATTCATCCCAGTATTCGATATTTGGGATAGTACAATAGGCATATATTGAGCGTCTTCCATTTCCGGCACGATACAGAAATATTTTTCATAATTATTCAATTCAATCTTGGTAATCATTGACCCCGTATATCCATCAATAAATTTGAAAGTTGTTTTTCTCATATTTATATCTATTGAACTAATTACATGATCCAACCAACCATTATTATTGAAATCTTTAGTAAATAGAGCTACTTTCTCATTATAACTAAAACTAATTGTATTTGTAATATTTCCATCAATTAAGTCTTGGATTCTGTAGTTAACCGTTTTGGATTGGTTACCATACATATAAATCAAATGGGGTAAATTTGAACCCACTTTTATCATATTGGTAGATAATGGCAATCTTGAATTCCCTAATCTTAATTCGTTGGGATTTCTAATTAAATCATCGGGGAATTGTGTTTCGTTTTTCTGCCAAATTATATCATAGGTATTGCTTATATTATCAGAATCCCACGTATATATGTTTGACACATTGTTTTGCCATTTTATATCAGAGATTAACCGAATAAAATAATTTTTTTTACTTTCATTATTAAACCCTTCAAAAAGTAATTCCGGATAGCCATCCCCATTGACATCCAAAATAGGTTCACAATAAAAATCAAAAGGGAATATTTCATTTAATGTATTAAATACTTGTGAATGATTAAGATATTTAACGTACAAAATATCTTCTTTAATCACATAAAAGAAAAGAAATTCATTGGATCTATTATAATTACTTTTTAATCTTGTTTCAGGGACGATGAGTAGACCTTCTCCGATGTTCGGTTGGGATATTCTATGAATAGCATGAATTCGAGCAACAAAATTTTCATAACCGATTCTACGATTCCATTTTATTTCCTTAATAATATTTCCATCAAATCCAGAAATAACTCTCAGTTTTGTTGAAGTTCCATTGTAATCAACATAATTTAGTGGAACATTATTATTATCCACTTGCTGTAATAAAAAAACTATATCGCTGAAACCATCATCATTAATATCATTAATCACTGATATATCCCGAAAACCACCATAATGAAACTCTTCAGCCTTTAATTGTGTATTCCATAACATTTGATAATTTTTTCCAGAAAAACACTGAATTTCTATCGAAGGAGAACCAAAAGTGTTCGAGCGTTCAAAATAGACAAAATCTTTTACCCCATCCGCATCAACATCTTCAATTTTTATCATTTCAAACGATTTTGCAGGAAAAAGATGTTTCAAATCGTCTTGATTTTTTCTTGAGAGAATGATTTTTTCAGAGCTATCCAAAAACACTTTATAGAAATCACCAAAAGAAGACAAATAATTAAAAGAAAAGTCATTCGATATCTTAGAAATATAAGGGATAGTGGTTTCATACTCCGGTAATGAGTTTAACCCAATTTTAGTTAATATTATATCTTCTAATCCTGAAAATGTAAAATTTGCAACAAAAATCTCATGAGTCCTATCAATTTTCTCTGCAACCTCAAAATCTCCAATTAATAATATGAAAGAATCATTTTTTCTTTCAATTCTTATTGAGGGATTGTATGCACCGGGATTATAACGCGGAAATGGAGATAACGTATCAATTGTTTTATTTTCTGACTTACTTTCGAATGGGAGGATATTTACAGAAAGCCGACCTGATTTGTTATAAAATAAAATCAGACTTGGAGACCCTATAAAATCCAATGGGGCAATTAGTGTTTCCTCGCTAATTATTTCATTTCTTATAACCTTCCCCTTAATATCTATTACAATTATATGTTTTTGTATTATTTTTTCTTCAGTTTGAATAATCTTATCGCCATAAATTAAAATATGCCCAGTATTTTGCATAATTTCTGCAGAATCTATTTTATTTAACCCCATTTTTTGGGGTGTAATCAAATAATCAACGTTCATCTTTCGGTAATCAACAAGGCAAATAACATATCCGTCTGAAACATAATATTTTATCGCAATAATTGTTTCTATTTTATAATCAATAAATTCTGGGAAAACATCAAAAAATTCGATACCTTTCACCGGCATAACCATTTTATTTACGATCTTTTCTTCTTTTATATCATATTTAATTAAAACAGAATCATATGCTAAAAGTAAATAGGATTGATTGTTTTCCTCGATTAATTTTCCACTTATCGGAAGAATGTAATGATTTTTTAAAGGTTGAGTAAAGAATTCAGATTGTAACACTCCAAATCGTTTAATTATTAACCCAGACGTTATATTAACCACCCATAAATTAGGATATAATTTTTCTTTGATTCCCAATAAAATTGTGTCTGAACTAATTTGAAAACAAAACGTAATTCCTTGGATTGTCGGTATTCGATATTTAATCGAGCCTTCTTTATCAAATGAAATTAAACCCTCATCACCGAAAACAATAATGGAAATAAATGAATGATTTAACTCTAACATTTTGGCATTGTTTGGTAGCCCACTAAAAACAATGCTTGAATCAAAATCAATCAAGGTATTCTGCGCATCATTTGATGAATAAATTGAATCTGTTTGCATGGCATGATTAACAATTCTTGGATACTCTAATAATATAGGCGTAATACATAAACAAATGAAGATAATTATCCAAAATTTTGTATTTAAATTATTTTTTTGAAACATCAAAGTTCTACCTCCAATTTTTGAGATTTTAATTTCTTAATCGTAAAGTACAACATTATTATTGGCAATATGAAAAAAATAAAGAGCGAATAGATCAGTTTGCCAAGTAAAATTGATGGGTTTGGGAAAAAAATTAGATTTGGATAATACTGTTGGTCTTTAATTCCAAATAAGAATGAGATTTGAGAAGAAAAATAAATTGGGTTTATGAATCTTAATTTTGCGGAAAAATAGTAATACATGAAAACAATTAAATGAATTAAATCAAAATAGGAAACTATTTCTTCCTGATAATTTCCATCTTCATTATTCAAATACCGGATAATTAAAAATATTAATACAAAAAAAAACATTAAAATAATTGAGATTGTTTGCATGTTTTCTGAAGGAACATATATATTTAGAAATATCACTAATAATATGACCAGTAACTGAAAACTTGATGTAAAGATTAATAAAATCAGTCCTTGTGTTAAGAAAAACAACATTGTTTCAAATGAGTTGATGAAAAACAATCCGATCGAAATGCTTAAAGTAATTATATTGAATAAATTAAAGATAATCATTATTATATTTATCAAAAGTATTTTTGTGAGATAAAAACAGGTCTTATTTGCTGGTTTTGTAAATAATATGAAAAATTCTCGATTTTCAAATTCTTCTCGTGCAAGTTTTGATATTTTTCCAACAAAAAAAAAAAACGGCCCAAGAGTTAACCCCCAAAATAAAAGATAAATTAAATATAAAGTGAGTACCTCCGTCAATATTAATTCTGATCGGAGAGTTATTGTGCTTTGATTTGAGGAATACAATGAATATATTACAATGATTAACCCGGGTACAATACAGAATAGTATAAATTTTATAAAAGTTGCAATTTTTATTGATTTCTTAAACAGAAAATCGAAATGTAATCTCATTTCAGATGCAAATCGCTTGAAATTTTGGATTCTTTTTGATCTGATTAATTTCTCTGTCATTTATTTTCACCGCTTAGTAATTTTATTATTTTTTTATATGGATAATTATTCTCTTCATCAATAAGGTCGACTTTACTCTTTGGACTTATTTTTTTTATTTCATTGAGCCATTCCAAAATCTGTTCTTTTGAATTTTCTTGAAATATTAAAGCATCCTTACAGATTTTAAATTTAATCATCTTCTTGAAGAAATAATTGATAGTTTCAGGTTCAAGTACATCAAATTTTAAAGTAATCTCTGTTAATTCGCCTTCTTTTTTCTCAAAGTATTGCTTTTCTCCGGAATAAATAATAGATCCATCCTTCAGAAGTATGATATTATCCGAATTTCGGTATAGTTCTTCTATTCCATGTGAACTAATGATAAAACATGAATTATTTTTTCTCTTAATTCGAGATATTTCTGAAAAAAAGACCTCGCGAAAGATCGGGTCAAGATTTGCGGTTGGTTCATCTAAAATATAAAGTGGAACATCGGGTAACAAGGTAATAATGATTGCAAGTTTTTTTAATGAACCTGCACTCAATTTTTGAGGGGTTTCATTTAGATTATTTTCAAAACCTAATAGTTTTACCAAGAATAAAATCCGGTGCTGTAAATAATGAGGCGGGAGAAGGTATAATCCTCCATAATATAAAATTAAATCTAATGAAGGTACATTTGGAAATGTGAATCTTTCTGGAAGATAAGACACTTTATCCAAAGGAAAATGTTTCACATACTTCCCTTCAAAAAATATCTCACCGTTTGTTTTATCGTATAATCCCATTAAAATCTTTATTAATGTGGATTTTCCCGCACCATTCTGCCCAATTAACCCATAAACTTTTCCATTTTCTAATTCTAAAGTAATTCTATTTAAGGCAAAAAAATCTTGGTCGGATTTTCTAAATTTTTTGCTTATTTCTCTTAAATTTACGAACATGCTTTCTCCCCTTGTTACTCATCGTTTTTTCTTTTTTCAATTCCTTCTTCAAAATTAATAAAACTTCCAATAGAAACCAACAAATGAAAATATATAAACATATGATAATTAATTATGAGTTGAATAATTGGGTGGTTCCTTTCTCTCATTTTGTCGTAGTCGTAATTTGCTCTCGCTGTTTGCTTAAACCAATCATAATCATCACAAATGTAAATAAATCTATAGATATAAATGTTTATTTTTTTTAGATATATTTAATAATTTATTTTTAACGTTTTTGTCTATCCGCAAAAATTGCAAAGGAAATTATGAAGGTTTTTTTGCTTAATTTTATATGGCTTTTCATATTAAATTACGCACGCTGTTTATAAATGAAATGTGTAAATTCTTATGAAATTCCATATAAGCGTGAAGAGAGGAATGGGAAAAAATTTTCGTTATTTTGTGCTCCCCCGCGAGGGAGTTAGACAAAAAAAAAGGGGTAATTCTTCACTTTGATCGTTTCAATCTATTCGAGTTTCAATGAATCGGATTGTATATCATAGGAACAAGATCGAACCAAAGAACTCTTCAAGAATTGGTAGCCAATATCGTATGTGGATCCATCTCCACCGATATGAATAACATACGGGACTTCGCCGTTGAATAATCCTTTATTCTTTTGAATTCTATAAGATACCGCAATCGCATCGGCAACCGTAGCACCGGATTCAAATAATTGGTGAACCCATGTTGCAATCCAACTCGGTGTGTTGTCTTTAGATGTGGAAACTTCAACACAACATGTGTTATTCACGAAAATCACATTATCTTTTGCAACATAATACGCAGCGGAAGCCATTTGATTTAAGAAGGAGCCCGCGCCGCAACCGGGACACAATCCGTGACCTGAAGCGATTAATTGTTGTTCGGGAATCTTCATCATGGAGAGCTTATAGGTATCCATCGGTTTTTCTGCCGCAAATTTATCCACTAAATTTTGGATGTTGTTGAATCTGTGTTCCGCTTGTCTTATGATTTCGTTGATGTTCTCTTCCAAGAATGCGGGTTTAAAGAGGTGAGCAAATTTGCCTTGCATCTTGATAAGTTGTTCAATCTTTTCCCGATCGAATTTTAATGGCCTGCCATAGCTGTATTTGGGTTGCCCATCCTTAACTCTGATTGTAATCAAGGGCCAGTAGCCCGAATCCACCGCCAATTTGGCTATTTCAATCGATTTTTCGGCATCATGTCTCCAGCCTCGGGGACACGGTGCAAATATTTGGATAAAGCCTCCGCCCGGCGTTTTCATTGCTTCAATCACTTTTCCCATAAAATCAATCGGATATGCAATAGAAGCCGTCGCTATGAATGCGGATTTGTGCCCCATAAAGGCAAACGGATTCAAGATATCTTGTTTCACACCCACCTTTCCTTTAATCACTTTTCCGCCAGGGCTGGTTGTGGTATGAGCCCCGAAAGGCGTTGAACCGGATTCTTGAATTCCCGTATTCTGAAATGCTTCGTTGTCGTAGTTGATGTATAATACGGTGTTGTGGCCTTTTGATTTAATCAATTCTTCGACATCAATGATATTTGCTGGTGGCATTAGATTTTTCCCTCCCATAATTTTCCTTTGGATTCTCGTACTCCGAGATAGGTGTACATCTTTCCTTTATTATCCTTAACCTTTTCCATCATTCTCATTGCCTCCTCGAATTCATCCGAGGTCACATCTCGACCTCCAAGACCCACAATGAAGGATCTGAGGAGAACATTTCTTCCGAACAATGCTGTGGCAACTGCCATACCGACCGGAGGGAGAATTTGGGTAAAGGTATCATCCTTTTCTAAAACTATTATCTTCTCAATGCTCGGATTCGCATCGAATATCTTTCGGAGCTGTTCAGCGGGGAATGGTCTCCATGTTCTGAGTTTTATCAACCCTATATTTACATTCTTCTTCTTCATCCAGGTTAAAATATTTCCGCACATCGATCCCATCGTTAAAAATACCGTTTTCTTCCCTTCGATGTTAAAGGTTTCGATATGGTCGTATTTTCTTCCGGTCATTTTTTCAAATTCTTTGTAGCAATTCGAGATTTTGTCCAAGACGCCTTCTTTTGCAAGATCGATAGCGAGATGATCCTCCATGAAGAATGTCGGAGAGACTAACCCACCCCAAACTCCTTGTTTGTCCGGCCGGATTGTGTGTCTCGGTTTCTTTGGAGTATATTTCATCACATCTGCATTAGGAATGGCGGTAAATTGTTGAGCACTGTGACTGATTATAAATCCGTCGTGAACAAACATCGTCGGGAACAAGGTATCTTCCCCAATTTTGGATGAGATGATTGAATGGTCGTAGGTTTCTTGAACATTTTCTGCTACAATTACATTCCACCCGGTTTCAAGCCCAACGGTGAATTCCCAGCTATTCCAGATATTCAAATTAGGGGAATTAAAGGCACGGGCAGATATCAACATCGTAAGCGGGACTCTCCATCCCACTGCCATCGGAAGGGCTTCGGTCATCATAAGATAGCCTTGAGATGCCGTTGCGGTAAAAGTTCTGGCGCCGGCAGCACAAGCGGCAATAGAATAACATGCAGCCGCCAACTCGGATTCGGTGTTGACGAAGGCTGCTTTAATTGCACCTTGGTTTACAACATCTGATAATCCTTCAACACTTTGGGTTTGGGGAGTAATCGGAAACGCGCAGATCACATCGGGATCCGTTTGCGAAACACCACCCGCTACCGCATAATTTCCCGTCATGGATAATTCAACGGGTTCTTTTATTTCCTTAAAGAAAGGTTCCATCGGTTCTACTGACATTTTTAATTTCCTCCTTGAGCTTTTTCCGCTTTCTTTGGAGCATCCATTGCAACTTCACATGCAGCATTAGGATTGTATAATGCATGCACCGGACAGACACCAGCGCATAAGAAACATCCTTTGCAATAATCATCTTTAATTCCAACCACTTTCCATTTGCCTTCTACCAATTCCCTTTTGATTGCGAATTCGGGACAAATAAACACGCATTGATGGCAATTGGTGCACTTTGCTTGATCAAATGCGACCAGTTCGACCGCCCACTCAGAAGTCCTTGTCGTTTTCGACATTCCGGGAGTATACCACACCGCACCAACATCAAGGTCCTTGGCACCGGGAAGATTCATGCTCAAATGACTCCATTTCTCTTTGCCATCGAAATTGAAGTCCAATTTTATTCCGCATTCATCAATTTCGGTCTTATCAAAGGCAATTTTCACGACCTCAACATTTTTTGTTGCTATCTTTGCCTTGAACGTTTTCATTATCGCTTTGCCGAGTTCTTCAAGCGTGAATAGGTTCGATGCTTTGACCAACGCACCCAAAATAACGGTATTGGTAACATTTCGGCCGAGATGATCCAACGCGATGCATGTAGCATCCAATCTTGCGATGTTTACATCTTTTCTGCCGATTTTTTTCCGAATCTCATCAAAACTCATCGTGGTATTGACGATGAGCGTCCCTCCGGGGGCCATACCCTGGGTCACATTCACGGAATCAAGAAGGGTCGGATCCAAAACTCCTACATATTGAGGAGAATACACTTGCTCATTGGTCCGAACCATCTCTTTGTTTTTACTCAATCTTGCGAATGATTCGGTAGGAGCACCAACACGCTCTGCTCCGAAACGAGGTTGACATACTCCATAGCCGGAATACGCATCAACACACAATTGGGCAGCGGTAACTCCACCTTGACCTCCGCGGGCATGGAAACGAATGTTATATACAGTAGTATCTTCAGACATTTTCTAGCCTCTAAACAGCTGTGAGTGAAAAAAGATCGAATACAATAAATTGGCTTCGTTATTCTCAAACAGCACAAAATATTTATTTTCGAATTGAAAATTGATGCAAAACCGAACCATCATCATATTTGGCGGTAATCGTGCAAATCTCTTTTCCGATCTCCACCAACAAATAGTGCGAAGAATCTTCGGTAATAACCACCGAATCGACATTCTTTGATTCTTCCTTGAGGGAAAGATTTCGCCTCAATTCATTTCCCGCGCCGCCGGATGTAATATAAGGAATTTCGATTTTCTTTATATGTCGCACCGGCGCGTAAATAGCTTTTTCCTCGGAATATTTCCAAGACAAAAATTGGAAAATGTGATCATGGCCTTGAAAAACGATATCCGCACCATATTCATGCAATATCGGGCAAATATATCGAGAAAACTTGTCATAATGATATATAATTTCACCGGTTTGCGATTTTTGTATATCTACCAAATCCCGGTGAACGCATATGATTTTCCACACGTGGTCGGGTACAGAGTTTAACTCGGTTTTAATGAATTCCCACTGCGGATTGTCGGGGTTTGCAAGTTTAGAATTTTGAGTATCCAGCATCAAGAAGAGACAATGGCCGTATTTGAAAGAATAATATCGGCCTTTGAATGATGTTGTTTGATCCTCCGCAGCCGGAACAGCATACTTATACCCCAATAGGTAATCGAAATTGGCACCTTCGTCCGGATACTTTTTCATTGCTTTATCGTGCATATAGTTCGTGCCGGTGTCATGATTTCCCACCGCCACGTGCATGGGGACCCTTGAAAGCAAATTTTTGGCGGCATCAAAGTACGCATGCCATGAACGCAAATCGTTGCCTTGATCGGTAAGATCTCCTACATGCAACAATAAATCCAATTTGGGTTCGCGCTGGATGGCATCCACGAGTTTCGGAAATGCCCAATTAGGATCTCCGAGACCCCCACCATTTTGCGTATCCCCAACCAATGCAAACACAACATGTTCTAAACAATCAGACGGGGTTTTAAATGAATACACGGTATTGCGTTCTTGAATTTGATAATAATACACATGGTCGGCCAGCAAGCCGGTAAATGCCCGACGATGGATGCGCGAATGGTCTTGAAGAACATATTTTTCCATGGTAGATTCGGACTCTCCGAACCGGATTATTCCCTCCCCTTTTTCTTTAGATATCCAATTGATTACTACGGAATGAGCCGGATCATCAATAAAATGAAGCCACGGCCCATCATCGAAAGGATAAGCAAATGAAGCGCTGGGCCTCACATTTATGAATTTTCGGTAGAGAATCTGAAAATCTATCGCAGAAATCAGCAACAACGAAAGAAAAAACAGCACCATTCTGAAAAGAGAAGTGTTCCAAGAAGTATCGGTGAAAAACAAAAATAAGGGAACAATGAAAATAATTAACGAAACAACGCAATTCATCAAAAATAATGCAAGATAAAGGTGAACTACCTTGATTTTCAGCATATATTTGGCCATATATCTATGATTAATAACATTTTCAATTAAAAGGATCCGCCTTTTGAGATGATGAATAAGAAAATCCATGCGATAAAGAGATCTGCAAAAAAAACGCTCGGTTTCCTAATATTACAGGATATATTACAATCTTAACGGTTTTTTGGTGAAACACTGAAACGCTCGAGCAAATTTATATGATTCTCATAAATCGAATCCACAGCGGAATGGAAATTATTGTGCCCAAAATTAACAAGGTGGCGACACCATTCCGGGTAAGCAGTTTTCGAACCGCGATTAAAAGGCCATATATCGTGAAATAAAATAAAGCGATCAGAATTGACAATACCAATCCCAATTGTGAGATCGGAAGCATCGAGATCGTTTTAATGGGAAGAACCAAAGTGCCGATAAAAACGCCTAGAAAAATAACCGGAATCGATATCGGAGCAAAATTACCGGGTAGATCCCGCAACAAAAGGAATGGAATCGAAAATATCGCGCTGAAAGTTAGAATGTTCAACAGCCCAATCAGAAATCCCGGATTATAAACACCATCAATTGTACCCATGCCGCCCAAATTCACCAAGCCCAAATATAAGAAGAGAGGAAGTCCAAACATGCAATATGAAAAGAGAAATGTTGAGAAGGTTTCCTTATTAAACCATTTTTTGAAGTCCTTAGCAAGGCTTACCGCATATTCTTGTTTCAAAGCATTAGGGGTATAAGCACCCAGAGGGATTAATAATAAAAATGGGATCGCAATCATTGATGGATGGATTAAGAAGGCGTTTAGGATCGATGGATTTCTCAAGCGCGCATAAAGTGTACAAAAGAAATATATCAACAAGAGTGCAACAGAGCGCACAATAAAAGTCTTCTTGAATCTTTCCTTCATTTCCGGTTCGGAAATTCCGCGCCATGCTTCAATCAACTGAGATTTGGAGATCTTGATTTGTTTTGGGAACAATACTCCGAAGATCATGCAATATAAAAACGCGATTAATGAAACAATCGATAATGCGATCCACAGTTGATAATTTCCCGTAATCGGAAAATCGAAATCGCAAAATGTAATATGGTTGATTTCAGAATCAAGGTTAGAAATGTTGATGGAACCGTTTTTATAGAAATGATTGAACCACGTAAGCGTATATTTCAAAGAGCCGAAATTTTTTTCGTTTGCACCATGGCCCAAATCGGGTCTGATAATCAGCTGAATATCATTTCGGGTATTATTGGGATCCGCCTTATCATGGATTGCTTGAGACACAGCCGGAAGAATCATATCATCATTTGCAC
>CAZUTM010000018.1:0-44966 GCA_964623665.1 uncultured archaeon
ATTGATTCGTATTCGCGATTGATTCGTATTCGCGATTGATTCGTATTCGCGATTGATTCGTATTCGCGATTGATTCGTATTCGCGATTGATTCGTATTCGCGATTGATTCGTATTCGCGATTGATTCGTATTCGCGATTGATTCGTATTCGCGATTGGTCGGATTCGCGATTGATTCGTATTCCCAATGCTTCAGATTCCCAATGCTTTAAGATTTTCAATATTGGATTTGCATACCTCAATGTTGTGAATATCCTTTTTCTGCTCATAAATATCTAGCAATAATTCCCATTTTTTGATGTTTCGGACATCATATGGAATGTGATACCTTAGAATGCGCTCAATCGAAGTGATTTTGTTCATTCGCTTTTTAATTTCGATCAATTGATCTAAAAACGGGGTATAATCGGGAGACCCGTTGAATGCATTTTCATAACAGATCTCTGCCTTCTCGAACTCTCCATTTTTTTCATGAATTCGGCCCTTCAAGGAATAAGCCCACACTTGGTAGGGTCCTCTCCGTTTTATAATCGGGTTCAGAAATCTTATGGCTTCTTCATGCTTTTCCAATTCGGAGTAAATGACGGCAATGAGGTAATACGTCGGTGCGTGGAATCTTTTGTTTGCCGGTATCTTTAATAACTCTTTAAGGGCTTCTTCTTTTCGCCCGCTATTGTACAAATCCCGACCTTTCTGTAAAAATTCAAGGAGATTTTTTGGAAGCTTCATCACATTCATTCGCAAAATAATGTCTGTTAGGGCTTTATTTAAGGCTTTTCAATTCATGGTGAAATAGTTTAAAAGCGGGTTCATCCAAATAATGATTATGCCATTTTGTCCAAAATGTGGCGATCCGTTCAATGCGGGTCAGAAATTCTGTGAAAAATGTGGCGCAAAGTTAGATGAATCTCCCCAAGGTGCGCAAGGTCCTTCCTATCAATCGACAGCTCAAGGGGCCATCAAAGTCGATGCATATTTCCCGCCGGGTTCTTTATTCGATCCAAATCGAATGTTTTACGTGCTGAAAGAGAAATATTGGGATTTTGGCTCGGGGGATATCATGGATGAGCGCGGCCAAGTCATCGGGAAAATGAGCCGAAAGATCTTTTCATTGCGTGCAAAAATCGAATTGAAAGAAGTTAGTGGGCAAGTGGTCGCTTCCATTAACCGCAAAATCGTTGCGATCCGGCCTACACATGATTTAAAAGACCATAATGAAAACATTATTGGAAGAATCTCGAAAACCTTGTTCTCAATAATCCACCCCCAATTCTTCTTAAAAGATCTCAATGGGAACGTTGAATTTATGGGACAAGGAAAATTCATGGGATTCGATTTCATGATCTATCGCGGCAATTCGACCGCACAGCCTGTTGCTGAAATAAAGAAAGCAGACCGATGGAGAGATATCTTTGTGGGTGGCCTTTTCGATTTCTCAGATACCTATGCTGTAAAAATCTTGGATCCGGCGGTCGATCGAAGAAAAGTCATCGGCTTTGTGATAGCAATCGATAATGTGCTCCACGATACTAAACATTAATAATTTAAATCCATTTTTTCATTTTAATCAACTATTTTTCATCTTCTTCTAAACCGGGGCGAATTTCATGCAATCCGAACCAAAAAGTTCTAAAAAATTCAAAATCCTTATTGATACCGATATCGGAACCGATATTGATGATGCTTATGCAGTAATTTATGCCGAAAAGCACCCTTTGCTTGATGTCATGGGATATACCACCGTTTCGGGCGATATAACACAAAGAGCTAAAATTTTGGATAAATTATTATTTACATTGGATGTGCAGAAGCCGATTGCTGTTGGAAAATCGAGTAATATCAAACTTTCTCAATCGGAATGGGTAAAAGACTATGATCCAATAATAGATTTCAAATTAAATGCTGTAGATTTCATTTTAGAGTCTTGCAGAAAATATCAAGAAGAACTGATCTTGGTACCCATCGGTCCGCTCACCAATCTCGCCGAAGCATACAAACGAGACTCCGAAACTCTGAAAAAATGCAAAAGAATTGTGATGATGGGCGGGGCCTACAAAAAAGGCTATCTCGGATCAAGATTTTCTATTGCAAAAATTGAATATAATATTAAATGCGACATAGATGCTGCTAAATGCATATTTGCATCAAAAATCCCAATTACCATGGTTGGATTAGATGTTACATACGATTTGAAACTCGATAACAACAAACTTCATGAGTACCAAGCATCAAATAAACCGGAACTCCTGGCGCTTGCTGAATTAAACCGCTTAAAAAATAAAAATATGCTGCTTATTCCCACCATTATGTATGACGTGCTCGCGATAATGGAAATTGCGGAACCGATTTGTAAAATCGAACCTAAACATTTGATAATCAAAGGGAATGGATTTATGTGCGAATCAAAAAATCAAGATGCCTATTCCGTAGATGTTTGTGTTGCTGTGGACAAAGCGGAATTTTTTAAGCGTTTTTATCGAATATTGGAATCATGATCGGCATCCCATCCTTTATTTTCCCATTTTTCTTATCAAAAATATGGGAAAGATGTTTGAAATCGGAAAAGATGGGTTCCATCTCGACGGCCGACCATTTTGTATTCATGCCGGAGAGATGCATCCATCGAGAATTCCCAAAGAATATTGGGAACATCGGATAAAGATGGCGGCAGCGATGGGCTTAAACACCATTAGTATTTACAGTTTCTGGAATATTCATGAGCCGAAACCGAATGAATTTTCTTTTACCGGATGGGCCGATGTTGCAGAATTCATCCGTTTAGTTCAGAAACATGGGCTCTATGCAATCGTGAGACCCGGTCCTTATTGCTGTGCTGAGTGGGATTTTGGTGGATTTCCGGCTTGGCTATTAAAATCCAAAACCATTCGTTTGAGATGCAACGACCCCGAATATTTGGAGTATGCAAAGCGCTACCTCAATCGCTATCTTTCCGAATTGGTTTCACTTCAGATTAATCGTGATGGCCCAATTCTCATGTTCCAATTGGAAAATGAATATGGCTCCTATGGTCGGGATAAAGAGTATTTGAAGGCCTTGAAATCGGTCTATGATTCGGTTGGGATTACCGTGCCTTTATTTACGAGTGATGGCGGAAGCCGCTATTATCTGGTCGGCGGGACGCTTCCCGATGTTCTTCCCGTGGTGAATTTCGGCTCCAATCCCGAAGGGCATTTTAAGGCTCTGTCGGCGTTTCGCACGGACATTCCCCATATGTGCGGTGAATTTTATCCGGGGTGGTTTAATCATTGGGGCGATCGCAGGCTTGTAAAGCCACGAACAAAAATAACCGTAAATGCGGTAAAATGGATGATTGAAAATAATAAGTCATTTAACCTGTATGTGATTCACGGCGGCACCAACTTCGGATGGACTGCGGGTGCGAACTTGTTTGAAAAATATAAGCCGACAATCACTTCATACGACTACGGCGCACCTATAGATGAATCTGGTTCCCCTAATGCGACATATCATGAATTGCGAAAAATTTTAATCGAATCGAAAAAGAATAACGACCAACATCAATGGACGGTTTCCGAAATTCCTCAAACAATTCCTCGAATTAAAGAAATTGCTATTCCGCTTTACCAAAGTGCGCCTTTATTATCTAACTTACCGCCTCCTATCAAGGATATTTTGCCTGAATCAATGGAACATTATGATCAAAATCACGGATTTATCATGTATCGAACCACATTGGATAAATCATACACCGGAACCCTTTGCAAAATTACCGAAATTCACGATATTGCCCATGTGTATCTTGATGGAAAAAAAATCGACGAGTTGAATCGATTAAAGAAGCGAAATTCGTTCCGAATACCGCGAACCGACCGTGAAACCGCAGTGCTCGATATATTGGTCGAACCTTTGGGCCGGGTGAATTATGGCTTCGGGATTCAGACAGATCGCAAAGGAATCATCGGGCAAGTCATATTGAACCGTGCTCATGTATTAATGAATTGGGAAATCTTTTTGTTTCCGTTCGATTCATCTTTCTTTGAATCTCTTCAATTTCTCGGTTCTGATGCATGGTTAGGCACTACCGAGCAGATGCTTTTTCCTCGTTTGTTCAAAGGAAAATTCGACATTGAGGAATGCGACGATGGGTTTCTGGATATGCGATCGTTTAAACGCGGGTTGGTATGGATAAACGGGCACAATTTGGGTCGCTATTGGGACATTGGGCCTCAGAAATCTTTGTATGTTCCGGGTGCGTGGTTGAAAAAAGGCGAAAATCAGATCTTCATTTTAGAAGCCGAAGGCTTTGCTACACCAAATAAAATACGAAAAGGCCTCAAAGTCAACGATAAAAATACCAAGTTCGACCCGAAACGGGGCATGTACATCATCTTACGGCCGAATTGCGTTCAATAGTTATCGTATGTTCAGTTAATGTACAAAAATGGCTAAAAATAACTCTGTTATATACGTTCCCAAGACCGAGCACGTTCATTTATTTAGCGCATCGACCAAATAAATTCCTAATTTTTTTTTAAAATTGCGTCTTTTCACACATTACCCCAAATTTTTTATTCGATGCACGCGCACATTACGATGGTGATTCAAACATGGAAAATTTTGCTCAAAATGAGAATCTTCCCGCTTCCCTGACGAGTGCGAGGTATCAATGGATAGATCAAGCCCGCGGATTCATAATGTTTTATTTAGTCGTCACGACGGTGTTTCCTCCGGGCGCATGGAAACCGGAAGGATCTGTGTTATTTTGGCTATTCGGACATCCGAGCCCCGATGCATTATATATGACTTTATTTGATGTGGGTGCAGCGGCGTTCATTTTTGTGTTGGGTATGCTGTTTACGGTCTCGTTTGCAAAAAGAAGAAATCGCAAAGGCACAAAAGAGGCTGTTCTATATGTGATGAAGCGCTATGGCTTATTGCTTTTGTTAGGCTTTCTGATAATTGCTGCGGGGGGCGAGTTTATCTACGAAAACCGCGGCTACACCGTGGTGTCTTGGGATGTGATTCCTACATTGGGGCTTGTTGGATTTGTAGCAATCCCTTTTGCTTTCATTAAAGACAACAAAATCAGATTGATTGCTGCCTACGCGTGGATGGTACTATATCAAATTTTGATGAATTTTGCCGATCTTAAAGGATACGCAAAGGCCTCGGTTCATGGAGGCATCTTTGGAACGATTTTCGGATTTTCGGGTATTATGATAGTCGCAGCATGTCTGGGTGAATATATGTTTCTCCACAAAGACTCCGAAGAAAAGAAGTATAAAACAATGGCAATTTTCGGAGTCATTAACTTTGTTGTCGGCTTAATTATCTCGTTTTTACCGGAATTGGAGGCCAGCAAACGGCAAGTTTCGCTTGCGTATTGTCTGTTGAGCATCGGAACAACGGTTTTGGGTCTAATGATCTTCATAATCGCGGATAAAATTTACCGCAAAGAAGTCAAATTGTTCACGATTTACGGAAAAAACCCGTTCTTCACATATTTCCTTGCCGCGGTTCCGGTATTCGTATTGGACGAGACCACGGGAGATGATCTTGGATTGGGGCCTATCGGAAATATTCTTGTACTGGCAATCTTACTTATTTACATCACGGCGATTTTGTGGAATTTGGAAAAGAAGCAAAAAACAATTTCGACTGAAAAGGCTGCGCTTATTTTTATCGTTGTTGCGGTCATTTTGGCGGCTATACTCCTCGGATTCAATCTCATATAATCAAATTCACTATTTTCATTTTTTTCAACAAGAGAAAGAAATTTAAGGGCAAAAGTCAAATTTACATTAATGGAAAATCAAACAAACGAAAATTCGGTAAAAACAATGGTATCTTTCGGCTTTGGTCGGTTTGCTGCTGAACTCTTTACCATTGCGTTCACTACCTATGCCTTTTATTTTTATGAGCAAGTTGTCGGGCTAAGCACTCCGTATACCGCGATTGGATTAATTATATATGCTGTTTGGAATGCACTCAACGACCCGATTGTGGGTTTTCTCACTAATAAACCGACAAAATTGGCAAAAAAATGGGGTAAACGGTATCCATATATTGTTTTTTCGGCAATTCCATGGGTGTTTATCTACATTTTAATATTCAGTCCTCCAATGGTCGATCCTGAAACATCACAATCGATATTGTTTGCATGGTTGGTAATATGCACGTGTTTGTTCGATACGATGTATTCGGTTTGGGACGTGAACTATCAAGCCATTTTTCCCGATAAATTTCGCACCGATCATGAACGTCGAAAGGCGGCGGGGATTGGTACCGTGGTCGGTGTGTTTGGGATTGCGCTTGGTGCTTTGGTGCCCTCGCAGATAATTGCAAGCTTTCCGAATGCACCATATTTAACTCAAGGTGTGGCGGTTTCCTTTATCGGCTTTTTCGCCGTGTTGTGTATGCTCCCGGGAGTCCGTGAAACCCCCAAGATGATAGAAAGAGCCCTAGCATCGGAAACCGAGCCATTAACTCCACGCGGGTTCTTTAAATTATTCAAGGATGTGCTCAAAAACAAGAATGTAATGGCTTTCTTCATATTATATATGCTATATCAGTCGTTAACGCAATCCATGACCGGCTCTATCCCTTATTTTGTTCAATATATCTTGGAAATGCCAAAAAGTGTTGTTACAATTGTGATGGCCGGCTTTTTGGTCGGTGCTCTCTTGTCAATCCCTTTTTGGATAAAGATTTTAAATAAAATAAACAATAATCGCTCAATGATCCTCATTGCCAGTGTTCTTTTGGCATCTTTTACGATGCCTCTTTTGTTCGCTTCAGACTTGATCTCAATAATTATCATAATGATTATTTGGGGCACGGGACTGGGATTGTTTTGGGCAATGATCGGACCCGTGTTTGCAGATTGTATCGACGAAGTGGTTGTTCAGACCCAAAAAAGGCAAGAAGGCGTGTATATGGGGTTTCGAGCCTTTTTCGGGCGTATGGCATATACTATACAAGCGTTGAATTTCTGGATTGTGCACCATCTGACCGGGTGGATTGATGGTTCAACCGTTCAGACCGCCGAAGCAATTTTTGGTATCAGGATTCACATGGTGGTAGTTCCGGTTATTTTAATTCTCTTCGGGGCTTTAATATTTTGGAAGTTTAATGATTTATATCCCAGAAAGGTGCAAGACCTAAAAAAACAATTAAATGTTTTAAATCTCTAAATTCTGTTCACATATTCCTCAACTCCAAATCTTTTTTGTTATTATTTATTTTGTATAAAAAAGCGAGTCGATGCTTTTTGTTGTAAACATGAAAAAATAAGGGAAATGGACATTCCCAAAGAATATTCACGTGCTAAACAGAACGTGGAATATTATGTCTATGGAAACTTTTTTTCGGTCTTTTTTTTGCATGTTAATAAGATTGTTTTAAAAGATAGGATGCGAGAATCGTTCCGATCCATCCGATGAGGCTGTACCACGTTGGGTCATCAAAGAACGAATCGATTGCAAATAATACTAATACGGCGATCAAGATAAATGAAGAATTTGACATCAGTCGAAGTTTTCTCTTGTATTGCTCTTCAGTTATTTTTTTATACAGCGATAGCGTATTAATAGCCAGCAGCAGAAAGATATATAGTGCCGAAAGCATATAAATGATAGAAAATAGAAACGCATTCCATCCTATAAGTCGAAATAGTAGCCCAAACGAGGTTGAACCGATTTGCAATATCGCAATTCCCGATAAAATTTTGTTTCTATTTCTTAGCGCGGTTCCCTCATTCGAAAACACCGCCGTAATGAACCAAAAATAGATAATATTTCCGATTGCAGATGAAACAAACGCAGGAGACATCCCTAACAAAGAGCCCTCCCTCACAACATCACGGAATCCAAATATCGTATCCGAAAGAGAAAACAAAGGCGCCAACGCATAGAACAAAAATCCGATGAATAGATTTCTCGGAATTTCATGCTTCTTTATTTTCCAAATCGATAAGAAATGAAATGCGATAACAGAAATAAGAATAAACGCGATACCCTTTACAATTTTTCCGATAAGTAAACCGGGTTCCGAATTAATAATCATTAGATCTTGAAAAATCATGACTGAAAGTAATAATGAAATGAATATATATTTTTACGCTATATTATTGAATTATTAATAAACACAAAACCGATGGTGAATTAACAAAAACAATTATAAACCTTTCCATCAAAATTTAAATAAGCGTAAACATATAAAAAGACGCTGAAAAAATGCTTCAAAAAATGTTCCAAGGGATATAGGCATTCCCAAAGAATATCCGTAGTCTATACGGGACATGGAATAGCATGTAAAAGAAAACGTTTTTTCGGACTTTTCTTATGTAAACATAAAAAAACGGCCAAAAAACGCTTCAAAAAAAGTTTCCAAGGATATGGGCATTCCCGCAGAATATCCACGCTCTGAACAGAACGTGAATAACTCTTTATTTTGCATCTTTGTGTTTTAAAATCATCCGGTTGATTTTATCTTTTAGAAATCTCTCTTTCATAATTTCCTCCGCTTCAATTTTGGCTTCTTCCCATGGTATTGGGAAGCGGTTATGCAGAGGGCTTTTTCTCAATAGGTTATTTGCATGATCAATGGGCTTGAAAAGGAACCGAGATGGACCTGATATTTCCACTGCTTCATGGAATAATTCTATTGAATAATTATCCCAACCGCCGAAAGCGGTATACATCGGGAAAAACACCCAAAGCAAAGTGATGAATGCTATCACCACCGTGACCGCTGCAGTTACATAAATCCCTGTTGATATGACCAAAATTGGGTAAGCCGAATTAAACCAGATCCAGCCAACCAATGCGACCAATAAAGAGGGAACGATTGGTGCAATAAATGTTTGCCACCCGAACGATTTCAGATTCACCGGCACGATTTTTTTATCAATGTATATCCATTCAACGATGAGAATAATTACGTTTCTTACAAAAGGTCGCATCGGGATTATCCAAATCAGGGTTTCTATGCTTGCTTGTTGTGGCCACTTCAGAATGAATAACAATAATACGTCCGTGAATAGAGATATGCCCATTCCGAGAAAATCTGTGAATGTTTTAAACCACGGCCGGTTGGCACCTAAAATAACATTTTCTGCAGAATAAACGGGTTCTTCTACTATTGTGGCGATGATATTAGGAGTTATAAATGCAACGGCCAATATCCAATTTTCCACGCCGCCTTCTAAAAACACTAACGAAATGATCACGGGAATAAAGGTCAGAATGATTGCGCCTATCGCATATTTGAACAGAAACACAAATTTCAACATCATAGCGATATAGTATTGGGTGAGTTTCTTTTTTCCGTTGTTAAATGACTCGGAAAAGGTTGCTTTTACGTTGATCCCGCCTCCGCGTTTCATTAGATTCGCGATTTGGTCTGCAGTTTCACTCAATACCAATAAAGTCGCATAGGCAGGAACCATATCGTACCACCAAAAGAATGTGAAAAATCCGATCAGCGAGTTCACGATTCCGGGTGGCGATAATGCCAATCCGAATTTCAAGGAACTCATCCAAACATCCTTATCGATATGTGGAATAAAAACATCAACAAGGGAATATCCAAACGGCTTGAGACATTTCCGAAAATACCACATCGAAATGCCCATCGAAATGAACTCCGCAACATACGTGCCGATAGAATATCCGATGGCAATGCCCATGATTTCTCCGAATTTCGGATTTCCGCCTATAATAAAACGACCCCAAAGGACAAAAATCACCTCACAAATCGGTTTGATAAACGTGTCATTCATAAAATTGATCTTTGACTCATGATGGAATTGCTGCATTCCTTTAATCGAACTAAGAAATACGGAAGTCATGGCGGGATATTCTCTTGAAATATATATCAACAGAAGCCATTTCGTATACATTAAATTTCCCGTTTGCATAATATATAGAACATAAATCGAAGTTATGGCAACAAGGAACACTCCCGTCAACATCTGATACCAGATATAGAACCGAATATATTGCACCATCTTTGCCGGATTTTTAATACGCTGTTCTCCAATAAACCGTTCAATTGCATATGCAGTGGGGATATTCATAATGAAAAATAAAAAGCTAAATAGAACATTGCCAACGCTGGTATATGCTTTTGCATCCGGAAACGGGTACAATACCCGTAAAATCTGCGAAAAGGTCACAGCGATTATAATGCCGCCTATGATCGCATAAAAGAATTGGTAAAAAAAGCCACCAAGCGGTCTTGCAAATCCTACCTTATCAAACGCTTTAGGCGGTTCATAATCTTTGAGTAATTCTTGCGCTTCGGGAGATTTCACATCTAATTTCTCAATAAGTCCGGATAACACAGATATTTTATCCAAATCCTTATCTAATTGTAATGAGACGAGTTTTTCAATGGTACTATTTCCCGCCTCTGTCGAATCCAATTTCTGATTGTTCTCTTCCATTGCTTGCACCGAGATCCATTTTTTGTGTATAAAAAATATCAGCGGGCAAAAGATAATAAGCTTCTTTTACCTTAGTTTTGTGAGTGAAATGAGTGAAGTGAATGTGCAACCAAATCCGGATTTTTACATCAATTCGGGAAAAGAGCACTGGGAACAACATCGGTATGAAGAAGCCGATAAATATTTTCGGATGGCGCTCGAACTTGACCCGAAAAACATCAGAGCTTTAAATGAATTGGGTAAACTCTACGATGTGAATCAAAATGACAAAGAATCCGAAGAATTTTATAAAAGGGCCATGGAAATCGATCCAAATCATATTGACACTCAATTAAATTATAGCATGTTGCTATTTCATCAGTTTAAAGATAAAGAAGCACTAAAAATCGTAAAATCTGTATTGGAAAAGAACCCAAATCATGCAATGGCTCATGTCACCTACGCTAAAATTAACTCGATGCTGAACAAAGAAGACGAGGCTCAAGCATCTTTTGAGAAGGCTTTACAATTGGAACCGAATAATCCGGAAGTATGGTTAAACTATGCGATATATTTGGAGAAAATCTATTCGTTGGAAGAAGCAGAGAATGCGTTTAAAAAAGTTATTGAATTGGAACCGGGCCGCTCAAGTAATTATGGCGCCTATGGGACTTTTCTATACCGGCAGTTTCGGGACGAAGAAGCGGAGAAATTATTCAGAACCGCACTCCAAATCAAATTCGATGATATTAACGCTTGGTTTGGAATTGCGGAACTTCAACTTGCGAAAAATCAGCATGCAGAGGCAGAACAAACGCTGAAAAAAACCTTTGAGATCAACCCGCTGTTCGGAAAAGGGTGGGCAAAGCTTGCCGAATTGTACAACATGCAACAGAAAACGAAAGAAGCGAATTATTGTTTGAAACAAACCCGGTTATCGAAACCTAAATTTGCCAGAAAATCAATGGCAACTCCCAATAATTTATTGGAGCAAAAAATCGTTGCAAAAACCGAGCAACTTGACGAATTGATTGAAATCTTCAAAGAAAAGACCGATATGATTGACTCAATTTACGAATTACTTCAAAAAATTGACAATGATAATCAATTAATCAAAGAACGGATAGGCAAGATTGAAGAGAGGTTGAATAAACAACCATAGCTTTTTTTAAAACGCAAAAGCTTAAACATTCAACGTTTCAAAAAACGTTTCCATGGATCCCCTAATCCATATCCCGTTCAGAACATGGACATTCGTTGGAAACGGCCCATGGTCCCGTAAATATGTTTGAGACTTTTTTTGAACGTTTTTTTTGTATGTTTACCATCAACTATCGGCGCAGACCTGCTAAAAGCATTCCGCACTTTGAAGAATTCTCTGTTTTGGCTAATTGTTTTTTGATTTACATAAAAAATTAAAAATATTTGGGTTGATATGATTATCCATCTTCTGTCCAAAGTGCGTACATTCAATGGGAATGTCCGTTCCACCCATATTCTTATTTATGTTTAATGTTATTTTGATTTTGCGTTTTCTATCATTTTATATAATGTTTGAATCTGCTCATTCAATTCTTCAATGTTATGAGCAATCTCCGATAAAGCCGCGGCCTGTTCTTCCGCTGCGGCTGCCGATTCTTCGGTACTCGCGCTTGTTTCTTCGGCGATAACTGCAATAGCATCGACGGTATTCACGATATCAATCGAAAAGTCACTTTGTTCATATATTTTTTGCTTGATCGATTCAATGACAGATTGGATTTTCCCGGTGGAATTTTTCGAATCGGAGGAAAGCTTTCTGACTTGATCTGCGACTACTCCGAATCCGCGACCCGCTTCTCCCGCCCGTGCCGCTTCGATTGCGGCATTAAGCGCTAACATATTGGTTTGCTCTGCTATTGAATTTATCAAATCCGTTATTTGATTCACATCATTTGCTTGTTCGGAGATGATATTCACCAAGGAGTTCAACTTCTTTATTTTTTCTTGTATTTTCAAGATTTTATTCACTTGGTTGCTTGCACCTTTGGAAATTTGTTGTTGCGTGGCGGCGATGTTTTCGCTTGAACTTGATATTTCTTCAATATTCGACGAAATTTCTTCCGAACTCCGGGATAACGATTCAGATAAAGATGCTGATTTATTGATGATTGCTTGCAATATATTATTCTTTCTCTCAATTTCATGTTGATAATTCCGAATAATTTTAATCACTGCGGCCACCATCCAGAGAAGCGATACGATAGAGATAATATAAATCGGGATTGAAGGTAAAAGAGCATTTTCAAAATAAAGGGTCTTGATCAAGCTTGCATTGATTGTAATTACGATGGCGGTACCCATATACATCAATACGCGATAAATTACGTCGCCTTTCTTTTCTCTGTTTTTTTTCATTATGATTAAAATCGCCGAATATGTTAAAACGGTATTTAAAATCAAGTTTATTGCCAAGCTCATTGATTCCATATATATATTAATTTAAAAACGGATATATATTTTTATTTTGAGGTTATTTTTTATCGATTTTTTGCATTTTTGTTTTATATCGAAAAAACGATTTATTGCCCAATCGTGGAATAAAGTGTGTTTGCCAATTGAGCCAGTTCTTCAATCGTGTGTGTAATTTCTGCAATGGCGCTTGCTTGTTCTTCAGCTGAAGCGGCAGATTCTTCGGTACTTGCACTGGTCTGTTCCGAAATTGCCGCCACCCGATCGAATGAACTCACTATTCTTAACGCTTGAGCATTTTGGGCAGAAATCGAACTCTTAATTGTTTCCAAAATGTGATTAACGTTATTCACAGCATTTTTTGAGTCGTTAGCGAGCTTTCTGACTTGGTCGGCCACCACGCTGAATCCTCTGCCCGCTTCTCCGGCTCGGGCCGATTCAATTGCTGCATTTAATGCGAGCATATTTGTTTGTTCTGCGATTTGAGAAATCGTATCTGTGATTTGGTTGATATTTTCTGCTTTTTGCGTGATTTCTTTTATAATTTCATTCAGTTTGTTTAGTTCTTTTTGAACTGCGGTAATTTCATTTACTTGAGCGGCTGCTCCTTTTGAGATCTGTTGCTGAGTTGAAGCGATGTTTTCGCTCATCGATGAAAGCTCTTCGCTGGAGGATGAAATTCTCTCAGAACTGAAAGCCACCTTTTCCGCTACTACTTTCGAGCGATTGATTATTTCCTGCAATCTCTTGTTTTTCGACTCGATATCGGTTTGGTACAATTCCAACGTTCCTATTATCTTGAACACCATATATAAAAGAACCAGAATCGAAATGATATACAAAGGAATAGTCAAAATAATCCTATTTTCTGTCATTAACACATTTATATATGTTGCTTCAATTGTGATAGCAATGCAGATCCCGATAATCGACAAGATTTTGTAGATTATCGATGATCGGGAGATCTTTTTACGTTTAACAATAATTTCGATCGAAAGCAAGATGAGAATTGGAACGGCCACCAAATTAATTATCGGATCATAACGAACGTCGATAATGTTCATACTCCTCATGTTTATCAAATAATTCAAGCTGTATATTTCTTAACATTTTTATTTTTAGGAGCGGATGTATCAAATATGCCCCAGAATATGTCGTTGTACCAAACAGAATTGCAAAAACGGATATCGGCAAGTGTTCTTGTATCCATAGTTACCCTTTCTATTTTCGGAGGTATTGGAATTTTTTATCTATGGCAACCTAAAGCATCAACATGTTATTATCATTTCAATATTCAATACAAAGCGGGCAACGAGGCCACATATGATAATATCATTTATTCAATGGCGCATATAATCTGGATGTATGGAAATCATACGACTTGGCGTTATACCATTGAAACACAATTTATGACCTTAGAATACATGCATGATAAATTTCCGGATGTCTTTGAAGCGCTTAGATCACAGAATCGAAACGGTCAGCTTGAATTAATTGTGCCTCAATACTCCAGCGCATGGCACCCGCCCTACCCGTTGAAAACATTTATAGATAGTATTAATTATACCCAAGCAAGGATGCGAGAGTTGGGTTTGATTCCATCTCGTCTAATTCTCTTGCAAGAAGGGCAATGGCTCCCGGGTTTTGTTGAGATCGGTGATGTTGGGAATTTTGAAGCGTTTATTGCGCATCGGGAGCAGATTTCCTATATGAATTATTATCCCGATGCACCGGTTTTGGAATGGACATGGAACGGAAAAACCAAACATGTAATCATAAATCCAAGACTTCCGAGAACCGAGGCTGGCGTATATCATTTTCAGATCTATGCAGCCGATGGGGAATTGCTGAATACGGGAGATATCGAAGTGGATGTCGGGCCTGCGGAGCATTTCGCATTTAATGAAAAGAAACAGAAAAACCATGAAGACCACCTATTGCAATTGGAACGAATGGGCGTGAAATTTCTACGAATGGATGAAATGTATCGCTTATGTGTGGAACGGGGGCATGTCGAAAAAATGAACAAGTTTATTCCCGAGGTGGAGTGGGTTCCGGCACAATACGACCAATATTTCACATGGATGGGCAATGGCCAAGGCTGGACCGATGATGGCTCGTTCTTAGCCCGAGTGTATTGGACGATGAACTATGTGCGGGCGGTGGAGTTGATCTTAAAAGATGCATTTAATTCCGGGATCGTATCGAATTCGCAATACACATTATGGGGTATGAATCGGATTAATGGCGTTGATGGGATTTTATTGAACGCGAGTAAGAAAGTGTGGGAAGCGCAGGTCAGCGACACAACGGGTATTACGCCCAACGAGTTTGAAGTGTGGTACGGCTTTAACCGCACTTTTGAAGCATACACGCTTGCGAAAGGCGTTTTGGATGCGATCAGAGGACTTCCCGGAACCGTCGATAAGAATTATTCGGTGCAATTCCAAGTAAATCCGTTTATAAATTCTATTGAATTCAATTCTTCGAAATTCATCAATGATTCGCTTATATCTTCAAGCAGTATCTTGGAAATTGAGACCAGTTTCGGTATGCGCGTTCAGATTAGTCAAAAAGATACATTTTCAAAGCATGCGCACTTGAACTACACCACAAAGGTAGAAAAAAGAAAATATGACACGAAGGATTGGAATGTCGAATACTATGCTTTGACTTGCGAGTTTTATGGGAAATTCAACAAATCTTGGGCACATACAAATGCGGATTTCGTGTATATGCAAAAGGAACGAACGCCCTCGATTTGGGATTACAAATTGGCCGATATTGAGGCGTCCGATTCCGGCAACGATATCTCAATTCGTTTTACCGACAATTGGACTTCGGCTCTGTATTCTCCCTCCTTGTCGGAAAATACAACGGTGATGCTCAATCGAACAGATTATTATCAATATAAGGAAGGAAGTTCCTATGAATGGCTGTGTTTATTAGCGATGTGTAACGGATTTCTCTATAACCCGCAAAAAGGCTATGGGATCGTGAAAAATTGTAGCATAAATCATCTACCCGCAACGTGGAGACAAGATAGTGTTACTTTCAGAGAAAGCAAAGTGAAATATAATAGTGTTCGGGAATATTTTATTGTGAGCGGTTCTTACGATGAAGTATTGCGGTTCGCGAACCAAATAAATGCATATAAACCATTGAATGTGGAGGCGTTGTAAAATGAGCGTAGAAAAAGAAAATCCGGAAAGATCTTCTCAACAAGCAAATCCGGTTGCGGTAGAAATGGATGAAGAGATGAAAAAGTTGATCAGCTCAATCCGAAAGAATTTCATCACCGTGGCGCCGTATCAAGCCTTAATTGCCGGAATCCTCTTTGCGGTTATGTGGGCGATTCTTAATCCGTTAGATGGGATGGATATCGGCTATCCTCTTATTTACATCGATCGATTTCCTACGGTTCGGTTGTTGGGGATCATTTTATTATTATTTGCAGGGTTAAATCTTCTTTTCGCGATCTCGCTACCGCTTTTATTGAAAATTCATCAAAAGCAAACGCTGACCATGGGTTATATTCTGTCTGCATGTATGATCCCCTTTGTGCCAACCGGAACTTATTTCGGGATCTACTCCGTGCTGCAAGTGCGAGAACTTTCGAATCGGATGAATATGAATAATAGGAAAGAGTCAGAAGTCTCCGAATCTTTGAGGAATAGCTTTGAACAAACCAGAATGAATCTGAAACAGTCCCTCATAGTATCGGGCTTAGCGATGCTTCATATGCCGATCATTTTGGCGATATTGTACATGTTTGTGATCACGATGCCGATCGATATGGCGTATCCTGCAGCTGCGGCTTCGGCTACTGCTGTGTGGGAACTGTTTGCTTGGCTTCTATTCGTGCTTTATCTGGTTGAAATCATAGTAGGTTCACTATTATCGAAGATTTCTAGTAAAATTGGTGTAAAGATTATTGGTTGGGTCTTTGCAATCTATCAAATACTCGCTTTGGGAATTTTCATTCTCGCATTCGCTATTGCAAGCATTGCTGTAATGGACGTTGATACTACGGTTCAAGTGGTTGTGTATTTCAGTTGGATTATCGGAGTACTCCTTAACCCGCTTGGCGTACATTTTGGAATCGGAATTATAAAAGATCTAAAAAATTTGAAATGAAACAACCATCAAAACATGAAATACATAACATGATTTCAATTATTATCTTTTTTTCTCGGTGTTTTCGTTGACCTCCAAAGATGGCCTAAACATTTAAAAAAAAAAGCGGGCAAAGGGCAGTTCCCATCGAATATCCACAGCATATACAGCACGTGGATAATACGGTCCATCGAAACTTCATTTGAGATTTAATTTTTTATGTATATTCAAAGTTTCAATTAAAATGTACGGGTCATTGATATGTAATCCGATAAATATTCTTTCTTGAAATATTTAAGTGTATTTCCGGAAATTTCGATTCTTGTAAATGCCCCTTCTTTGTTCTCCGAAGTATATCGACCCATTCCCAAGGAGGGCGTTTGAGAGACCATTGGAAGGTGTTCTTCGATGAATTTCACCCCAAACTTTTCGGTATAATCATTCCAATAGATTGCAAACGGCATTTGTGCCTTTTTTCCATCGGGTAAGATACATTCAATATCGTCTTCGCAAAATGCGAATCTCATTTCTCGATCGAGATGGGTGTGTCCGCATAAATTGATCATTTTATTCGAATGCATAATAAATAGAGCATTCAACCAATTATTTCCCAGAGTTCCGGTGGAAAAGGCGAGAAAATCATTAGCCCTCCCATCGCTTTGTTTTTTCGCTTTGAGTTTTGTCGCCTTATAATTTTCGAGCAAATCGACATTTTTTCCTTTAAAAAACTTAGCGATTTTTCGTGCAATGATGTTTTTGAACTCGGGGTGAAGCAGCGGATTATGCGTGAGAAGAAAATTAAATCCTTTTCGGGTTTCGGATAAGGAATTATCCTCCATAATTGGCTCCAATGATTTTAAAAAGTTAATTTGGGCATCGGAAAATCCCACGGCACGCGGATTTGCGAGCAAAAGACTTTTAATATTGAGCATGTTCTCTCCGCCGGTGTTCATGAAAATGAAATTATTCCCGCCAATGCGCACTATATAATCATCAAACGGGTTTATGAACTGATAATAGGGCCGTAAACAATATTTGTCTTGTATCATCGATTTGATGTTTGAAAGGGTATATTTATCGTTGTACAATTCCGCTTCAAAGCTTTCCAAGCCAAAGTGTTTGTAATATTTCAATGCTGTAATCGGGTAGCCGTATAGCCGAACATCGTGATTTCCGGTAATCGTGTAAATCGGAACGGCGATTTCCTCCTTTGTGATTGGAATCGGGTTTTGAGTAGACAATTCTCTGATATCAAAGGGTTCGGCAAGCAAAATTCTCAGAAAAATGTCCCAATTCGTTTCATCTAACCTATAATTCTCCATTTTAGGAAGGGTGGTTTTCAGACAGAAGTCGATGATATCGCCGGTCATTATCACGAAATCTAAATTATTTCTTTTTGATTCTTGGTTTGCGAACCTGATAAAACTACGGAGATGGTGGTTCGGATTGAAATATCTCATATAGATCGGCCCATGCCTTTCCTCCAAATACCTCATCACGAGTTCGCCGTAATTCTGCCGCTTTCGGTTTAAGATAATGTTCATGATTTCATCAAAGCGCTTTGCGATATGAATATCGGTGGTATGGATGAATTTGACCGAGTCCCATTCTTTTTGCCTAACCACAATCGAATGATAGCAAATCCGTTGTTTGTCCAGGCCCAACGATCTAAAATCTTGGACAAGGTCGAACATGATATATTGATGAGTCTGCAATCTTTTAAGGATCTCTTGGTCTTCAGCTATCTGAAACGCCGCGATCGCATACATCAATTTTTTATTTTTGCCGAAGAAATCATGCCGCAAAAGGTATGACCCTCGATGCTCATTTAATTTATATAATTTTGAAATTTCATAATTTTCAATGATAACAAAATTCGTGTCTTTTATTTCTTCAATTGTTACCCTAAGGGGGCGTCCCCGAATGAGTTTTCCGGTCTTTGGGTGGTGATCAAAAAGAGGGATCAACGTAATATTTTGGGATAATATTATTTTTACATCCGACGTATCCAAATCATTCGGGGCTATGATATTCATTCCAAAATGATAACATCGCGCGGATTCAGCAACGATATCTTTTGGCGTTAAGATAATCGGACATCCGATATTAGGAGAAATGATAAAGGGTTCGTGGAACTCAGCATTAAAAATTTCGAAACCGTTCACGCGTGAATAAAGGACCGATTTCTATAAAGATTTTACTCTTGCATGATATTCTGCTGAAATTATATAGAGATAATAATCTCTATAGGAAAAAACCGATATTCTTTAATTCCCGCTTTGATTTTTTCAAATGAATTTCATGACCCAATCGGCTTGTGCATGTTGCGGCGCATGCTGCAAAAATCACACAATTATGATGACCTTTTCCGATATCCGCAGAATTCATCACCACAAACCGGATTTGTCATTATCTGAATTTATCATGATAGTGGATCCTCCCGAAGACAAAGAAATGAGAAGGGTTATGGCAGATTATTTTCCGACAATTAAATTTATGGACCCTTCGGGTGAAATCACCGGATATTTAGCCCTAAGGCTGCATCCTATTAAAGATTCTTTTGATTTTAGATGCCTATTTTATGATACAGAATCGAATCTATGCAGTATTCATCAAGTTAAGCCAATGGTCTGCAGAATCTACCCGCTTTGGCCTAAAGATATTATTGAAAAAAGCGATTACCGTTTGCAGCACTTTATTTCAAAGCCCGATCCCTTAAAAGTGGTTTGGAAAGGGGGACGTTGTCCAACACCTTGGAAGTCGTTATGCAAAGAAGAAATCGACGCTTTTTTGAATTCGTTTACCCGTTTTTTCAAAGAACTGGAAGAATATCAAGAAGAAGCGTCGCAATGGAATGCTCAATTTCATGGAAAGAATCTCGAAGATCTCTATTCATTCATTTTAAAACCCAAACGTGCATTCAACAAAGAATAAGCAACAATGGAATTAAGCTGCGTGGATATCCGAGATCATTCCTCATTTCTGGCTCATGATTCTTGAAATTGCCAAAAATCCATTAAAAGGCACCAAATATCTCCTAAGCAATAATCTGGCTCATTAACACCCGAGTTCTTTCATCATTTCTGGCTCATGATTCTTGAAATACACGTAAATCAGTATCGAAGAAAACGCATCTTCCAAACAATAGAGCATCACATCTTCGGGCTTTTTGCAGATCTCACATTTTTCAAGATCTTTGTTCGTCAGCACCCTGTCATAGTAAATGAAGGTTTGTTTCGTGAAAAGGAAAATCGAGATATCGTGTTTGAAGAACGAACATGCTTTTCGTTTGAAGCGGATGAATTCCTCAAAATGCTTTAATCCGACATTACTAATTTGTCCTCCGTAGAATGCACTTGAAGATATTGCTTTTTCCAAGACATCTTGCGTGTTGACTTGCTCGTGTCCGGTTTGTTCGATGATGGCGGCTTCTTCTTCATTCGTTCCGTGAGTCATGACTTTCTTACTTTTCACCGATGCCAACCATTGCCGGATTCGGCTCGGTATCGAATCCATATATTTTCTAATCGGATAAATGCTATCAACGGTGATGATTTTGATGAAAAATGTAAGATCCGGTTTGATTTCAAGGGCCATGACCAGAAACGACTGATTATAAATTTCCTCAATGTCGAACGACACTATTGAATCGCGATGGTCTGCAAAATAGGATATGAATTCGCTTTCATAGGTTTCGATGTGAGATTTGATGATGGGTCGATATTTTGCTAATAGATCGTTCGTAATATCTCGTATCTTGATATCGGGATCTCCTTTTTTCTTTTTGAAAAGATCATAAAGTTTCTCCATTTTTTTTTCTTCTTCAGCCATCTTTTTCTGTTCGATTTCTAATAGTTTCTGCTCGATTTGATTTTTTTCTTTGAATTCTTTGAACAATTCCGTAAATTGCTCCACAATTGCTTCGGAAATTTTACCATCACTATTGTTTTTAATGATTATCGTTTCCAAACGCTCCATCAGATCTGCATTTCCCTTAATGGAGAGCTCTGTAATCAGATGTCTTTGAACGTGTTGGGGAAATTCATTGAAATTTTCCAAGAGCCTTTGTAGATATTGTTGATTACTTGCATAAATAAATCCGCTTAAGCTGTTAAAAATCGATTGATCATCGATATCTTCGGTCGTACTAAACTGTTTTAATACATCAATCAATCCCTCGATGATCGGGAATGAAGATATTTCTCTGAAAATGGAGTAGACCTTTTCGGGAAATGACAACACATATTTAATAACCTCGGCTAAATGTTCTGTGATTTCTGCCCGGAGAATACAAAGAACAATCGAAACGAGAAGAGGATTTTCTTTAAGAGAAGGCTTTTCATTAGTGAGCCGGTCCACCCAAATCGAGATTAGAGTTGAAAATCTTTTCCCAAATGTGGGATGTGATAATAAATCACCAATGACATAGTGGAGATTTGTGATAATATTAATACTTTCGCGCGAACATCTGTCAAATTTGATCTTCTTTGTCTCTTCCAAGACTTCCGCGATTTTCTTAATATCATCAGAATCATTCGTTTTTATAATTTTCTTCAGAATGATTTTTGCTTTTTTCATGGAAAGGGTTTCGGATTCCAATAATTTCCATTTTCTCTCCGCTCTAAATGTATGTTCACAACGGTTGCAAATTATTTTTTTATCTGATTTTGCCAAAAATCTTTCAATTTCTTCGCTAGCCCTTGAGCCTTCCTTCAAGACGGGCAAATCGCTTTGGGTAAAAGAATAATTGATAGAATTTTTTATTTCAACCAGATTTGCAGCCGATTGCAGGGATTGGATGAATTCTTCGGGGTCATCCAACGTATATATTAATTGAGAATTATTGAATGTTATGGCGGCATTGCACCTTTCGCATTTTGTAATGGTTTTATGATATTTCTCCTCGCACTTCGAAAGATACTCGCTGATTGCTTGGTAATAGAGTTCTTTGTAAACGAAAAAATCCAACTTGGGCCAGATGTTCAGCGCTCGGTACTTATCGGCAGTCGGAAGATCCGGGATAAACATTAATATGAGCGGATTCCCGGATTTGTTGACGACTTTAAAATGTAATGGTTTTAATGATTTCTGAGTTAAATAGAAATGATTTTCTGCAACATATTCGGCTAATGGCGCAGATTTAAACTCATCTCCGTAATTAAGTTCGTATTTCGCAATCATTTGTGTTATTTGAGCATAGACCTTCTTTTGCACTTCATAGTGCTTTCCTTTGATTTCAAAGCCGATTTCTTTCATATCGAGAATTCTCCGAGCCAAAAATTGTTCAATTGCTTGCTGTGTAAAAGAAATTCCAAAGAAATAAAAGATTTTTGATTTTTATAAAAATTTAAACCTATATAACTGGAAGGGACATTCCCGTTGAATATCCACACTTTGGACAGAACGTGGATAAATTAATTCGTGCATTCTTTTTTCTTTTTTAGGGTTTTCACCGATTATTAAAAATTTTGAAGAAAAAAGGAATTGAAGAGATGATTAATGTTCTCGGTAAATTCTTTCGATTTCTGCTTTCGCCCAAGCGCGAGTATGCTCATCATTTCGGGGTTCCGCTTTCCGTACCAAAATTTCGAGAGATTCGATCGCCGATTGTTTATTTTCCAATTCCAAGAAATCTTTCGCATCCTTGTAGAGTTCTTTCATTTCATCACTCCATTTATAAGAAGATGGAATTCCATCAATCACTTCCGCGCCTTCAGGAACTTTGAGCGGTGCCAATTCGGGTTTCGTGGATTGAGATGCATTTATAGGTGTTATAGGGGTCCCCCAGCCTTCATCTACGTTGCTTTTTGTACCCCATCCATCATCGGTGTGAACGGTCGCTGTACTCTTTGTATAGAGCGCATTTCTCGATGCAGCCGCAGCAGTTGTGCCCATCACGCCATTACTTACCACTGGGTTATTAGGATCCGAGCGCAAAGTGTCCGCTTTTGAACCCTTTTCCTCTAACATCGCAAATGGATCTCCTCGCTTTCCTTTCTTCACTTTCACTTTGGGTGCTTTTGGTGCTTTCGGCTCTTTGAATGTGCCATAACTGTGCTTTCTCTTATACATCACCAGCACAATACCCACAACACCACCCACAATGGCAAAAGATGTGATTATAATTCCGCCCAAATTCGCACCTGTTGGATTGATGGTATCCACCTTGATTAAATCAGAAGCGGGAGAAAGATTTCCGGCTCGATCGATTACCACGATTCTGTAATAGTAAACCCCCTCCTCTTCTACAGAATCAAGATACTCTGTTCCATCAATCAACGCTATCATATTGGATTGGTGAGGAACGAAATCTTCGGAGTTTGAACGATGAATTTGATATCTGTGCACATCATAAGATTGAGTTGTCGGAACCGAAGACCAACTAAGTGTTATGTTTTTATTGGTAATGTTGAATCGAACGTTTTCGGGTTTCGTAGGGGCAGTCCAATCAACATAATACACTCTTGACCATATTTCAGTATAATAAACGACTTTTATTTCCCAAAAGCCTTCTGAAGCAAAGGTAATATCTTCTTCTATTCCAGTTCCTACAAACGGTTCCGCATTTTGTCTGCTGTCATTAATATACAGATACATTAGCGAATTTGAAGAGGTTTTAAAATTAAATTGAGCGGTTTTGGCATTTATATTGATGCTAGAAACTCCGTTAAATGAAGCTGATATGAAGATGGGAATATCCTGTCTTACCAAAAATTGTTCACCACTATGCTCACGGTAATTTCCGGTAAAATCAATTGCTCTAATAATGTAAAACATTCTTAGATTTGCGTATGGTGCTAAAAAGGTTTTACTCAATAAGAAATAGAAAAGATTACTTGAATTTGAAGAAGATGGTTGTATAATACCGCTTTCGTATGAGCCCGACGAACCGAACCGAATTGAAATATTTGCATTCTTAATCGGCTTGTTCAGTTCATCGCTCGCGGAAATCACAATCAATGCATCGTATTCGGTTCTTAAAAGCGTAATGTTGGATAACGAAGATTGGAAAGTAATACTCGGTTTATATATGTCCGTAATATTAATCACCCTAATCCCCGTTGAATAATAATTTCCTACAAGATCCGATGCATTGAACCGGTATCTTAAAACATCTCCTTCATTTAATGTTGCGTTTAAGAAAATATAGCGCCATGTATTTCCCTCTCGCAACGCCGCTTTGGTCTGGATGTTCGGCACAATAAAATTTTGGTTGATCGTATATTCAAGAGTCACATTTGATGCATTCAAACCCGAGGAACTCAGATACGTCCCATTTCGCTCCAATACCAAGAATTCCAAGATATAATCATCCAGATACCCGCCGTTCATCGTGTTATTCGGATTTTCGGTTATTTCGGGCGCGAATATATCTTGTATTCGGAAATTCCGATTCTCACTGTATGTGGTTTGAGTATTGTTCGAAATGTCTTGCACAAACACCCAATAATAATATTGCGTATTCATGAGAAAATCGGAGCCCAATCGGGCTGTAATGTCGAACACTGCTACATAATTCTTCTCGGCATATACATTCAATGTGAAATTTCCGGTAAAATCATTATTGTTTGCGGGCGCGGCACCTTGCTTCCAGCGAAATTGAATAAAATTCAACCCCAAAGAGTCCCAATTCTTTGTTATTGAATATGTTATGGATACGTTTTCCCAATACCTAATGTAATTCGATTGATTTCCTTGCATCGAAACGAAAGTTGCCGTGGGGGCGATATAATCGGTTCCTTGAATTTGATATTCGATAGAAATGTTTTGATTGTTTGATTTATCAAACGCTTGAATGAAAAATCTAAAGGGCCTTGATGGATCGACTGAGATCAAAGATCCAGCAATCGTAAAATTATGCGTATAAGAATTCGTATGAGTCGGAATGATGAAATCTTGTCTACCCTCATATTCTACTAAGCTAAGCGCACCGGATCCCACGCGATAATATAATCTCACTTCCTTTAGTCTCGTCCCGCCCAAATCGGATAAATTAACCGTGATATTAACTTGTTGGTTATATTGAGGGGTTGCATTGAACACCACCGAATCAATGGACGGTTTTACATTATCATAGAATGAAAAGTTATAGACTTGTGACGTATAATTTCGAATATTGGTACCATTATTCCTCATTCCGTACATAAAATATATCGTGGTTGCATTTTGGGTGAAGATAGAAGGCGAAAGGGAAAACTGATAATTCGGATAACTTCCGGTTGCTGCAATTGAAGGTGAACTTGGTGTGACTTGGGACCCGGAAATATTATAATATAACCGGATTGTCGATAATGTTCTGTTCACCATATAGATGGAATCCTCAAGAGTAAGATTTGCAATGAAATTGTCTGTTCCACTTATACTATTATTATACGTAAGTGAAGAATTAAACGAGCGAAGTTGAACCCAATCGATCTCGATCCAATCATTGTCTCGCTCAACGGAACCAACGATTCTAAGATAAAATGGTTTTGAAGTGTTAATATTTCCGGAAGAAAGCTTGACGGATAATGTGGTCCAAGAGCTTGGTAAAGTTGCCCAATTATAGATCAGTTCGGGCTGTGAACCAACGGTTGTACCTGCATAAACCGCTAGTGCAACATCTCCGCCAATTGCGGTGTTCGCTTGCACATATATTTCAAACAACGCATCGGTAATGCTATAAGTGTCGCTCAGATCTACTGTATAAATAGCATAGATACTTCCAGAAGTGGTATCCAAACCGGCACCTTCAATCCGAAAAATTCCATTTTGTAGACTTCTTCTTGCTTCAGAATGATTTGCTTGAACGTTCCAATTTGCACCCGTTTCAAGATTATCAAACCAATTGACCAAACTCATGTTATCGGTCACGATTGCACCCGGTTGAGGAATATCAACATCATCGAGCATTATTGGGTTTGAATTTTGGGTATCAATCAATTGCTTGTTTTCAATCAAGGAACAAAGGAAAAGCGCAAAGAGCAATGCGATAAAAGAGAAAAGACGCGTTTTATCTTGTTTCTTAAAATAATTTTTGATTTTCATTGAATCACCTTCGCATTTATATGTTTAACAATGAAGGTTTGCAGAAAAAAAGCTAGCGAATTATAACGAATCGTGTCAAACTATCGAAAATTAAAATACAAAAATGTTTTATTCGAGAAATTCTGAAGATTCCGGAAATTTGGGTAAAAAAATCAAGATTCTTTATCTTCGGAAGATGCATCAAAATTTGGCATTAATTTGATTGCCTTCACTATTTCCGGATTCGGAGTAAAAGGGTTTTTAGGAATAGATAAATCGACCTTGATCTTTTCTTCCGGAAACCCTACTTTTTCGCATTTTTTATTATAAACCAAATCGGCAAGCGGTCGCAAAGAAAGAACATCTGCGCAGCAATATGCAAGCAATGTCTCTAAATATTTTTTATCATTGGTTGCTTCATATTGCTTCCATAAAAGAATCGCGTGGTTTCCGCGAATTTCTTCCAAACCTTCTCGCTTAATTCCGAATTCTTTTTCGATGGATTTCAATCCTCCTTTATAGCCGAGATCTCGGAGCTCATAGAACAAATCCATCTGCACAAAGGAAGGATAAATATCCAATTTGCGCGTGAGAAACGGTATGTCAAAATCGTTGCCGTAGAACGTAACACACATTGAAAATTCCATTATGTACTGAGCAAATTCATCAAGATTTTCTCCGGAAACAAATGACCGGATATTTTTCCCATCATAGGCAACGATCGTGGTAAGTGAATCTTCATTAAAATCGAGGCCGGTGGTTTCGATATCGAAATAGACACAGTTATCCCGAAAATCCTTGTAGCAGCGCCACTTCTCCGAATTCGTTAATTTGGAATCGAAAAACAACGCATCTTGCTCTTCCAAGGCAGTAATGGAGTCTTGAATCTCCTTTTTCATTTGATTAAGGCTTACTTTTACCCCGTTCAATGCGGTTTTTCGATTAAGTATATCACTCCAAGATCGCACACCTTGTTTCCATATCGCTTTTTCAACAATTGCGTTGATACCTTTGATATGCAGAAAAGTCCGGCTGAGCATGATGAATCAAAAAAGGGGAATGTCAAGCATTCGGGGTTTAAAGGTCGGGAAATTCGTCTGTCTCGACGAAAACATGCTTTTGATTGTTCTTCTTGTAGGTTACTACGGCAGAAGTGATCTCACTATCTACATTACCATCTTCGGTGTAGATTTCCATCGAAATCCAAATTTTATCTTCCGGAATAGGGCCCTCTTCGGTCGGATGGGTATGTTCTCCCTTGCCTTCTTCGCATGCTTTGCAATGGTGATCCTCTTCAATAGATTCTTCATCTTCAACGCGCTCGGATTCCGGAAAATCAAGTTCAACCGCAACGACACCTGATGGCTTGGCTTTGGGATTATATATCAAATCATAGACAAGAATACCTTGATCTTCATCATCATCGTCTTCTCCATCATCGTCTTCTCCATCATCGTCTTCTTCATCATCGACTAGTTCTTCTTCTTGTTCTTCTTCTTCTTCTGTTTCGTCACCATCAGTTTCTAAGCATTCGTCAGACTCTTCACCTTCGTCATCTTCGAAATCGTCTTCTAATAATTGAAAAACGCGAATACCCCGCACCAATTTTGAATTTTCTCCGATAATCATATCAATCTCAATATCTTCATCTTCAAATGCTCCCGGGAGTATCCCAACATCCTCGTTGAACTTGCCTTTGAAAAACCCAAAGAATTTCTCCCACATTTCTCTTTCTTCTTCAAACATATTCATTTCTTCCTTGCTTTCTAAAGCTGAGATTATAAAGAGCGCATTCTACAAAAAATCTCCTTTTCAATGAAAAATTCAGTGCATTTTCAAAGAAAAAGATTTTATTTAATTTTTAATTAACTCTTTTGTGTTTGGCAAAGGTAAATATTCAGCAAAGCTATTGGCGGTTTCTTTTATAATGTTAATGATACTGCCGTATATTTCGCTGTCAAATGGTATGCATCAAGAAGATTATGCTTTGGAAGAGTATAATCAACTGAAAGATGCGTCTATTGCACCCTCTCTTGTGTGGGATTTTATCAAAGGAATTGCTGGAACAGGCGCATCAATCACTCCGAGATTAGAGCAATTAGAAAGTAATGCGAGTTATTTGGTAATTCCAACCGATTTGGGGATCTCTATCTTATCGCAAAGCGGTGCCATCGTGTCGACTTTTGTTGCACGAGCACCGGTGATCGATTTTGAGGTCATTTCCGATATCAACGAAGACGGTTGGAAGGAAATTGTTCTAGTCATCCTAGATAATAAGAATCCCAATATAATTTGCATCGATTCTAAAATTGGTAAATCTATTTGGAAATTTAATCCGATTATTGAAGGCTTTGATATTCCAAGTGTGTTGCCTAAGAATTTTACTACGAGATCGTGGGATGCATCAAAAGTTAAAGATATCAATGATGATGGGATGGCAGATCTTGTAATCTCTTCTTGGTATCGACTTTATGCTTTATCGGGCAAGGATGGATCTGTGATTTGGAAGAAAGAAGATAAATCTTTGTTTTTGGACGATATTTTCAGAGTGGTAACCATTCCACAGAGTATTGGTCCGGATAAGATCGTTTTGGGAACCGAGTTGGGCGGTATATTTTGCTTGAATTCGAAAACTGGTCAATTCTTGTGGAATAATTCGATTAAACCAATCGAATTGTTAATATTTGAAGGTACTACGGCGATTACAAAAGCATTCCCGGTATCCGTTACCGACCTTTACCCAAAAGGAGATAATTTGTTGGTTGGGGCAAACGATGGCTATCTATATTTGTTCGATGCGAATGGAATCCGGATTTCCGAACTCCTTGTTTTCAATATTACAAAGCCAAAGACTCCGCTCAGCGTTTTCCCCGCTAATGGAGAACTTTACAATTATGAAAAAAGGATATTTCAAAAAGCGGGCATGAGGGTTCTTCAAGAGATCGATGTTTCGAACAATGGCTCGGCAGAATTGTTGATCTATACAAATAAATTAAAACTTAGCTATGAAAGCGAAGAATTGGTGAATCTTGGATTCGTATCTCTTTCCTCCAATCAATTATATCTCATGAATTCAAAAAATTTCAGCGGTTCATTTTCCGGATTATCATATCCTCTTGCTCGAAAGGTGGGATCCGAAACACGGTTATATTTTCTCTCGTCAAATTCTGCTAATGATATTCCGAGCGATCTTTCAAACTCTTTGTTTTATCTCCCCGTGAGTCAGATGGGTAATATTTCGACCGCACCTGTATTTTTGATTGCACCGAGCTATGAAGGCTATAGTTTCTTCTCCGGTTCTACTTATATGTATCAAAATGTTCTTTGCGAAGCGTGGAATATTCAAGGTGCAATATCAATGTTCTCGTTCAATCGAAATGGGCATATTCGATTACTCAATACACAAACCTCACAAATTGTATGGAAGATGAAGGCAGAGTTGACAAAATCAGATGTAAAACTTTTTGAGGATATAAATGGCGATGGAGAAAAAGAGATCCTTGTTTCCAATGAAGTGGAATTCAATCCGGAATGGAAAACATCTTCACAATCACCTATTGGGGTGTTGGAATCCAATCGATCTATCAATTCGCTAAAATTGATCTACGGAAATAATGGTTCAATTATTTGGAATTATCAAAATCCTTCAACCATTTATCAAGGATTGCGTGATCTTATCATGATTAATGATATTGATGGAGATGGCGTAAATGATATCGCTTCATGGATTGTTCCGTATTCGATTCCTTCTGAAATAAAGAGATATGTTCAATCACTGCAAGAAACGACACCAAACCTTGATTTTATTTCAACGGAAAATACTTATCGTGCATTATTAGCGAATTATACGCGAGTTATTGCGATAAGCGGGAAAACGGGGGAAATCATTCGAAATCTTCCTATGATTGATCTACCATACCGTTTCGCTCGTTACTCTACACATAGTGGCACATATCTCAATCCTTCTAGTGAAAATGTTGCAGATAAAGGATATATTTATCATAGAACAAATTTAAAAGCCGATTCGAGTTGGTCTTTTGACATGGAAAGTTTACTGCTCTCGGATACATGGAATTGGAATACCTTAATCAACCCAAATTCACTCAACATCATGGCCGGCAATCATATTTATGGTTCGGTTTACGATCTTTACGGTCTGCAATCCGAATCCTTAAAGGTTCCATTAAATAATTATTCTCTTACCATCGATAATGGATTCTCGGTGGCGCCTGAAGATAATAGTATTGCAAAGAACGACTATTTCAAGTGGGATATAATCTCTCAGTCCAATGGAACTTTTGAAAAAGTCGCTTTGACCGTTGATTATCAACCTGAACTTCTCTCGTTTCCACTTCAATTAAATGCCATAGAAGTGTCTTATGCAGCAAAATTATCGAAGTTGGTGGGTAGGATTTCGGTGTATGCTTATGCGTACAATAATTTTAGCTGGACTCTTATATCGGATAACAGCATTAATACCACAAGCAAGACGGTTAAATTATATCAAATATCCAATTTAAATGATTATCGGAGTGCTTCAAATATCACCAAACTCAAGTTGGAAATAACTGAACTGGAGAACTTTAATATTTCAATCGACCAGCTTATGGTAAACTATGTATTTTCTGTTCAAAACTATACTATAGAATCTGTTGATACCGGATCTCAAAACTCTGTGATCTTTGACACGCAATACACATTGGATCTATCCAATGAAAAGATGATGGGTTCAAACAATTATATTCTTTCCCAGATTGAGAGATTATCCGCAATCAAGATCCAATCAATGATTAGCCTAAATCTATCGAGTCCTACGGGATTCACCTACAAATACGACCTTTGGAACCATACTTCAAATTCATGGGTGTCGTGCGATTGGGTTGATGGTGATTCATATTGGAATACGGTCAATGGGCCGTTTCAAAAATTAAAAGGAGGGTATTCTACAAACTATAGAACTAGCCCTTCAAGTTTTAGTTTCAGCGACAACTACCGCGAAGATTCCATGTGGGTGCAAGTTCGCGGAACAAGAAATTATAATCCCGCAATTGCATTCGATTACCAAAACAAAACAGATTTGAGTCATTTTGTGAACGCAAGCAAACAGGTCAAAATCCGGGTAAATGTTACGAGCACGGCACAGACATTCAAACTCAGAGTCAGTTCCCTTGGCTTGCAAGCCTTTTATTGGGATATAATTCCTATGCGCCTCGATAAAATGGGAATCTACAATTTTCAATGGAATGGGTATGATGACAGTTTCATAAAACGATTTATCGTTCAAGGGTTTACAGCGGTCAACGGCACCGGGGATTCCAAACTTGACATCATGGCCGTTACAACTTATGAGGAATATTCATCAATGGGAATCTCTAATATCTATCGCCTTTTTGATTTATTCGGGGCGACATCATATTCGATCTGGAGTACAAATACATCTGCAGTCCCCTATTCCAATTCTAAAATTGAGGTAATCGATTATTCTCAGCCGATGAATCTGCTTATTACTGGGAATTATGATTTCGGAAAAACCAAGCGCGTTTCAAGTGTCATTTTGCTCTCTTCTCAAAGTTATTTCCAAAATTTAAGTAATTATGAACCGATTAGCTACTCTTGGTCAGTGAATTTCACCCATTATTATGCGGGTACCAAAATTTTGCCATCTCTGGTGCAAGTAAGGAAAGATGGAACAAAAGGGTTAGCGCTGGTAGAATACGATGAAACGGGAAATCGAAAGGGATTGCAAATTATCGATCTTAACACGTTATCAAAAATATCCCAAATCTCGATGCAGAATTTGGTGTTGCACAGCGGTCTCTTTTTCTACGAAATCAATAACCCTGGTAAATTTACACCGTACTTGAAAATGTCATTGCTTGATATAAATGGAGATGGGTGGCTTGATCACGCGGCATTATATCAATCGGAGTCTCGACAAACCATCAAGGTGATTTCCGGAAATCCGGCATCCATGGGTGTTACCCTTTCAGAATATGTTTACAACGATCTTGGGGTTGGGATGCAATTTTCGGATCAAATTTTAATAACATTTTCTGTTGAAAACGGTGGAAATTTGGCCGGAGATGGAAAAGATGTTCTAATTGTCTCAAAAGAGGTTGGATTACCAAATATGGCTGCGTACGGATCAACTGGATCTGTGATTCTATACTTGAAAGAGAATGGCACCCTTTGGTCTGATTGGATATTAACTCCTATCTCGTCTCCCGAATGGATAAGCCAACCCGTTGCCTTTAGTACGTTCAAGGTCTTGAGATCTATTGGAGATTTGAACGGAGATGGAATTCAAGAAATTTTGATCAATCGAAAAGAACAAGGGGGTGGGTATTCAATAACAGAAACCATGAAATATGAAATCTTTGATGTCCGCAATAAAAAGATGCTCTTTGAATTCTCTATTCCAATCGATAACGTTGTTCCGGTACCCACAATGGGAGGTAATGTCTCCCATTTTATTGCTTCGGTGGGAAGTATGCTGATTGCGGTGAATACTAATTTCAAAGTCGAGTTCAGAGGCCTTTCCAATAATCAACAAATGAGTTCAAGCCAATTTGTTGTGGAATGGCTGCCGAAAGTAAGCGGAAATCTTATTTATGAATTTAGTGTCAATGGAACGAGTTACGGGGTAACTACCACCACGAATCAAAGAGTATCATTGTCTTCCGGCGATAAAAATTTTGTAATTAAAATGTATGATGAAGAAGGATTAGTCATTGCAATGGATTCATTGGTTGTGAACATTCCGTCCAATCAAACAATGATGATCATAACTATTGTAATGTTATCCGCGATAGTCGCCGTGGCAATCGTATATAAAGCCGTTAAAAATAAAAAAATGAAGCAAGTTTTGGTCGAAGAAAGAAAAATTCAAAAGGAGGCAATCAAAAATGACTGAAGTGAGTCCAAAACACGAAATATGGGCTGAAAAGCTCACTAAAATCTTCAAAGGTAAAAAAAGAAAGGAAGAATTTATCGCTGTAAATGAAATCGATTTGAATGTCACCCCCGGGATTCACGGATTCCTTGGTCCCAACGGCGCTGGAAAAACTACCACCATAAACATGCTTATCGGCGGCCTTTCTATATCGAAAGGCGATGCAAAAATCCATGATTATAAAGCCGGCAGTATCCAAGCCAAACAATTAATCGGCTTTCTCCCTCAAGACCCACAATTCTACAATAACATGAGTGGTGAAGAATATCTGATCTACATGGGGAGATTAGGGGGCCTTTCAGAACATGATGCAAGAATTCGAGCTCAAGAATTGCTTCGATATTTCGATATTTGGAACGAAAGAGAACGAGAAGTTGGAAAATACTCCGGTGGAATGAAGCAAAAAATCGGTATTGCAGCCTCATTGATTCACAACCCAAAGATCTTGATCCTTGACGAACCCACGGCAAATCTCGATCCGATTGGAAGGCAGAACATCATCGAAAAGATTAAAGAGCTTTCTGGAAAAGTGAGTGTATTTGTTTCTTCCCATATCTTGAGCGAAATCGAAGAAATGTGTGAGAAAGTCACCATGATCAACCATGGAAAAATCGTAGTGTCCGATAGCATCAAGAATATAAAGAAGAAATTCATCGGCGATACGTTTATTCTGCACACTTCCAAAAACGATGAAATTTTATCGATCTTGAAATCCGATCCCAATGTAAAAAACGCATGGATCGATCTTGAAGGAGAACAACCGCAAATCAAAGTTGTACCCGAGAATGTAGAAGAGTTCCAGAAAAATCTTCCACATTTGATCATAAAGACCGGAGCAATTCTCTATAGCTTTCGACAGCCGGAAATCTCTTTACAAGATATCTTCATGACCATTATGTCAAAGAAGGAGGGCGAATAACATGGCTCAAAAAACAACGATAATTAATCAAAAGGACAGATCCGTTGATCCGGTAAAAATTCAATCGAATCTGAAAGTATCGGTTCAGAGAATGATGGTATTGTTCCAAAAGACATGGAGAGATCTCTTCAATTTAAAGAAACTTTTGATTCTCATTGTGATCATCTCTGCTATTCCGTTATTAATTGTCACATTCGCTCGCGCTACGATTAACCCTGATATTTCGCCTTATTCAGCATCCATGAAAATCCTATTTTTGATGCTTCCGATGGTGTATTTCTTATCTTTTGGGATGATTTATAGTATTTTCGTAGGATCTCAATCTGCGGGGTTAATTTGTGAAGAAATCGAGAAGGGGACCATGCTCATATTGATCAGCAAACCAATTGGAAGAATACAGATCTTCTTGGGCAAATTCTTGGCAGTCTTTTTCTTTGCTGCGCTGATCGCACTCCTTTCGACATTTGCAATAGGATGGTTCGGGGTGTTGATCGCAACAGCAAATATGGAACATTTCATAGTTATGGTTCCAAGGCTTTGGTTTTTATTCTTCTACAGCCTGTATATCAATTTGATCTTCTGTTCGATTTCGATGGCTTTATCTTCGATCATGAAATCCGGAAAAAAAGTGGGCGGGATTATTATTGCAATCGTTTTAATCGCGTTTTTCGGATTTTTCATGATTAGAATGCTTGCTAGCACTTTCTATGTACAATATTATTTATATCTAGTTGACATCGGCTACCATTTAGGAAATGTTTTCGTGTTATTCAATACTATTTTCGGTGCGTTCCCGCCGACAAGCGCATGGCAAATCGATTTCTCTATGTTCACGGGTGTATTTGATGCTCCCTCATTGTTCGGATTTGGCGGTCAAGGCTTGGATTCCGCACAACAAATCGATTTGGGAGGATACCCGCTAAAAAATTATGTGAGCCCGCTCAACTCGTTTCTAATTTGGACAGGGTTCTCAATACTTCTGTTGATATTTGGGCTCATCAAGCTGAAGACGCGAGAAATCAGCAATTAAATTGAGCTCCCCGCTGCTGATACTAAATATTTTTTCTTTTTTTTCTTTTCGTTTTTCTCGATTTGCCGTAGGCAAGAAACTTTATCTGAAGTCCAATCTAATATATTTCAACCAACTAGGGAGAAATGAAAATGTATCAAACCAAATTGAATAAACGTTCTGCAATCCGTGTTCTTTCAATTACATTAATTGTTCTATTTTCTGTTTGTTTATTAATCACAGACACACGCGCAGACACAAGTATTCGCACCCGCGTATTGTATTTATCTTCGACCGGCAGTTCTAACGAACGAATCGCTAAGGCCCTTGATTTGGATAAGGAAAATCTCGCACTTTCGATTCGGTCGACCGCGGACGGAATCGATTTCGAAACACAAACCGATTATGATGTTATAATTCTTAACGATTTTCAACTCAACGCAACACAAACCGACCAATTAAAAGAGTGGCTGAAAATCAAAGGCCATGGTCTTCTACTCGTGATGGGACCAAACCTTACCGCATCTAACGTGATTATTGATCGCTTGAATATCCTACCCGGACAAATAACATTTCGATCAAACGATTACGAATTCAATCAATACGATAACAAGTCGTACAGCGTTTCTGCGATTTCAACCATTGCTGATGAGAATAACCATTTGGTAAAGACCATCGCATGGAATTCTGCACCGGAATTGATTAATTACACCCAAATCAATGCAAAATCTAACCCTAATAACAAAGAGATTATCCGGATGACCTATTATAATGGTAGTGCTTCTGAGAATTCGTTGGTGTTTTCCGCATCGGGTATGTCGGATGCTTCATATCACAATATTATCGTTTTTAGCGGGTGGATTGGCGAAGGAATGAATCCCGAATATCAATTGTGGCCTTATTTCAATTATTTATTCTTTAATGCGGTTCAAGGAGTCGCTAATAAACCCATACCGACCTATGGAAGTTGGAAATACAGCCCCGTTCCGCATCTCACCGACCAAATAATTCTTGGAATGGTGGTGTTGATCGCCGCTTTCGTTTCAATCTATTTCTTTACCAAAGCACGAAAACGAGGTGCCCAAACCAGAAAGAAATATGAAGACATTGAAAAACAAGAACAGGATTATCTTGCGAAAGGAGAGACTCCGCCCGTTTTCATCGTCGAAGATGGCGCGAGTCTTACAATCCAGCGGGTTCAAGAAGAAAGCAGAAAAGATGAGGCCGAGAACAAAAAGAAATGGGAAGAGATCGGCTTTCACAGACAACAAGCCGGATTTCTACAGATGTTCTTCGCGCTCATGTTTTTGATCATCCCCCAATTGATTGTTACTTCATTTATTATGCCCACTTTCATTCAACCGCATCCCCAAGCCACGGGATATTATTCTTTTACGCTCCGGTTCTTTGAAGCAATATGGGTGTTGTTCGATATGGGAACCAAATACGCCTTTGTGAAATATTTTGCACAATACCGAATTGAACAACCTGCGAGAGCATTCCATTACGCTCAAATCTTTGTATGGTGGCAATTCTTAAGCGGTCTGGTGCAGATCTTCATCTTTACCTTTATGGGCTCCATAATCTTCACACAAACCAATTATGCCTATCTCACGTGGATTTTCATCGCACATTCGTTGGTGCAATACCCGGGCATCTTTTTGGTCTTGCAATTCTTCTTCCAAGCCATGCAAAAAACAGATAAACAAATGATTTCTTTCGTTCTTCAACAATTTCTGCTGCGATTGGTCGCTCAAGTAATCACCGTTCCGATTTTCCGTGCTATCTACTCTTCTAATATTATATATGGCTCCGCTATCGGTGCCGGAATCGGATTGGTGGTCGGTCAATACATCGGCGACATTATTCTCTTCTTAATAACGATCAAATGGTACAGAGACATGAAATTCAGCTTCACGCCTATATTTGCCGCCGAATTCACAAAGAAAGAGTTTATAACTTCAATAAAATTCGGTGCAAAAATGGCATTAGGTGAGTTCTTGGTGCCGGCAGTTTGGTTGCTTCAAGTTGTGTTGATTTCGTTATATGTCCCGAGCTATGCTGCCGAGCAAGGCTATTTCGAACTTGCATGGACCATTGCCTCGTTGGCATTTGCCGCCGCCTTGCTTTATGAAGGTGCATTTGCCGCGCTGACTGAAGCGCACACTTATAAGAAGAACGCTTTGCTAAATTATGTCACGGGCGCAAGTATGCGGTTCGGAATGTTTTGGACGTTCTACATCTGCGCCGCCCTTTGGGCCATCGGGACCTATTTTATCATTGGAACGGCCGGCAGAGGCTGGGGTCGGGCCGCAGATATGCTTACACTCTTAGTCTTCTTCAACCTTTTAGGCCCATTCTCGTGGCAAGGCGATAAAGAATTCGCATCCGCAAATCGACCGGAATTGGCGGGACTCGCATGGGTTGTGGAACAAGCCTCGCGCGCCATCCTTCTCATCGTGCTCCTTCCAAGATTCCGAGTTATGGAAGTCGTGATATATTCATATATTATCTCACTTGCAATAAAGGATATCTTGGTCTGGATTCTTATCGAACTGAAAATACACAAACACAAATGGTACTTGTGGCCCACATTCGCCGCACCCGGAATCGCCGCAACCATCTCGTATTTCTTGCTACGCGCCATTGTAGATGCACTCCCGATAGGCATCGAATTCGTACTATTGTTGTTTGTCCTGACATTCTTCGCATTCATTTACATCTATGCCTTCTTACACGGCTTTTTTGGAGGATATGATGATAATACCTTGGCAGAACTCAAAAAAGCCGCCGGAATGGTTACGGGAGTCGGAGCCCTTGCGAGAGGGCTGTATAAGGCCACCGCTATGGGTGCAAAAATTAGCCCGTTCCACAATAAATTCAAAATCGACATCTTTGATGATTATATAAAAGAAGCCGGCGAATTGAATGCGATCAAGAAAACTCTCATTATCTAAAGATGGAATCCAATAGCAATTTATCGACACAAGCTAAGGTCTGTATTCTTTTTTTTCTCCGCACTTTCACATTCCAATCTTAGAGACATGAATACACAAGCCAAGGTCTGTATTCTTTTCTTTCTCCGCACTTTCACATTCCAGCCTTAGAGACGTGAATACACAAGCTAAGGTCTGTATTCTTTTTTTCTCCGCACTTTCACATTCCAGCCTTAGAGACGTGAATTTGAATAAAAAACTTTTTATTTTTTCAAAACACTGCATAAAATATGAAAGAATTCCGTTTGCCCGAAATTATAATTAATGATCCGTTTTGGAACAAGCGATTGAAAATGAACGCGGAGCAAGCGATCTTTTTCCAATGGGAGATGTTGGAGCAAACCGGCACGATCAACAACTTCCGAATCGCGGCAAAGCAAAAAGAAGGGTTTCGCTATGGTTTTTTTTATTCGGATTCCGATGCTACCAAATGGCTTGATGCGGCCAATCGGATTCTTATCTCAACACCTAACGATAAACTTAAAGAAATTGTGGAAAAATTCATCCGGATTCTCTCGAAAGCGCAAGATGATGATGGGTATTTATTTACGTACAATCAACTATTGTTTCCAAAAGATCGGTGGCGCAACATCCAGGTTGAACATGAGCTTTATTGTCATGGCCATCTGATCGAAGGCGCTCCATATTATTTACTTGCGACGGGGGATCGTTCTTTGCTCGAAATTGCAAAAAAGGCAGCGGATTTAATAGATTTCGAATTTCGAAACGAAGCATCGAAAAAAAAGAGAATTGCACCCGGGCATCAAGAGATCGAAATTGCGTTGATTAAATTGTATCGCTGCACGCATGAGCAAAAATATTTGGATTTGGCGGAACATTTTCTGATGCAGCGGGGCCATCTTTCATTCTTCGGTTTTCGATTTTTCAAGCAAATGGTCAGTATGGCCTTGAGAATGAGAAAAGTCGAACAAATGAAGCGAAAATATCTCGAAGAACATCCTCAAGAGCAACCCATTCGACTGCCCGATCATGTGAAGATGGATATGCCACGCGGGATAATTCTTCGGTCATTGTATGTGTATTTATCGGGAAAATATAATCAACAGCATAAATCGGTGCTGAAACAAACCGTTCCGGAAGGGCATGCCGTTCGTTTTTCATATCTTCAGACTGCTTTATCGATGCTATGCCGGGAACGACCCGACCTGAAAATCTTATCGGTCTTGCGGAAATCGTGGGATCATTTGGTTCAAAAGCGCATGTATGTCTCGGGAGGTATCGGAGCCATTCCGCTGGTGGAAGGATTTGGGCATGATTATGAATTGGATCCGAAATATGCTTATTGCGAAACGTGCGCGGCGATCGGGTCGCTTTTGTGGAATTGGGAGATGACCTTGTTGACCCAAGAATCAAAATACGCCGACCTCTTCGAATGGCAGCTTTATAATGCCGCATCTGTCGGTATATCGAATCAAGGTGACTCGTATCTTTATCGTAACCCATTGGCATCCGAAGGAAAGTTAAAGCGTGAAAGATGGTTTGCAACGCCATGCTGCCCCTCCAATATTTCTCGACTATGGGCCTCTTTGGGCCAATTTATCTATTCTTTTACCTATGAAGCCTTCTATATTCATCAATACATAGGATCCACAATTAAAAATACCACCAGCGGCGTGCCGCTGACGATTGAAATTCGTTCTAAACTTCCCTATTCCGGGAAGGTGGCCATCAAAATTGTAGAAGTAGCGGAATCAAATAAAATATTGATGTTCCGAATCCCGTCTTGGACCGATTCCTACACAATACAAATCAACGGAAAACAATTCACAAGCGAAATCAGCAAACCAAAATATCCGGGATCTGATTCTGTTGAAACCGCGTCCGGAATAAACCCGTATCATTCCTTTTATTTGCCGATCCATCCTCCGAGACCTGAAGGCTGGAGAAAAGAAGATACGATTGAATTCGAGTTCGGAATGCCCATTCGCGTTCTGAAGCCGCATAAGAAGGTAAAAGCGGTGAAGAATATGGTGGCAATCGCTCGGGGCCCATTGCTGTACTGCATCGAAGAAGCGGATAATCCCGGTATGAACCTGCAAAAAATTCGTATCGATGAGAAAACCATTAAGATGGCCGAAAAATCGGACATCGGAAACGAAGCAGTTTCTCTCGAATGTTTAACTTCGAACGGGGAACGTATTAGATTGATCCCGTATTATTTGTGGGGAAATCGCAGCACCGGTCGAATGTTAGTGTATTTCGCATTAGAAAAAAAGAAATCCGATTTCAGACAAGGCTTGTAGAAAAATGAATGTATCCTGCGTTTGTGGTAATCCCTTTCCATCAACAAAAAGCCAATTTTTTAACATACGCTTCATATCTCCTTACTATGGCAGGAGAGAACCTTTCTCTTTCTGGAAACGCACTAATAACCCGTTTGAAAGAACTCTTTGATAACACCGATTTTTCTGCTCTTAAAAATAATTAAAAAAATTCGATAACTCCGAAGGTTTTGATAGAAACCTCACACTTATAGTGTGTAAATTAAAATGAAAATACATAAAAAAGAACTCCAACAACGAAATATAAAATAGCGTTAAATAGGTGTAGGAAGCCAAAGCCCAGATGCAACCGGATATCCGAAATAGACCGAATTATTCGCATGATAATACGTTGAACCCAAATCACTAATAACAGGGCCACCCGTATTGTCGTTCACCGCAAATTTCGGATAATTCGAACTCGTAATTGTTACGCGAAGCTTGTGACCCGGTGAAACGCGATATGCGCTCGACCACATATCCACATCAATTTCATATTGTTGCATCGGTGTCATAAATACATCGGAATCGAACCCATTTCGCTTCCTCGTTTTCAAAATACCATCTGCAATCAATATGGCTCGACCATCGGGATAAACATCCGATAATTTGACAACAAAATCGGTATCTGTGCAGTTCGAACTTATAAGAAGTTTGGCTTTTAATCGGCCGATAAATTCATAATAATCGGAAAACACCGGTGATTCAAAGCGGATCATATCTGTTCTTCCGTTTTCAACGGGATTCTGGTCTTTTGGACCTATATGCTCAATAAACAACGTGGTGCCGCCTCTATTCATCATCGGATTTGCCGGATCATAAATATAACTTAACGATGATTGGGTTGAAGGCGCGGAGCGTAGCAAAGACCCGTTTTGATGGAAATACCATTGTTCATAGTTGTGGGGAATCGGCCAATTCATCGAAGTTCGCCAATGATTCACTGCCGGATTTGTATCTGCGGGATCGCCCATTACATAGTAATAGACTCTGGGTTGCGCGGACCAATCTTGTGGCCCGATTACATAATCCGCGAATACAAAGTGTTCCGCTGCGGTGATGAAAGATGTATTGCCCGCATTCTGCGGATACTCAAGTTCGCCCGCTTTTCTGTTGCCGATTCCGTGTGTCCATGGCCCCATTATGAGGATTTGATGCCCTTTGGCATATTCTGTAGCATTATTGTTATAGAGCATAAATCCTTCGATGGTCCCTTGAGCAAAGCAATCATACCATCCGCCTACATGAACCGCCCGCACATTCACATTTTTGAATCGCTCATTTCGATGTAATGATACGGTGTTCCATGTATCATTCTTGATGGAACTGGCCACAATGAACTCGGAATATTGTCCAAGCGATTTTTGCGCGGTAAGCCAATTCTCAAAGAGGCCCTTGCTCAGACACCCGCCAATGTATGCTGCGTAATCATAGAGTTCGGGAGTTCCGACCCAAATACTCGCGGCACCGATTCCGGGAGCACGCTCGGCATGGAAGGTAAATTGCACGATTCCGAGCGCGGATCCGCCCCAAGTCACGATTTTACCATTACACCACGATTGGTTCAAGATCCAATATGCTGTATCCACGCCATCCCGATAATCGTCGCGAAAGATGGTATCCACGCCTTCGGATTGAAAGCGGCCACGCATATCCTGAATTACCACAGCAAAATTGTACAATAAGCCGTAATTTATGGCAATGGATTCGATGCCTTGCGCTTTGGCATTATAAGGGGTCCGAACAAGTAAAACGGGAAGAGAAACTCCGGTAGGGGCCCGACGATAGAAATATCTGGTATATAACTTCACACCATCACGCATCGGCACCATCTCTTCACCTTGAAAAAGACCCCCTTCATTCAGAACATAAAAATAGGTAGCCGTCGGAATTAAAATCATCATAATCAAAATTGCGGCTTGAACTCCGGTATTCAATCGACTGAATTTACCTTTATATCGTGTCTCAAACAATTGTGGGATAGGCAAGCGAAGTTTTTGCGGCATCTTCGCCAAAAAGAATATGGAAAAAGACAGCAAAACGCCGATGATTGGAAAAAGCAAGTCATTCCCAAAGAAACTAAGCATAATCATACCCAATAATGCAAGAATGGGAAATATATATCCGAAAAAGCATCCAAAAATACCCACCAATTTTGAGACAACCCCATTGTGTTTTAACGCCTGACCCAACATCGCACCGCAATTCAAAAGATAGTAGCACAAGTACAATGTTGAAGTTCCTACGTGCCAAACCGCAAGAGCAATTATAGCGATAGGTTTCAGAATTTCCAGCGTATAGTTAAACCCATGGACTGCAGAACGACCCCCGGGTTCCGATAACGAACTAGGTAGGGATACGGGCGTTCGTTTCAAAACAACCTTCTGAAAAAGCAGAACAGATAAAATCTGGAACACTAAACCTATAACACACAGAACCAAATTCGTTTGTATTATCTGCTTTTGAGACATATACAAGAAAATATACAATAGTTCCAAAAATGTGAGTTGAGAAGTTGGAAGCATGTAAGAAAATAAAGATGTTTTAAAAAAAAACCTTCTTCGGATGGGTGGCAAATTTAGGAAACCTTTTAACTCTATTTAAATCTGCTTTATTTTAGAGATGTTCTTTTAATTTCGTTATACATCGAACGATCTCTTTTCTCTTACAAAACAAGGTGGTGCAAGAGTCTCCAACTCTTAGTTTCTTCTATTATCCAATAAACCCATTACATAAAAAAATGCGTTGAAAAGAATCCAACGGAAAAGGGCCATCCCACAGAATATCCATAGTATAAACGGGATATGGATTATCCCATGAACGGAAAATTGTTTGCGGTTTTTTTACGGATTTTTTATATATTTAACCTTCGAAAAAATTATTTCGTTGTAAAAATTCTAAAATTTTTTTTACACCCTTCTATTTATGAATAATATTCCTTCTCAATCCTAACAATAATTTATGTTACAATTGGTGAAAAAAATGGAAAATCAAAAAGGAAATATTATGAAATACTTTAAAATTCAAGATGGTGATGATCCGGTTGAAAGAAGCAGAAAATTTACAAATATCATCTGTCTTATCTTTAATTTGCTTGTTTTCTTTTTTATGATCATCAGTTTAATCACCCCTTTCATTCCAATTTTATATTTTGTAGTTTTAATTGTATTTCTGACAATTTTAGGGGTAATAAATAATTCAAAACAAGGTCGGATTGCAAGAATCATATTGGTAAATTTTCTCAGTTTCATGATGCTAAACCCGTTTGTATATGTTGATTATAACATTTATTTGGAGAGTTTTCTCTACATGGTGGTGCCATTGGTGATTGGAGCCATTATATTAGAGGAACAATGGTATATTATCTCAGTGATTTTTAATCTGGTTGTTATTATCTCATTTGTAGTGGTCCAAAAAATGCCATTTGAAGTATTACCCTTTTTCGCAATAATCTTAATTTCTTTTTTGATTCATCTCATGAAAAAGCAATGGAACAAGCATATTGGATACATGGGAAAGCAGAATATGGAAAAAGCAAGGATAATTTCAAACCAAATCGAATATAATAAATTCACTGCAAATAAATTGCGGGATTTGATTTTAAATCTCTCAAAAAGTGCTCAAGAGATTAATCTTGCAAGTGAGCAGATAGCACAAGTGCAAAGCGAAATCTCACAAGGTATGAGTGAACAAGTGTTTACTATAAATTCTACTCAAGAAAAAATTAAAACCCTTGGCGACGAAATTAAACAAATTGATGATATTCTTTCGCAAATCAATCAAATTTCAACCGCAATTAAAGAGATCTCCGACCAAACCAATCTTCTTTCTTTAAATGCAGCCATTGAGGCTGCTCGGGCTGGTGAAATCGGAAGAGGATTCGGTGTTGTCGCAGATCAAGTAAGATCCTTATCGGATCAAGCAAAAAGAGCGGTAATAAAAACAGATGATCTCGTACATTCAATAATGCTCATTACTAAAATGCAGAGAGATCATTCTTCAGAACTTATCAATGAGATCTCTGAAATTTCAAAAGTTGCAGAAAACACTTCGGCGAATACGGAAGAATCGGCTTCCGGTGCGGAATCTCAGGCCGCTGTCGTTTCTAAAATGGTAGAAATTATCGAATCAATAAACTCAATTTCAAAGGAACTAAAAGAAAAACTTGAAACTATCTCGATTTCTGAGTTAAATTTCATGATATAATAATTGCTTGTGGATTATATTTTATTTTTTCATTGTATCTTTCTGTTTATAAAAGAAACGCTGCAGCATTTTTCTGTTTCTATTTTCTTTTCCATTCTTACTTTTCTGTATCTCTTCTTCTCCAGTAAGATTGAGAAATTTATTCTTTTTCACGTTGTGAAGATTGGATTAATGAATCGAAGAGAGGATTGGGTGGTGGGTGGGTGTGATTTTGGGCAGTGGGTGATGATGGGTGGGCGATGGGTGGGCAGCGGGTGGGTGGATGTCGGGCGGTGGGCCTCTTTTTTGATTCGACCCGACAAAACTTTTTGTCCCATCGATACCTTTTTCGACCGAAGCAGATGCAAATGAATTTCTATTGGCTTTTCTTGAAAACAAAATTAAATCTCCAACAAGTAGAACTCCTTAATGTTGAAATCTCCGCATATCTAAACCATATCGCTCGGGATTTCGAAGAAAAATATCCTTTCAAATTTAGAATAAAAAAATCAACAGCTCACGAGAAGGGTACTCTCGAAATACAAGAATCCATCGTCTCCTCGCGCAATCACAAAGGTTCACGAGAGAGAGAAGATCCGGTTCTCCTCCTTCAAATAATCTCCGAGCTCGGTGACTTCATATA
>CAZUTM010000019.1:0-36718 GCA_964623665.1 uncultured archaeon
ATCTTTTTTAAAATGAGTTCTCTTTCTATGAAATACCAATCCATATCGTTCGGGTGGAGTCCGCTTTGAAAAAGAAGTTTGGCTTTTCCTTTGATCTCATCATGTTTGGGGTATTCAATCTTTCCGGAAAATTTCGGAAATGATTGCTTGAGCGAACGTAATTCTTTTTTAAGGAATTTAAAATCCTGATTAAAATTTCTTTGTAAAATAAGGTCAATTTCCGCTATTCTCCAAATTTTTTTGTCAAAATGGGTATTTTGAAGGCTCTCATAATATGCGGCGTTTTTGATGTATTCATCATCAAGATTTAAGAGTTCTAAAACCTTCAATCTTATAAGTTCAGTATTGGATGGAAATTTGACATCATCTTGGATTGCTGCTATTCTAAAGTATAAGTTATTCTCTTTCGGAATAATTCTATCAACGAATACGTAGTCTCCCGCTTCATTTTTGGAAGGATTTTCCACCACGGTATAAGGTGTATCTTTCGATACATCAATATTCGATGCTTTTGATTTAAATATCTCGAATTTATTAGCTTTCGGTTCGTCACAGACCCATCTTAGTTCTATTTCACCCAATAGGATTCTTGATCTGTCTATCTTTCTCAATTCAATTCGCATGAATAGCTAGAAGAAACTTGGAAATATAAGCTTGGCGGACGAATAGAAAAATCCTTTTATAAATTCAACGCCAAATGGTGAATATGGATGAAAAATTGAAAACCATTTGTTTCGACTACAGTCATAACAACTCGCTAAAGTTTGAATCGCCCGTCTACCCCGATTTTCTTCAATTTTTATTTGATTCTGGGTATCGATTGGGCAAAATAGAAGCGGGATTCGACAACATCGAAAAACTTTCTCGATACAAAATCCTCATCATCGGCGGCCCCGTTAATTCGAAATTTACACCGCAAGAAATTGAGGTTATCGAGCAATTTGTAAAAAATGGTGGTTCACTGCTTCTTATTTCCGATGGCGGAGGAGATGCACAATCGGATAGTAATCTCAACGATTTGGCTAAAAGATTTGGATTTACCTTTGAAAATACCGTTTTGTATGATAGTGTGAAAAATATCGAAAAGCAGAATCGCGTTATTATAGATACATTTGAGCCGCATGTTATAACCCATAATCTTTCTCATATTGTTCATTCTTCGGGCGGAACCATCTCGATCGACGAGACAATCGGCTCGGATGAAAATATCAAGGTTCAAGCCATTGCGCTTTCAGGATTAAATAGTTTTATTTTTGAATGGGATGAAGAAGAAAATCAAAACATCGAAAAGGAATATCCGAAAAAACCTATCCTCGTCGTCTCATATTACTACAATGGTCGGGTGGTTGGAATTGCTAATTTGAGTTTGTTTTCTTCGATTAATCCAACCTACGGGTTTGAAGCATTAGATAATAAGGTTTTGATTTCTAATATCTTCTTATGGTTGTCCGAAAAGAAAGAAGCGGGTGAAATGAGCGAGACGCGGATGGTCACATTAGAATTGAATACAAATTTGATGCTTTGGATGGAAAAAATGGTAAACGAGAAAGAATGGGATAATCTCACCGATATTATTAATTTTGCTGTCAAGTATCTTAAAGATAATTATTCTACTGTGTTATCTGAAGTGGAGAAGCAAAGACAAAAGCTAAAGGCAGAGAGAGTTCGTAAGATGCTTGAAGAGGAAAATAAACTTGCAATGAAGAACCAGCCAAAAACCATGGGTTTTGGATTAAAATCTGCTGAAGAGAAAATCTTGGGGCTAAAGGATAAAGATGAACAAACAACTAAAGCCTTCAACGATTTAATGGGTATCTTATCTAAACTGACCGATGGACAATTAGGAAATGTCCGTGCAGAAGATATCAAACAGAATCAAGAGGAAGTTGACACAAAAATTAAACACCTCGAGGATAATCTGAAAGCGGTCGAAAGTGTTATTGCAATAGAAACAATTAAGCAAGAAGAAAATAAACAAGTTTTTGAATTGGCTAAGAAAGAAGAAGAAGAGAATCTGAAACGAATAAAAGAGGAGGCAGAGCGGTTAAAGCAAGAAGAAGACCGTGCGAAAAAAGAGTTAGAGCAACTTCAGAAGCAGAAGCCCTCGATGAACCAAGACGACTTGTCGAAAAAGCAAGAAGAATTACAAGGGAAATCTCAAATTCTTAAGGTAAAGATGGATCTGCTTTCTCAACAAGAACAGATCGCAAAAACCACCTTGGAGAAACTCGAAAAACAAAAGAAAATCGCAGAAACGAACATCGAAAAAATTAAAACTACTCAAGAGAAGATCTCCGAATTGAAAACGTCGGAATCCGAAGAAGATGCGCTTGCCCTTGCAAAGAAACCTCGCAAATTTGAAGATTTCCAGATCGAAGACAAATTAAAAATTAAAATAAATACGTCTGTTGGCATCTTTGCAGAAAACACTTTTGCTGGCTCTAAACCGGAAATAAAATTAACCGATACAAAGAGTGTCGATGATGATATTGAAAAAGCATTAAACAACATGATGAATATCGATGACTTCTCGAAAAAAATCGAACAGTTTAAAACAATTGTCGGAAAGAAAGATGAAAAGACACAAGCAAAGAAACAACAAAAAGCGGATGAAGACGAATTCTTTGTTGAATAACCAACATTATATTTTTTCGTTTTTCCCTTTTTTGACTAATAATAGGATGAACTGCTCTTTAATCTCCGAAACAAAAAGCCAAAAATATGATGCGCGCATGAAATTCACGATAGAATCGGCATTCACGCATATTTTCGGAATCCTTAATCATAATTCTAAACATTTACAAACATATAACCCTGAATAAAAGGCAATCGTTGAAAAACTTATTACAGACACCGTCTTTTTTGTGGAAACGCATGTTGCTCCCGATCGGCCGTTATCCTTCACTTGGAGTTTCAAAGTGCTAATGACAGTAAGATAAACATACGCATGCTTTCGAAGAAACACTCTTGAAATGATTGGCCATTGAGTATAACTCGAGTTGAGGTGCGAAAAATATAAAACAATAAAAGAACAATCTAGCATTGATGCTTGATTTCAAAGAATTTTTAGATACCATTGAAAAATTTCTCGGAAAAGAACTTTTGGAACATCGATCATATCCGAATCTTGAGATGCTCCGAATCAATCGGGCCCGAATTACTCCGCTTACAAAATTTCTCTTGCGTTCTAATGCGAGGTTAAGAGGGATGTTTGGCGGGGATCAAGGGAAGAACTACACCTTGAATTATGTATTCGATATGGATCATTTCAAGGCCGGCCTTACCATCCTCGTTGTATGTAGTATCGATAAACAATCCAACATCAATTCTATTTCGCCCGATTACGGATTGGCTGAGAATTTGGAACAAGATGTGAATAATCGGCTTGGTGTTGAATTCTTTTTACCGAAGCCGATGGAGCGCCAAGGGTATTTATGTGCGCCGTTCCGCTTAGCGGTCGAATCAAGCAGAGATAATTTATTCCAATTCGGCATTTTCGATAATATTCATCGCAATAATTTTTATTTTGAGTTTAATTTCAACCGGAATATCGTGAAAGATATTGAATTAAAGACGGGTTGGCTATTTCGCGGGATCCAGGAGTATCTAACGCAAGCCAATCCTTATGTTTCTGTTCAACCTGTTTTGAGTCGTATTAGCGGACTGATGTCGGTGCATCATCAAATTGCGTATTATTGCGGTGTCGAGTCAATTTTAAAACTCAAGGTCTCTAACAAAGTCTCGATTATCCGAACTCTATTTGCGGAGATCGAAAGAATCGAAAATCATCTCATTTGGTTCGGAAATTTTATGAATTTATTGTCATATGACAGTTTATATGTCGATCTTGTGAATCATTGGAAAGGCCTTTTTACTCTTATCAAACTTCTTAATAATGATCAACCTCATCTCGCCGATACGCTATGTTTGGGTGGTTGTGTCGATATTTCTAACGAATGCGCCTTCAAAGCCTTGCAATTCGTCCGAAAAATCATTCCTTCTTTGTTTAATCAATTGTATGAAGTGGTATATTCTGATTTCATCATCGAAAAATGTCAAGGAGTCGGGATCATTACCCGCGAGGATGCTTATAAATATGGTTTTACCGGGCCGAATCTCCGTGCGAGTGGCAATATTATTGATATAAGGCATACTTCGCCTTATCTAGCATATACATTCGGGGAAATTTCGCAAAGATGGAATCAAATTTCTTTTAACAAAGGGGATATTCATGCACGAGCCCAAGTGCGGTTGTGGGAGATCAAGGAATCGTATTCTATCATCGAATATATTTTAAAGTCCTTAGAAACCTATGCGAGCAAGGTAGAAATCGCAACAATAACTCAAGACAAAAAACTCTTGCCGGTTAATGAGGTCGCAATCAGTAAAGTGGAATCGCCGCACGGCGAACTAATTTATTATTTTAAAACGGATCCTGAAAAGCGCACGGATCGGTTCGATGCGGTCAGAATTGTAACTCCGGATATGCTGAATTTCTTTGGATTACGGTATGCCGGGTTGATGGGTGAAAAACTAAGCAATATCCCGAATATCATCCATTCTTTAGATCTATCCTTTGAAAATATCGATTTATAATTTTGAAAAATAAAAAAGAGTATTTTAATTCCATTTTTCAGGGCTTGCAAGCCTTGTCTGCTTGTTGCCGTTGGTTTCCAACAAGCTTCATACATTTTTCAATGGAATCGTAAATATTTTCAATTGCTGCGAATTGTGGATAATTTTTCTTAATCGCGATAATGAACTCAGAGACATTTGCTCTCTTTTCAACCGCATTTCATCAACAACCCGCATCGGGCATGAGCACCACACGCGAATCGCCCGGAATCTTATCATTCGCAAAGTCACTTAGCGATCGTATCTCTGGTTTGTCGAATCCTTGTAATATTTCATATCCAACGTCATCATACAGCGTACCATCTCGAGGGTTCCAAAGAAGCTGAGTGACGCCTTTAATTTTTTCGTCCAAAAAGATCGGCATTTGTTTTCGTATTTTCTCTCGCTGCACCTCGGCATTTTCAATTAAATAATCATTCCAGAATTTATCGAGTTCGATCATCAGTTCTACGAGCGATTTTTGTTCGTTGTATTCGATTGTTATCGGGGTTTTTACGAATGGCTTTATTGCGGGAAGAGATAAAAACAATACATACTTAACAAGCCCCATAGATTATATTTAGGTTCGAATGGTTATTAATTTAATTTTGTTTTTAATTTGAATCAAAGATTAAGGGAAATACCACATTTTTCAAGGCTGCGTGTATCAACAATCAACACACTACCGCAAGCGTTGTTTATTCTGCGAGATTATCCGGATGTTTGTTTTCAATTTAATTTCTTTACATATAACGCTTCAAAAAACATTTCCAAGAACAAGCTAATCCATATCCCATACAGAACGTGTATATTCGTTGGGAATGTCCTTTACCCCCAGAAATTTTTTTGTGACTTTTTTCGGCGTTTTTTTTTGTAAGTTTAGTTCTTACTTCTTGGTAAGAAGTTCTTCCAGTTTTTCTTTGCAATCATTGAGATTCTTCAAAACTTTCTTTTTTTCTTCTTCACTAAGCGAGTTTATATCAACTTCACCAAGCTCATCTGGATTGATGTCAATTTTTTTCATTTCCGAAAGTTGTTTTTCGTATTCTTTGATTTTTTCTTGGATTTTTTGCATCAAAGATTCATTTTGTTTAAGATCCTCCCAAGTACTCAAGGTCTCGAGCGATTTCAAACCGAGATCAAATTTGACCCATGATATTGGCGTAATTTGTCCTTGTGCCATGGCTGTTCGAATGGTTTGAATGTTATTGGTTTCTATTATATCTTTATTTGCTCCGTTTTCGGTGATTTCAGATTTAAGAAGAAAAATATTGGCTGCTCCTTGAGAGGATGTAATGATTCCGATAGATTCTATGTTCGATTTTTTAATTTTTGTCTCTATATCCATCGATGTTTGGTTCGATTTAAATTCATAGTGTCCCGAGGCTTGACCGATAAAACTTGTGTTTATATAATTTCCTTTCTGTAACACTGGAAAGCCCCGTTTCAATGTCACAAGCATTTTTTTAAAAAGATTGTTGATATCCTCCATGGAAATATCGAAACTTCTAAACACCTCCGTGCTAAATGCATTCCCCTCGAATGAGACAAGACCGACAAATATCAGTTTCTGTTTTATGATTTCATTAAAGCCGGTAATGATTCTTTGGGCTAATGCTTCGGGGTTGACCGTGGCCTCATCATCGCTCTCCTCAAACTCAAAATCTTTGATTTGATCCGGAATATTCTTATCGAATACTCCTCTCATATAGGAACCGGAAATTCTGCTCACGTTATAATAATTCTTGTCCGTATCGATAGCTAGCATTAAGACTTCTCCACCCAACAGAACCCACTCTTCTTTGCCCGGGTCTAAAAGTATTCTTGGAGGATTGAAAAACTTCATTAATTAAATGATCGGAAAGCGCGCTAATAAATCTTTGTAATATAAAATACAGATACGCATTATTGGCGGAGTGGATGCACCGCGTCGGAAAGCTTATTATCTCATCAGCGTTTTCTTTCGGTAATTCATCACATTTCAAGGAGTAGATGGCTATTAGATACAAATTAAAAATGAAGCATAAATTATTGCTCGAGCGTTTGTATTCGATGATAGATTCATCCCTTTCTTCCCTTTCGATAAGCGGCTCCAAAACAAAAGAGCCGGTCTCCTTTGAAAATAGGACTCAAGGGACGTTTCTGGAGTATCGTATCGGGGATACTTGGGGTGAACTCTTCGATTGCGCGTGGTTTCATTTACACGGAAAGGTGCCGGTCGATGCATTGAGCGAAAATTTATTTCTGAAGTTGGATTTCAATTGCGAACTTTGTCTTTTTGATCAAAATGGATTACCTATAAAAGGGTTTACAAACAAAAGTTCGGCATACGATAAGTCTTTGGGAATGCCCACAAAACGCTATTTCCTTATCAATGAATACATTTCAAGTTCTGGAGACGTGGACCTTTGGGTTGATGCGGGGTTGAATGATCTTTTTGGCGAGTTTAAAAATGGCGGAAAAATCGAATGCGCAGAAATTGTTAAACGAAATCCCAATATCCGAAAATTATATTATGATCTAGAAACGCTCTTGCCGTTGTATCCAAAGCAAGCGAAACGGGCGTTGAAACTTGCGCTTAAAGAAAAAAAGATATCCGAGGCCTTGGAAATTACCCAAAGGCTATTAAATCAAAGAACTAAAAACAACCATATTATCAGCGCAATAGGGCATTCTCATATCGATTTGGCATGGTTATGGCCGATAAGAGAAACAAAGAGGAAGGCGGCACGAACCTTTTCGAATGTTCTCTATTTAATGAAAATGTTCCCGGAATTCAAGTTCGGAGCAAGTCAAGCACAGCTTTATCAATGGGTGAAAGAAGATTATCCTTTGCTCTATGAAAAAATTAAGGAAAAGATTAAAGAAGGTCGCTGGGAAGTGCAAGGTGGGATGTGGGTGGAATCGGATACGAACCTCACATCTGGAGAATCCTTAGTTCGACAGATGTTATACGGGATCCGCTTCTTCGAAGAAGAATTCGGGGTACGGGTAAAAAATCTGTGGTTGCCCGATGTATTTGGCTATTCTGGGGCTTTACCTCAAATAATAAAAAAATCCGGGCTCGATTACTTCATGACCACCAAGCTGTCGTGGAATCGAAATAATAAATTCCCATACCATACTTTTAATTGGATCGGAATTGACGGATCTTCAGTTTTGGCGCATATGCCACCCGAAGGAACCTATAATAGCCCGATTTCTCCTGCCTTTGCCTACAAATCTCAAAATAATTATCGGGAAAAGAAGATATCAAATAGAACATTGAATTTGTTCGGAATTGGTGATGGCGGCGGAGGGCCGGGAACGGAACATTGCGAAAGAATGGTTCGATTAAAAGATTTAGACCCGCTTCCCAAAGTGAATCCAGAATTTTCAAGTATATTTTTCGACGAAATTGCTAAAATCCGGGAGCAGTACCCAACATACCAAGGCGAGTTATACCTCGAAAATCACAGGGGTACATACACTTCTCAATCGAAAAACAAATACTACAATCGCTATTTAGAGCAAAAACTAAAAACTGCTGAAACCATGCTGGTCCAAGCCAAAAAGCATCATCTATTCAAAAAAGAATTTGAAGCGATATGGAAAGAAGTGCTATTATATCAATTCCATGATATTTTGCCCGGATCTTCTATCAAGCGGGTTTATATTGAATGTGTCCAAGCCTACCAACGGCTTGAGAAAACCATCGATGTAATATTAGAAAAAGCGCTGGGTATTTCTCTTGTTTCAAATATCAATCAAATCGATTCCGATATTAGATTCTACAATCCTTTGCCTCACAATTTTGAAACCTATCGAATGGTGGATGATAAGATGCTTTTCTTAAAAGCGGATGCTTTATCAGATATAAATAGCAAGATAATTGTTCAAACGGCAAAAGATGCAGTTCAATCTTCGGTTTTGGAAAACAATTTGATAAGAATTTCGTTCAATAAAGATGGATCAATAGGTTCAATCAGAGAAAAACGAAATAATATAGAGATCCTTCGGTTCCAAGGAAATCAATTAAAGGTCTACAAGGATAGCGGGAATGCATGGAACATTTTGCCGAATTATTGGTGGTTTAAAAGCGCAAGACCAACGCTCACCCAACAAAAAAATATTTCGTTTGGAGAAACCCCATGTATCGAGCAACGCTATAAATATAACAATTCTACCATCATTCAACGGATTTTCATTCATCCGAATTCCACATTAATCGAATTCGATACGTTGCTCGATTGGCATGATTCACGAAGAATGCTGAGAACGTCTTTTCCGCTTTCTCTAACGACTGACCGTGCTACCTTTGATATCGCATTCGGAACTCTCACGCGCTCAACTCTCAATAACAATAAGATTGAAAGGGCGAAATGGGAAGTCTCGGGCCACAAATGGGTGGATCTCTCGAATGATTCCTATGGTGTCGCACTCATCACCGATTCAAAATATGGATTCCGGGTGAAGAATAACACGCTTGATTTGAACATGTTGCGTGCTACGGTAACACCCGGAAAAGACGGCGATTTGGGAAACCACCGCTTCAGATATGCACTTTTCATTCACGACGGCGATCATAATCAAGGAAAGGTAGATTTTGTAGCAACGGTATTCAATACTTGGTTTCCGATGTATCGCACTTCAAAATTTCCGCAAGCATGTTGGTCCGTTTCAACAGAAAATATTGAATATTCAACAATGAAATCTGCAGAAAATGGAAACGGATACATAATCCGATTCTATGAAAAAGCGGGCCGAAAGACTTCATGTGTTCTTAAATTCCATAATTTCGGGGAATGTGTGTTCAAGGAAACCAATCTCGTTGAAGAAGACCTTTCAGACTTCGGGACCGGTTCTGAACTCAAATTGGACTTCGGGCCATTCGAAATAAAAACTCTTAGGTTCATTCCAAAAAATCTCTGATAAAGTTCAACATCGAGAGGATATCGCCTTAGGTTCACGATTTTTTACCCCCATCCTCCCTATTTTCGATTTTTTTTTCGTTTTTTGAAACGCGGAATTTAATCCGGAAAATCATTACAATACAATTTGGGACTCTTGTTTTTGTTATCACCATCAATTGGATTCGGTAATTTGAACAAATAACTGATTAGCATTGAATTTATATTCTTTAAATCGTTAGAAACAGCATGAGCAAAAAAAGTCATCTCTATTTGCTGAGTCTCATATTCATCTTGTTCGTCAGCGAAATTGGACTGGGAACAATTGGCGTTCAGCCAACAATCGTAAAATCTGAAGATGGGCCTAGTCCAGGCCAACAAGTAATTAATTTTTATCGGGACGTGTTTGAAAATGATTGGGCAATCGGAAGACCATACAATGAATCTGAAGGTATGGGTCTGGCCGCATCAAGAACGCTTTCGGGATCTCCGAGCTTCGTTCGAAAAGAAGCCAAAACTATTTCGGAGGAAATGAAAATAACTCCGATACTTTCTCCGGATAATTCTGAAGCGTTAATTATTGATCTTATCAACCGTGCAAACTCTTCCTTAATGTTAATGCAAATGTACTTTAATCCCGGCCTTGATGGAATTAAAAACGCTATAAAAAACGCACGAACATCGAGAAACGTAAATGTTTCTTTTATAATTGAAGCGGATGCATCTAATACGAATGCTACGGCTGTAGAATTGGTCTCAGCTGGGGTAGTTATCAGAACCTTCGATGGCACCGCTCCGCTATATATGGACGAACAACACAACAAAGGAATTATTGTCGATGGAAAAATCGTGCTTGTGTGTTCTATTAATTGGTCGCCAACATCGGTGAAAAATAATCGCGAAGCGGGATTAATAATTGAAAATGAACAAGTTGCGCAATATTACACACAACTCTTTCTCAATGATTGGAATGGATGCAAGCCATTTAATCAAAGTTCAAGCTTTAGCAGTTCTTATAGTGAACCTGGAGTCTCCCCTTTACCGGCCGGAACGGATTACGAACTTCAGCCGCCTCTTGCATCTCAATATGTGAAAAAATATGAAACAAAGCAAACTTTTTCGGGAAAAATGGATGTAAAAGCATTAGCGTCGCCGGATAATTGTCACGAGGCTCTTGTCGAGGAGATTCTGAAAGCAAATAGGACCATCGATGTGTCTGTTTACACGTTCTCCAATCCGTATATAATGGATGCGCTTGCCGATCGCATTGCAGCTGGCGTTAAGGTTCGATTATTGCTTGGGAGACCTTTGGGCAGCTACGAATTAAATTATAATCGCTGGTCGATGGTGAATTTTACAATTGCGGGAATACCTGCGAAATCGGACCCGTCGCGGAATTTAACCGCCCAAGGAAAATGGAACAGCGCAGATTTCACGTATCAGCATTGCAAATATGCAATCTTTGATAATAAAACGCTAATTATCTCCTCCGGAAATTGGTCACCCGGGTCATGCCCAAAACCAAGAACCGACGGAACCGTTCGCGGAAATCGGGATTGGTGGTTCATCATTTACGGTGATGGTATTGATAATGCACCTCAGGAAGAAGAATTCATTGATGGGTATTCGAACTTTTTAATATCTTTCGCGATCACAACTCTAAGTTTAATGTATGTGGTTTTGAAGCGAAGAGTACACATCACTACGCAGTAACAGCAGAAGATCTTATAGAGATTTGCAGAATCAACCTTTTTTCCGTGTTTTTATTAAAAGTAACAATATATAGCGTCTCACATCGGATTTTCAAGAATTTCGAGCAATTTTGATCAATTTATTTAACCACATCCATGCCGCGGTGCCAAAAAAACGATAATTTTAAAAAAAAGAAAAGGAAAAGATAAAATAATCGACTTTTGATTTACCACGAATAATCTACTTTTTTCTTATAGATGAGATAGCCCACGATAGCGACTGCCATTACACTGCCGCCAACAATGAGTGCCGTAACCATGGAATCCGTCATATTTACCATTCCGCCGGTATCAACATATATTACCACAGTATTCGATGGGTCGGGATCTCGAACACCCACCGAGTTTTTTGCAATCACGTAATATAGCCAGTATCCTTTCCGTAGTCCGGATTCTGAGTATTGAGACACCGTATTATCGTATTCCGCTCGAAATTCAATGCCTTTTACGAATGATCCATCGCTTTCATAAACCTTATCAATTTTTGCGGTAGCTTCCGCGCCCGCATATTTACGGACCACAATCTGCGTTTCTGTCATTACAGTCACATTCCATGTGAATTCTACTTTCCCATCTTTCGATATAATATCAGATTTGAGGATAGGCGTTGGGTGTTTCGGTATTCTTCGTATTGTGATGTTGAAATGCGTGCTGTTGGTATCTGCAAGGCCGGTGCGGTTTTCTGCCCTTATATAGTAGTAGAAATTAAAGCTTGGTAGATCCCGATCAATGTAGATTGTGTTATTCACGCTTGCAATCTTCTGTTCATCTCGTTTTTGTCCTGTACTTGTTACATAATATCTCCAAATATGGAACGTGTATTCTGAGGCCGAGTTGGGATGGCTCCAAGATAAATATGCAATCCCATCGTAGATATCTGCTAAATTTGCTCGAATAAGGAAAACGGGTGGTGATACCGCTTTTGCTTCTATTGAGTATGCTACAATAGCACTGGTTTGATTCCCTCTTGTTCCATTCACCGCGCGCACTCGGTAATAGTACACACCTAATAGCGTCTTTGTGAATTGGGTATAATTTATGTTTGAATTCGCAATAACAACATCGGGTACTAACGCATCGAGATTATTCAATGTATTGATGTTCATGGATTCGTACACATAATATTGTGCGTCCTGCACCACGTTCCATTCCAACCGAATTGTCGAACCGTTTATGTAAAATGATTGGTTTGGCGGGGCTAAATTAATTTGATCTAAGGGAGCATAAAATGTGGTTGAGACAACATTTGAAAATGTGCTCACATTCGTGTAGTTATTCCATGAATGTACCACATAATAATATGTAGTACCATGAGCCTTCGGATCTTCATCAACAAAAGAGAGAATTCCTCGGCCTACTCTACCTATTCGTGTTGCACCCGATAATGTAGAAATTGGACTGGTTGCCCTATAAATGTCATATCCCAATGCTTCTCTAATCAAATTCCATGTGAGTACAACTGTCTCGTTGTTGGTAATTGGATTGAGGCTGTTTAACGTCGTTTGTGCAACATCTTGTCTGACACACTGATACACCATTGAGATCAGCCTTGTGTTGTAATAATTTCCAAAGATACGAAATTGATTTAAATAGAAATAGCCCGAGGTGACCGTATGGTTATTCGTCAATGCACCATTGTTAACCGAGATGAGATATCCATCTATCGAATCGAATGTGGCAATAAGGACGCGGGAAATGTTTGATATTGTTCGGGTTCCTCCTATGAATATCGTTCCATAAGAATCGACACTGATGCAATCAAAAGTTTGATTCACATTATCCGGAATGACTGCAGACCATTGTATTGTACTTGTAGCGTTATTAAAGGCGGTGAGATTTCCATAAGATTGTGTAGCATTAGCCCAAGTGGACACGATATACACATTATTTTGGTAATATACCATATCATTAATAGATTTAACGGCTGCTCCGCCAGCAACGACAATAGTTATGAAGTTTACATGAAGCGAAGCATTAAATCTCATGAGTAATCCTTCGAAAAACGTGGTGGTATTTGTTTGCGAATCCGTTTTTATTTTTCTCTGTGCTAAAACAAAGATAGATGTTGAGGCACCCGAGCCTTCAATATGCAATTTCATTCCTTTCACTGCTACCAAAAAGCCGGTAATCACACTTTGTTCTACTTGGCTACTTGCTAAAATGGTTCCATTTTCGGGATCCAATTTATGAATTACTAGTTCTTCTCCAGGTATTGATTTAATGGTATTCATTTTAGACCCAACAACAATAACATTTCCATCACCATCAACACTGACTGCATTTAACATTTCCCCTTCGATCTCTTGCGGTTCAATCGTTAGAGAGCCAAACGTGGTATTCCATATCATGGTTCTATTGAATAAATTAATCCCAACAGCGAACCCGATGCGAGAAACATTCCTATTATAACCCGACGTATAATTTCCACACTGCCCGACAATATATAATCGAGAGGAGTCTGCGTTTAGCGCTATTCCAAGACCTTCTGTTAGATTAGTTATCCCAGAGCTCCAATAGTTTTCGTAAACGATAGTCCCATAAGCCGAATGGGATCGAAACCCCCACCACATATACACAACACCCAGTGAAATACGATATCCGGTATAGAAAACATGCGTTGAGTTGTAGGTGACCGCATTGATAATCGAATCATTATTATTATCGAAGCCGCCGCCAAAAGAAGAATTTAGATCTGTTCTCGTAGATGGATTCCATGCAGAATAATAAGCTTGATCTTCTGGCTCATTTAAAATTGCGAGAGTATTTGAATCTTTAATTAAATTATCAGAAATTTGTGGTGCACTCGTGATTACGAACAAAACCATTATGCCCAAAGAGATCAAGACCCTTTTACAATAACGATCGTTCATGCTTTTAAAATGCACTTTTTAAATATTATATATTTTCCTTTCAATCACCATTGGATTTGAACATTCTTGACAATTTATGTAAAAAATAGCGAGAAAAGCCGAACTGCCCGCAGAATCGATAGTTTGATTCGGATACATCCATTTGGGAGTAAGGGGTATTTTTAGCCCATCGGTTATGTATATTTATACAACTAAGCGGATTTCAACTGTTCACTCTGTAGAGAGTTTCAACACAAAAAAGAAGCTTTATAGGAATGCTCTGCGTATATATTAATGTATAGGGTGGCTGAAATTGAGCGATGAATATTCGAGTGATGGCGAAATAAATTCGGATGATTTGGTAAAGTTGCTTCAAGAATTTGGCTTTACAGAGAATGATTCGAAGATCTATATTACGCTTTTACAGCTTCAAATTGCGTCTCCATCTGAGATTTCAAAAATCAGCAATGTAGAGCGTTCAAGAGTGTACGACTCCTTGAAACGACTGTCGAAACGGGGTTTTATTTTGGAGGAATCGGTCAAGAGACCTCGCTTTCGGCCAATCGAACCCGATCGCATGATTTCGATAATTAGAGCAAATTTGCAGAGGAAGATGCAGACTGCTGATGCTTTAGAGAATTCACTCCGGATGTTATCGCAATCAAATGTCGAAAAAATGGGTGTTTGGACATTAACTGAAAAAAAGACAATAAAGACAAGTTTCAAAGAATTGATTGAAGGAGCCACCACTTTCTGTTATGTTATTTATCCGGAGCTTTTTAATCTTAATGAAATGCTAAGTCTTGCTGATATGTTTATTGAAAAGAAGAAAGCCAATCCAAATATCGAAATTATCATTGCGATGCACCTAAAACAAGAATTTAAAAAAATCTACCATGAGATGTTTAAAATGAATATTCAACTGAAGCATTTCGGAACGAACGAGATGTTTCCGTTTGGCTTGGCGGTCGCTGAGAACATTCTCTTTACCGTTCTAACTGACACGAAAAGCAAACCGGAATATTCCTTTGGAATTATTTTCGAAAAACCGGAAGAAAATATCATCAACAGTTTTCGAGTTCTGGCTTCATGGTTTTATTCTACTCTCTGTAAGAATGTTGTGTTCGAGAAAAAAACAGATAACTTACAGATAGGAAATAAAATGTTGAATGAATAATTATAGGAGGACTATATTTGAAAGACATTTCTATTAAAATATGTATTTTTGGTGACGCCGCGGTTGGTAAAACGACCTTAATCCATAAATACTGTACGGGGGAATTTATCGATACATATGAGGCGACATTAGGTGCGGGATTTTCGGAACACGATGTGAACGGAGAGATAATCGATGAAAAATATAAAGGCTATAAAATTCATTTGAATATTTACGACATTGCAGCTCAATCATCATACAATCATTTGCTTGATATGTATACTTCGGGCTTGCATGGGTTTTTGCTTGCGTTCGCTGTTGATGATCCCGAGTCCTTGAATCATCTCGAAAAATGGAAAGCTAAAATCATTGAGTTAAATCCTGAAGCTGAGAGTGTGCCGTTCTTAATTATCGGGACAAAGGACGATCTCGAATCCAAAATTTCGAAAAAACAGATTGAAGAACTTGAAAAGAAATTAAACAAACGAGTGTTAATGACCTCAAGTAAGCTGGAGAAAAATGTGAATAATGTTTTCAATACTTTAACAAAGGCGATCTTGAATGAATTCGGAGATTCTTTTTAATTGATTCGCTTTTTTGTATTTTCATTTGCTTTGGATGACATTTTTTTTTGTTATGGTTTGACGCCATATCGTTTCAAATTCACAATGAGAGAGATCTCACTTTGTGTGTTGTTGAGAGAATTTCTTGCAGTGTCTATTTTTTTTCTCAGCCCCGGTAATAAACCGGAAGGATAATCCAGAGAGAACAACACATTGTAAACGTCTTCCATCCACCCAAAGATTTCTAAAGCTTCCTCAATCTTATTTTCAATCAAACATGAAAGACAAAATCTGCGCAGTTCTCCCACTACATCCGCTATCGCATAACAATATTGGTATGAATTCAGTCCAATTTGAACAGGTTCCATCAATTTCTTTTTCGATATCAGATTGTAAAAGATGATTGCTTCACCATATTCTTGTTTCACAATGAGTTCATAATCTTTTGGAAGATCTATTGGAAGTTGTTTAATTGTTGAATCAAATTCTGCAATTATTTTTTTTATGTCTTCGAATTCTTTCTCAATTTCATTGAATTCCCTTCGGTGAACTTGTTTTATGATCTCCGAACTTTTCCGAACGGCGGCTCTTTGAATCGTAAAAAGCCTTTCCCGGATTTCATCCATAGCATCTAATTCTTTTGTGATCCCATTGAAAATACCTTCAAGTTCGTTTTTAATTCTGAGCATAATCTCAAAAAATGGCCTTTGAATAAATTTTTTTGCCCCCTTATAAAAATCTCAAATATATCGATTCAAAAATGAATTTGAGTGAAAATAAACATGATATCAAGGGGCCCGATTGATTTTTTTGATAAAGTTCAAAATTCAGTTAAATAAAAAACATCATGAATTCAAAACAGCTATTATTGAATCGTTTCATATGTTTTTGCGATTTCCAAGCATTTTTTGGTGATGTCAAAGAAGAATTTTTCGACATTATCCCCCATCTTAGCAGACGCTTCATAGTGTGGGCATTCTAATCTTGCTGCAAGATCAAGCGCATCTTCTCTCGGAACTCTACGCTCTTTTTCAATATCGATTTTATTTCCAACCAAGATCATCGGAATAGTGCCGACACTTTTCTTAATCGAATTCACCCAATCCAAAATTCGATGGAGCGATTCGGGTGAGGTGATATCGTATACGCCTATGGCGGCTTGGCTTCCTTTAAAATAGACCTGTCTCAGCGAAGAAAATTGGCTTTGGCCGCCTATATCCCATATTAACAATCGGCAGATCATGTTGTCAACCTCAACTTCTTTGATTAAGAAATTGGTGCCAATTGTTTTTTTTAAGTCCTCGCTGAAAGATTCTTTGATATATCTCAAAATTAATGAAGTTTTACCGACTCCGGGACTTCCGAACAAACAAATCTTGAATTTGTAAATTTTCTTCTCTTCAGAAATGATTGTAGCCTCCATTCTTCGCTTCTATAATCATACTTCGCTCGCTTTGTTTAAAAAACTTTTATTTTTCGCTTTTCATTTCACTGAGCAAAAGGAATATAAGGCTTAATTTCCAAAAGAAGATAGAAGGGAAAAGAACACGATGTCAGACCAATCCAATATGCGAGTCTCAATATTTATTATTAGCTTCGCGCTATTTCTGCTATCTCAATTCGTTCAATTGTTTCGAGGCTACAATACATTCGAGTTATTGTCTTTCAATATAATTTTTATTTTGCCCATCCTTTCTTCTCTTCTTCTCCTAATCGGGCTCTTTTTATTGTTATATTTAGAATATCGGAAATATTCACGTAATCTCTTTATTAGCGCTATCCTTTTTTTTGCCATAAGTCTTCTTTTAGACATGCAATTTATAATTTATCTGGTAACTAATCATGCGCCCTATATTTGGAGTTCTGAAGGAATTTATATTAATTTACTGGGCTTCATCATTACTTTTTTTGGAATAATTTTGGTTTCTTCAATGGATAACCCGGATGCGTAGGATGTTGGTGATAACATGAAAAAAAAGACCCAATCGCAACGAGCAGAATCAAATCTTGGGGATTCCAAAAATCCTTCTAATAACGTTCGGCAAAATAAAAAATCGAGTCGACAAGTTCAGCAAATCTTTTCTCAGAACAATGAATCGCTTAAATCGGATGCTACAGAGAATAAAATGGCTGCAGTGGTTTCTGAGGAACCAAGGCGCGAAGAAATGGATGATGAATCCGATTTCTATGAATCCCTTTCTCACAAAATTCGACGACAAATTATTAAACTGATCGGGACTAATAAGACTGCCACATTCACCGAAATTAAAAAAGCAACCAATTTAAGCACGGGGGTGGTATATCATCATCTTGAACATTTATCAAAACTCATTGAGCGCGATGAAAAGAAGAGATATTATTTGACGAAATTAGGCGAACATGCATTTCGATTTATGGATATTAATTTGGATTCGATAGAAGCCAAAAATTACGAAGAAAATATCTCAAAAAAAGAAAAGATTTCTCCTATTTATCAGAAATTATCTTTGAATTCGTTATTAGACACATTAATTTCTAAACCGAAATTATATTGGCCTCTTTCTATCCTTATACTTGTATTTTTGGTTATTTTAAACGGAACGACGAATAGCAATTCCTTTTTATTTTTCTTCTTTGAAAGACTTCCCGAAGAACCGCAATGGACACCTTGGATATCTCCTCTATTGAGTGTGTTTTTTGGGATCCTTTCCATTAAAGTGGTAATTCGTGTGATTTTTAAGCGAAATGAAGATATTATAAAATTTGCCGGGTTGTTTGCGTTCTCTTTTATTCCATCTTTGCTTTATCTCTTGTTTATTCTCTTGTTTTTTTCCGGAGAACTTTCAGATGTGGTTTCATTTTTACAGATCTTTTTAATGTTGTTGTTTCAAGTCTGGTCATTGATAATTTTGGTGAATTTGGTGGTTCGGATAAACAATATCAAGCTCGAGCGCGCAATATTCACGGTGGTCTTGTTGGTGTATTTTAGTTTCACAGTTCTTTTAATCAGCCGAGCCAAAATTTTTTAAAAAATGTGTATTTGGGCCCTCAATTTCTGCCGAATAATCTCTAATTTTCTGAATCTCTCTCAGATTTTAGTATAAATGTTGAGACGAGGTATGTTCGTTAGATCTCATTATTAAGTCAATGGACAATGAGGATCCCGTATATATACTATAAACGAAATACGGGATCTTATGCGTCCGGAGGCCCCCTAATTTAAAATTTAAAAAGCACTGCCGAATCATCAAATAAAAAAAAATGTCCTTCAATTTCTTAATTCCGAATTTCAATTTTTTCAAATACTACTTTTGCAACATATTGAATTGATTGTAGTTTTTTTTCAAGATCCATTATAAACGTATCATCAACGAATCTTAAATAGACTTCATATATACATAGCGAGCCTTGAGTACACAAGCCCGACGAATAAATCACTTTATCATGATTCATAGTAATCAGATTATATGTCACATCCTTCAGCGTTTGCGGATTGATATTTTGAAGAAACACGCTGACCTTCAATAATATCTTGTATTCGATCGGGAACAGTAAAATCTCATAAGCCTCTTTTTGAAGTCTGTAAAATACAAAACAATTCGGATGTTTCTGCGGTGAATTTTGGATATGTTCGAAAATCAAGGAAGGAATTCTCACAGATTTGTTTTCCAATAACTTTTGCATCGTGATCAACTCCCCTTTCGTTTGAACCTCCGCTTGTTGCAATTTTTTCGATAAATCCACCACTTTTTCACGGATTATTTCGTAATATTTCTCAATTTCTTCCCGCTGTTCTTGAACAATATAATCTTTATAGATTCCCTTGTAGATATTCGGAGTTGTCTTGAAGGTCTTCACAAATTCGGTCAGCATTTTCTCATAAAAACCGAGATCCGGATTCGATTCTTGAACCAGTTGGGAAATCATTAACATCTCCAATCTTCCACGAGCCCAAGGCGATTGAATAGTAAAAAAGTAATTGGCGGTTCTTAATTGTGGGCTAAACGTATGAAAGAAAAAACCCTCGCTAGCGGCGTCCATCAACCGCTTGATTTGATCGAGATCATCATCTGTGACATAATCTCTATATGTTTTTGGAATCGATATGAGTATCGTTGGTCCTATTTTCAAATGAAAATAAAAGAAAAATAGCAATTTGATTCACCCGTTTTCTCCAATACCTTTTCTTTATCCTCGATTGGTTCCTTTCTTTGATTATTCAAAACCGTGCAATCTAACACGACTCTTTTTCAAATCTTGCAATTGCACCATACGCAGTTCCCACCGTGGACACCACGGCAGTAAAGCCTGTTAAAGATAGAGAATATGCTAAAAACAACCGATAAGCATCACCCCTAATGAATACGAATCCGTTCTCAATAGCAATAACAAATAGTTGTGTATAATTGTTCCAAAAGAGAAGCGGGGTTAATATGGAACAAAATACAGCCAATGTTATTGCAATGATATTCCATTTGTCTCGGTTCATGATAAACACGATATCGGAAGCCATCAAAAACAAAAACCCGGAAATATGAATTATCACAATCGCTTGAATAAAACCTAAATATTCTGTCTCGGGAATCTGATAGTAAGGTAAGCCCAAATACGTTATTTCAGGGCGCAAAAATTCTCTTGCAATAAAGATGAAGTTCCATAATAAAAAGGCTGTTCCGAAGGCCCCCAAAATTTTCGCCGCAATACGAGTTTTCTGAATATCTTCTATCCGGATCTTTTTCAACCTCGATTCCTCAACCATTTTGTTTTGAATACTCTCTTGAACATCATCGGGAATCCGTTCATTTCCGATAAAATATTTATAGCGAGGAAATCGCTGTTTGTTCTCCCCAATCATCGTTTTCGCCTCGACTTTACGCTTCATACTGGCCTTTGCGCCATACCAGAAATAAATTGATTTTTGTGACGCATCAACAATCAACGCAACATCATAGGGAGTCAACGTTCCGGTTTCGACCCAATTCATTTTAATCAATTTGTAAAAACTCAATTCCATCGGTTTCACCAAGCTTTTATAGTGAGAAAGATTTTTCTTAACAGCCTATTTATAAATTCGCTTTCCACGAATATAAATATTGGCTTCGGAGTGAATCGGAATGAAATTACGATTGGTCTTGAACACAAAAACAAAAAACGGCAAACCATACATCCTAAAATTAAATATCCCGCCCTCAAAACAAAAAGGATTTTCAAACCTCATTAAAATGGCGCAAGAACAAGACACCGAAATCGCTTTGAACTTTGAAATGATTTCAGATGATGGCCCAGCGAAACAAAGTAATGTTGAAGGTCGTTTCCAATTGAAAAAAAGACAAGAACGTGTCCCTACCGACCAAAAGAAATGAGATTTTTGAACCGAATTAACAATTATATTTCTCTAATTATAGGAGTTTGATTTACGATGCCATCAAAACTGCGCTTGCGGCCTATTTTTGCACCCATTGTAAAACTTCTCGCAAAAGGCTTCTCAAAAATCGGCATCACTCCAAATATTGCCACGGTACTCATGTTGGTGTGTTCCGGAGTTTCGGTATATTTTTTGTTCATGAACAATCTTCTTTGGTTCGGAATCTTTCTCTTTATCACGGGTATAATGGATGGGGTTGATGGCGCAATCGCACGAATCACCCAAAAGTCGTCGCCTTTCGGCGGCTTTTTCGATTCTACTTCTGATCGGCTATCCGAAGGAATCATTTTTGCAGGTCTAATCGCAACAAGGCAAATATATTTCTTAATTCTTCCGGAACTCTCGCTTTTGTTAATTATTTCTGCTTTTATGTTAAGTTTCTTGTTCAGTTACATGAGAGCCCGCATAGAAATCATTCAAAAAGGGTATGATACGAATATCGGTGTTATGGCCCGCTCCGAGCGATTATTCTTCTTATTCATCATCTCTCTTTTATCGCATTTTATAGATTTCCGGATTTTTACATGGGGATTTGTGATTTTTACCCTTGCGGTTTGCCTATCCACGGTTCATCGTTTTGTAGACTATAAGCGGCAAATCGATGCTTCAGAATGAATGGTACGGCCTTCAAGGGGTGAATTTTTCTAATTTGTAATTGATTCGTTCAATAAAGAGCGGGATTGAATCCTTTGCATACGTTTTTTTCAAACGGAGCGCGATTAAATCCTTTAAGGGTTAACAGAATTTTCCACGTTCTGTATATGCTGTGGATGTTCTTTGGGAATGTCCCTATCCCTTCATTTTTTTTATGTGAAGTATTTAAAAAATAGGCCATTATTTCGTTCTGACCAAATACTTTTCCGGAACTCTAACACGGTTATTCATTAGCTTTGCGTATACCCAATACAGAATATCATGAGTCCCTTTCTCGATCTTCGACTCAACTTCTACGATTTCATATTTTTCAATGGAAGGTTGGTTCATGAATTGATTTTGAATGTTCAAAAACTCCCCGATCTTATATTTCGGTGCATTTAAAGGCTTGCTTTCGCATTCAATCGCTTCTTTTTCATTTTCGTAATATGCACCGCATTTTTCACAGACAAACACTGCTTTGGTCTTTACCATTTTAATCTACCTATTATATTCTCTGTATGTATTAAACCTTAACGAGTTCACCGAATAGCCACCGAAATCCTCGTTGAATTCCTTCTCCAGATTTGGCGCTCATAATTTCATGGTGAAATATTATAACTTTTTCATTTGGAGCAAAATCCTCTTTAAAATGTTTCAAAACTGTCTTTCTATCAACATCTAACGCAAGCATGTCCGCTTTATTTGCAATTATGAGAAGCGGAATCTCTTTCTCGCTTGAATATAAACGTTGAAGCATTTCTTCAAAAATTTTTTTCGCTTCTTGTTTTCGCTGAGGGGGGTCGCTTATATCCACAACAAAAATGATTCCATTGATATTATTTTGAAAGTTCCACCAGCGATCTCTAAGATTTTTTTGTCCAGGGGCATCTATGATCTTCAGATCCAAGTTTCCGATCGCAAGCTTCAATATCTGAAACCCTAATGTGGGTTTCGCTGCGGGAGAGAAGACATGTTCCTTAAATGAATTTATCAATGTCGTTTTTCCCGCCTTATCCAATCCAAATATTATCACCGAACCCGATTTCGATTCTCTAATTGCCTTATTGATAGAATCCAATAAATCGCCCAGTTTCACTTCCAGTTTTCGGATTGCGGCGGAGTATTCTGCCGGATCATGGTGTTTCGACTTTTTTGAATGAAATGCAAAATAAATTTTGGCTTCATTTTTGATCCAATCGACCGTATCGAGCACTAAATCCTTTGGAATTTCGAAACGTTCATTTTTATCAAGAAGAATTGATAAAAGAAGCATTTCTTTCTTCCCGCGTGCTATCGGAGAGTTAATTTCAAAATAATACGAATTTGAATATAGATTTTCTGCCGTAAACTCGGACCAGCACTCTTTATGCACAGAATCAAGGAAACTTACAACTCGATCTTCGATACATGAATCGATGGCGGGTATTGAAAGTAAAGATTTGGGGCCCTCATGTGTATCGAAATAGGAAAGATTGATTGAAACCATTACTTATAATTTGAAATTTGAACATATAAAGCTGATTGGTGTTGCACGAGGGCTTGATGAAAATCGCAAGAAAAATTTCTCGTAAAGAATATTTTTTGGGAATAAATATACCGTTGAAAAAATAGTCGCTTTCTGCTTATTCTAAACCTAAATTTACTTCTTTAGCGTGATTGTTACATTAATTCCGCGTTTGGCCGTTTTTAATGCCTCTATATTCCCTGTGATTTTTCCTAACTTGTTGACTGCGGAGGGCGGTACCGCTTTTTCATCAAAAACGAGTAATAATGAGTCTTCCCGCGGCGAATACACCACATCTCCTTTTTGGATTTCTTTAGTCGCTTTCTCCGTGCCCCTTTTCATTTCCAGTTGAATCATATAATAGCCGGATCCTTGTCTCGCCGTCCACCCGAGTCCGCTTTTTGGGAGCGCGGCTATAAATGCTTCGCATGTTAAAGGGGATAACATCCTTGTGAGCGTTACTTCTACATCGAAAAACTTATCGAATTTCAGATTGAGAACGAAGGTTTCTTCAGCCCCGGACATGCCCTTCTAAAATCGCAAAAGATTTTTAAAATTTGACTTTTTGATTTTTTGTTTGATTCGCTCAAATTAATGATTTTGCACGTATTATTATCGCGGCGGTGCTATTGATTCATATTTTCAACTTGCGTTCCCTCCTTTCGTTTATTTTTTATTTAATTGTGTATATATCTGGGTATGGTGCAATATATTGTTGTTGGGCCGAGTTCACAAGCACTTGGGCTTGAAATCGCCCGCAAGTTAAACGCCAAGCCAATCGGTTGCGAATTTAAAACGTTTCCCGATAATGAATGTTATCTTCGGTATGATCTGCAAGATGAAAGTATTTTGAAGGGTTCGGATGTGATAATCGTGCAATCGACTGGGGCGAACTCCTATGGAGATCAGAATAAACGGTTTATGGAGCTTTTTATGATGATTTCTATTGCCCGTCGCTGTGAAGCGGCTAAAATTCGTGTAGTTGTTCCTTATTTTGCATATAGTAGACAAGATAAAGTATTCCGGCCGGGAGAATCGATATTTGCGGCCGAATTATGTCGATTAATCCAAGCGGCAGGTGCCACAGAATTTTATAGTGTAGATATGCATGCACCCGCTGTATTCGGATTGTTTTCAATTCCCGCATATAATATTAATCCGATGCAGTCTCTTGCAAATTACGTAAAAGAAAAATATCAATTTAAAAATCCCGTTGTTATATGTCCCGATAAAGGTGCTTATGAAAGATCGCGGGCGTTTGCAAAATATTTTGGTGAGGATGTTCCGGTGGTGCAATTCAATAAAAAGAGGGATGTCGTAACCGGGCAAGTGACGATGGAAGGAGAAATGAATGTCGAAAATAAAGATGTGATCATTGCGGATGATATTATTGCCACGGGCGGAACTATGGCGTTGGCAATAGAAATTGCTAAAAAGTCAAATGCAAAGCAGATCATTGCGGCATGTACATTTCCGCTGTTGATTGGGAACGGTTCTTTGAAGTTATTAAGTTCCGGTGCGACCGCAATTGTGGGCACCGATGCGATCGATTCTCAAGTTTCTGTGGTTTCTCTGGCAGATGTGATTGCAGAAGAACTGAAAAAACATTAATTCTTTATCCTTTTTCCAATTTTTCATGGCTTTTTTTCTTTATTCTTTTGGCACATAAGGAAGTTCTTGTACCACGCCTTTAATGGTTTGCGGGGCCAAATAATTAAGAATTTCCACGATATTAGGTGAATGAATTTCCACTTCTACCGGTCCCAATGGCGATTCTTCTTCATATTGGCATACATGGAAAGAAGGAACGGCCAGCGCTTGTTTATGAAGCTTAAAGCGAATAATGCCCGCTATAGGATCCATATTCCGTTCTAATTCTTCGCGGAATGCTTGAACAATCTTATGATCTCGAATCTTTTTATGTATATTTGCAAGGGCTTGTATTCCCGATGCCTTCACTTCAATTATTTTATGAATTTGGTTGGGTGCATCCCGGATGGTGTATGCGTCCTCGGGAAAGTTGTATATTTTATCCAAGACGCTTTTCACGGTAAATTCCGATTCGGTCGGATAAATTCTTGCTCTGACAATTAATTCCATTTTTTTTCCTCCTTGACATTCTCTTTTTTTTTTGGCATATTTGCTTGTTTGTTTGCGTATTTGTTTGCGTATTTGTTTGCGTATTTGTTTGCGTATTTGTTTGTGTATTTGTTTGCGTATTTGTTTGCTTATTGATTAATTACTTTCAATACGATTTCAAGACACTCTTTCTTCATCGTTTCGGCACTTTGAGCTGCATCGACCTTATAATCGGCTACATCTCTTATTTTAAGAAGGCCGAAACCGATCTCTCTTTCATCCCGTTTTTTGGCTTCACGAAAATCGGTGGAATCATCGGCCCTTCCACGAGCCGCCAATCGTTGGTAGCGAATTTGCTCCGGACACTCTAAAAAGATGATGGTGATGGGATACCATTGTTTGAAATAATAATATTCTTTCTCAGAACGCAGTCCGTCGATGAATACCACCTTTTTTTCTTCATTTTTTATTGATGTTTCATATTTTTTGACTTTTTCGATGATTTTCATTGCCACCACATTTTCTCCGAATTCCTGCCTCAACTGCTTGGCCATAGCGCCTAAATTCTCCGAGGTGATTTCAATACCGCGCTTTACTAATTCTTCCCGAACAATATCCCCCATAATAAATGTGGGCCCTAAATGTTGCACGGCTTCCAAGGCGGTGCCTTTTCCCGCGCCCGGTAGCCCTACTAATCCAATCAGTATAATTCCCATTCTAACGCCTCAGATTCTCTTCTTTCAAACACTTCTCTCAATATACATCAAAAATTTTAAAGCTATAATAATTTTTGCAAACAATCATGCCTCAAGGAGGCACCCCGCCTTATGAATTTCAAGAGTAAAACGATAACCGTAATTGTGATGATGTTCGTTCTGCTAGGAACCAATCTCTATCAACCGATCGCACAATCCTCCAACGCTACTAATAGCATTGCGTCAATCCCGTACAATCAGCAATCCGGTTCATTTCCGACGATAAACGCGATAAATAATAATGCATTTCAAACTTCTGTTAAAGGAAACGAATCGTTAGGGGTCACGGGTCCTGTGAATTCAACGATTAAGGAAATTCAAATTCAAAACATTTCTATGAATTCGACCAATGATTATCTCAAGAGTGGGTCCGGACCTTGGAATTCTATAGGAAACTTTTCCGCCCAAAAACAAACGAATAACACCGATTTGAATATTACCATTTCGGGAACAAACGATACGGTCGTGTTCAATCCGATGAATTATAACAATTCAAGGGAAGCCTTTATTGGATTGAATACCAGTAAATGGAACGTTCATGTGAATGATAGCGATGCATCTGTGTGGTATGAATACCCCTTAATATGGTCGAATAATACTTCGGGATCCGGTGCGGTATTAAAGAAATTCGAAACCATTTCCCTATACGGCGAGTCAAAATCTTGTGTTATCGAATTACAATTTCCCTTTCAATATAATGCCTCATATCAATATTATTCCGGGGGGTTATCCTTTTGGTATTCAATAAATTTTGATCAGATTGCCAATCTTACCGAAGGTGTTAATACAAGCGTATTCTTAAGTAAACCGAGTTCTCAAAATATTTCTATCGATGGGTGGAATGCGCAATATGAATCGAATGGTTCCGGGGATGTAAATTGGCAATTTAAGAATTTTTCATTTAATGCCTTGAATTCGGTGATAGATGAGACCGGCAATTATACTCTTGTGTTCAGAACCGAAATTTCCCATGTTAGGAATGGGACCTATACGATGCCGGGGATTACAAAATTTTATCTTGATGAAATCACCTTTTTCATGAATTTTACGGCAAAGCAGCTTCGACAAAATCAAACTACAGGCCTCCTAAAACAACTTTCCATAGACCGCGTCGTTCAAGGAAATCTTACACTTTCCGGCTTTTATTTCTCCAACACACTCGTATCCTCAACGCTTTATCAGAATTTCTCACTCTTTGCAACCATTCACAACATTTCTCTATTCATTTGGAATTTCAGCCAAAATATGCTCGAGCCGCAACCTTTTGCATTTCAAATAAATTTCTCTACAATAGCATCGGTTTTTAATATCTCTTTCTTTTTAGTAGTTCGGAACCCGAATCCGCCTCTAATTTTGCCAAATGAATCGACTTCGATTCAAATATTCAACCTCTCTCTTCTCGCAAATACTCTTCCAACGGTTTCACAAATTAATTGTTCGTTGATGGATTCCAAAACGGATATCCGAAGAAATTTGACACTTATCTCAGAATCTCCGGCTAGGTATCAAGCAATTCTGAGTTTTTCATCGAGTCCGGTGCTTTCAAACCCGGGTCTTCAAATTATATTTTTGGTGAACGAGACGAATGTACAATTTAATTTTACATTGAATATTTCTTATTATTCGGTTCAAGATACCATATTCAATCAATTTTACCAGATCTTTGATGGATTGAAGCGATATCTTGGCACTTTGAATTCATTTATTGGTTCAATCGTGTATAATGAAACTGCAGTATCTGCTTTCGAGCCGTATTTTAAATTACTCCAACAGAACCGAACATTGCAAGCCTTAAGGACGCTGTATGAACAGGGTGTTTCTGATGCCTATGTTATTCATCACTATTTATTATATTTGCAAAATATAATTTCTTTGTCTAAGTGGTATGACTATATTTTTTATGATTTGGGTATCGAGGAATTTTTATCGGTGCGGATTCGAGGCATTAACGCAGCATTAGATGACATCCTTTTTACTATCTATAGTAATATTAAATCGGGTCGTGCCGATGTTGTTCCCGAACGATTGGAAAAACTCTATGGTCTTGTGTCTTCACTATCTATGAATTTTGAAGCACTCATCAACGGGACCTCATCAACGATTTCCTTGCCCAATTTAGCGCTTTTCCCGATCACTCCGATTAAGGCTGCAAATCTTTTACTCTTATATTGTCAAAATTATACGCTATTCAACACCAATTCCATTATTTTAGAATTTATGAATTTTGAATCAAAAACCGGAATTCCCTCAATCTTTTCCGCAGCATCAGAAGCGAATGGATTGACTTCAAGAGAATATTTGGAGATCTCTCTTGGTGCGGGACAATTATTATCATATCTATATATGATTTATTCTATCAAAACCGTGGATTCTGCATTTATTCATCTTTCAAACTATTTAAAATCGTTATACACGACCGAACTCATAGCCATTCCATCCGAACCTGACGCCCCGATTGTAAATCAATGGGATGTTAATTATAGAAATGGGATTCTTAAATCATCACTAGACGTTATATCTAATTCTACCGGTCTTGATTCAAAGGCTTCATTAACCGTTTTCTATCCTCTCGAATCGAATTTCTATTGTTTAGGTGTCCATACATTCAATATAACTGTTCTAAATGCTTCAAGGTATATTGAAATCAATCTTACGCTTCCCGAAACCACATACCTATTATCGATGAATAATGGAAATAATCGAACCATCATTCCATATCTCATAAAATTAACGTTATTCACGGATCATGGGCCTATAACGTATTGGAAGAATATAACGGCCATATCGAATCTCACCGTTTTCGAAGTTCCATTGAATTTAGACAACCTTCAAAAAATCAATAAGACAATCACCCTCTTTGACGAATATCAAAATTCAACCCTTAATTTCACGACCTTTCGGGCTAATCGATTACTATTCGCATTCCGACAGAAAATTCTGCTTCCGCAATTTCAACGAGAAATCTCATATCAAACCGGACTTCCTCTCTGTGTTTATTCAAATCAACAATTATATCTCGACAGTATCCTCCTTAATCAAAAAAATAACTCCGATTTATCGATTATAATCGACTCGGGAATCAAAGATCGGTTTAATGATCCTATCTTCATCGGAACCGAACTCTCCAATATTCCGGTAAAATATATCATATCGATTCCGTCCGGGGTTGATTCGTTCGAAATTAGCCTTAATGTCTCCATTCAAGAGAATCAGAATATCCTTGAAATGAGCATTCCGATTGAATTTGAATACTTTTATCTTGACCAAGAGCCTCCGGTGTATCTGAATACTCTGTTATTCGCAATGCTCTTGTCTTCGATCATTGCGGGGCTGTCCATCGTGGTGATTCGAGTATTTAAGGCCGTCTATCTCGAGTATTTTATTCAAAAAAGAAATAGAGAAGCAATGGATCGATTTTAACGGGAAGTTTGGTCGAAATGAATGAAGAGCTTTTGATGTCGGACTTGAAAAAAATTTCCATACCCCGGATGGTCGGGTCGACCGGAGAACATAAGGTGTTGACCTATATCAAAGAAGAGATCGAAAAATCGAAATTCACTGCATTTGGGGATAAAGTATCAACAAATGATGGCTATTTTCAATTGAAAAATAGAGTGTATCAACTTGCTTCGATTTTCTGCCTTTTGAACGCGGCGCTCTTGATATTTTATTCCATATTTGACTTTCAACGAATTTCTGCCGGTTTTATTTTTTATTTCTTCTCCATTTTTATCTCGATCATTCTCATCTCCTATATTATCGCAACGATTTTAAAAATTTTAAATATGGAATTTATAGGAACCGGCTCCGAATCTCGTGAAAGCATGAATATCTATTGCGACAAAAAAACTGATCGAATTCAACCGTTCGTTCTTATCCTTATCATGGCTCATTACGATTCTATTGGCCATTCAATTTCTTATACACGCACAAAGCGAAATTTGATATACGTGTTGGTGTTCGGAACGCTTTCTTTATTATTCCATTTGATTTTGTCTCTTAGGATCTTCATGGATTCGAATCTAATTTTGTTGTATTTTGCCGGTTTGGCAATCATGTTTTATTTATTGACTGTTCTTTTTCTGAATCATCTTAAAAAGATAAAAGTCTCAAACATATCTCCCGGAGGAACGGATAATGCATCTGGTGTTGCAATTTGTCTCAATTTGATCAGATATTTCGAAAAAATAAATTTGTCTTGGTGCGATCTTCGGTTCCTTTTTCCTGCAGCCGAAGAATTTGGATTATTTGGGTCAAAATCGCATCAGACCTTGCATAAAGGCGAATTCGATAGATATCTAAAGACCTACATCATAAATATCGATACAATTACTGATATTTTGTGTTATCAAACTTTTAACACCAAGAAGAATAATAAAACACACAATATTGAGGATATAATTAAAAATGTAGCAACATCTACAAAAATAACCTTAAAAAAAGCAAGTCAACTTATCGGGGGGAGCGATCATATTCCATTTTGCAAAGAAGGATACGAATCTGCCTTCTTTTTTGGTCAAAACCATGAATTCATTCATTCAGAAGCCGATACCATTGATAAAATTACGCCGAAAAATGTTTCTGATACTTTGGAGTTAATATATCGCGTTATCTTAGAAATCGACCGTCGGGCTTCTTTTATTATCGAATCCGGATCAAAAAAATTCTGATAATTCTCATCCCATCATAATGGAATAATTCTTGTAAATTTTATAGCGTAAAACATTTAAGTGTACAAAATTATGATTTCTCCATGTACGTACAAGAATTACCACTGCGTATTATGGTGGCTGGCCTTTCAATTTTAACCGTAATTTTATACATAGTTGTTGTTCGCAGAAGAAAATCACTAAAGCTCTGGTTATATTCAAATATTTTCTTTGCAGCGGGCTTTATCACGATGGTTTTCAATATGTTTGACTCCTCGCTCAAGGTCCTCGCATATATTTTCATGATCATTGCGATCTCTATAGTTATCAATATTGTTCGAAAAGATTATAAAACAATGAAGAATTCACAGGTTTTGGAGAATCGGAGTGCCTCTGAAAGCCTAAAAATTACTCCCGTTTTATTTTTAGGGTTTATGATTGCACAAAGCGAAGGATCGACGTCGGATTCAAGTCTTTTGGTACCTCGTATATTATTATTTATTTTGGGCACTGCGCTTTGGATCACATTCGGATACTTTTATCGGGTAATTAGGTGGAAGCAGAACTTCACATATAATTTCCTTTTAATTTCTGTTCTCTTTGCAGTTATTGGAGTAAATCTTGCGCTATTTGAAACGTTTTATGTTCCTTATGCAAAGGAGATTGCAATTGCTAACTCTCTCTTAGCAAATCTGGCCAATTTCCTAAGCGGGTTCGTTGCATTAATGGATGAGAAGCTTGAAGAAGCCGAAACCGTAAAGAAGGAATTCAGCGAGCTTCAAAAACTTCAAGAACAAAACCGAATTATGTCAGAAGAATTGGCAATCACATCTAAACTGTTAGCGGAAAGTGTTTCAACCGTAATGACATCCGCGGAAAATATTGCTTCCGCTCAACAGCAAATCTCAAAAGGAGTTTCGACGCAGTCAACATCAATTAATGAAATAAACCAGAAAATCCGCGATTTCTCAAAAGAGTTCAATAAAATCTTAGAGAGCATTGTGGTAATATCGAAAATCACGGAGACACTCAACCAAGTTTCGAACCAAACAAATATGCTTGCATTAAATGCATCAATTGAAGCTGCAAGAGCGGGTGAAGCGGGTAGGGGCTTTAATGTTGTTGCCGACCAAGTCAGAAAGCTTGCCGAAAACGCACGAAATTCTGTCAAATATGCAAATGATAATCTCAACCAAATTAATCAAATCGTTAAAAAACTCGAATCCGAACTTGGAATCATCATTAAAAACATCGATTCGATCGCCACAATCACAGAGGAAACCTCTGCAAGCACCGAAGAAAGTGCAGCATCTGCCGAAGAACAATCCGCATCGATGCAACAAATCAGCGCAACAACCGAAAGGTTGGCTCAATTAGCAAATAATCTTGCAAAAGCTGCGGGATTCAATAAAAAAGAAGATAGCGAACTTTTGAGAGAATTTATTGAAAACGCATCGTTCGCAAAAGCGAAATAAAATCGAAAAATTTGAAAATCAAAAGGTGTTTTTTTTATTGTGATTCTTATTTGAGCGAGAAAATTCAAGAACATATCAAGGAACTCGAAGAAAGAATGAATGCGATGCAAATAAACAAACATACGCAAAAATCCATCAATTACATCAAATCTCAACTTGCCAAATTGCGGGACGAATTAGTTACAATAGCGAGTTCAAAATCGGGAGGTGGTAAAGGCTTTGCCATTAAGAAATCCGGAGACGCTCAAGTTGCTTTTATCGGATTCCCTTCGGTCGGAAAATCTTCGCTCTTGAATTTGCTCACAGAAGGAAACACCGATTCCAAAGTCGCGAGTTACGATTTTACGACACTCACCGCAATTCCGGGCATGATGGAAATCAATCAAGCAAAAATTCAATTGATCGACCTTCCCGGTATTATTTTAGGCGCCGCAATCGGAAAAGGAAGAGGAAAAGAAATCCTTTCGGCAGCGCGCTCCGCAGATTTAATTCTCATCATCATTTGCTATAGGCAAGATGGCTCTATCGATTTCAAACACCTATATACCATTAGAAAAGAATTATTCGATGCGGGGATCCGGCTAAATACGAAACCCGCGTTCATTACCATTAAAAGACGGGATAGAGGAGGCATCGCTTTCAGTTTCAATGGCGCTCAAGTTATGGACCAAGATGAGGTCAAATCTATCATGAATGAATTTGGACATCACAACGCCGCCGTGTATTTTGGAGAGCCTAATATCAATGCGGATCAGCTTATCGACCACTTGATGGGTAACCGGGTTTATACTCGCGAATTGGTTGTGATCAATAAAGAAGATTTGGATGCCAAATTGAATACCGATGAAGAAATCACCAAGGCCATCGGTCATAGCAATTGGGTTAAGGTTTCGGCGTTAAAAGCCCAACATATCAAAGATCTACAGCAGCGCATTTTTCACGAATTGGATTTAATTCGAATCTATCTTAAGCCACCTCAAGGTGAAGCCGATATGGAAAAACCCTTGATCTTGCATAAGGGAGATACTCTCAAGGAATTATGCGAAAAAATCCATAAAAGTTTTATCGGGGCCTATAAATACTCGATGATTTGGGGCCCGTCTGCAAAACACCCGGGACAACGATTTCAAGGCCTTGAGCATGTCCTCGAAGATGGAGATGTCGTTTCTATTTATTTGAAAAGAGGGTAAAAAAAATAGACGGCCAAAAACCGACATCCTAAATAATTTTCAATCGAAACTCAAAATCGAAGCGATTGGAATAATTAGGCGGTTACAAGGGTGACATTATACGACCCGAAGTAAATTCTGCCCGCGTAATTAAAGCAATCAACATTGAGATACCCAAACAAGTCGAATTGACCGCGAACATGCTGAATAAAAGTATCATATTTCACATTCAGCTCAATATTCTCTATTTTATTGACTTTATAGGGTAAACAGAGCAGTTTTCCATTCCCGGTATCAATAACCTGATCGATGGTCAGCACTTTGTTCTTCGTTCCGGCCACAAACATTTCAAGGAACACATAGCTGATATTAAAGGTAATATTACACGGAATTTCGAGAAGTACGTTGGTTATAAGGTTGCCATTGAGTGCCGGTCTCATCCCTTGAAGCGTCAGAACAAATTTTAGATCTGTTTGAACCACTTCAACGGTCCGGTTTCCGGTAATTGTGATATTCCCGATTGAAAATATGCTTACCAAATTTCGCATATAGAATACATCGGTCGTCCCATTTAAGAGTAAGGACACGATCAAAGAGATATCGATAGGATCCATAACGAGCATTGCTGAGAAATTGGTAGTATTCTTCTCTTTCACCGCGCCGATATTCTGAATCACAAAATCGCCATAATTTTTGCGATTTTCCTTATCGGTAATCCGCATCGAACAATTTTCTACCCTAACGGGAAAATTTAAAGGATTTTCATATCGAGCATTGACCTTCAAATCAAATCTCGAATTATTGACCGGATCATCACCATAGGTATGCAAATCATAAATGGTAAACGTGGACGGGCCATTTTCAGAAATTGAATATCCAAAAATCGTATTTATCTCTTCCTTCGAATCAAAATTAATAATATCAGGGGCCTCTCCGGTCTTTGACCCTATTTTTAGATGCATTTTCCCTACGAATCGCACAATATCATTCGATTTCATTAAAATACTTCTCAAGAAAAATTTCTGCTCGACATCCGTTTCTTTCACGGTGAAATATGTTTCTAAGATATATGTCCCCGCTTTTTCCATCGAAACCGTGAAGTTATCGTAGGATCTGGCTTCAAAAGAATAGGTCCACTGATTCGGATTTGCGAGTTTAGGCCTTATGGATACATTTACAGAAACTTTCTCAATTATGAAGCTCGCATCATACTCATTTATGTATTTAAATGTGAGTAGGAATGTGCTGGAATTTTCAAGGCCCGGACCGCCGGAAGTTGATACCAATAATAGATTATCAAATTTCGCCCCTTTCTCTTCTCCCCGTAAAAGATATAAAATGAGAAAGGGAACAGAAATTGCGCTTGCGACTAAAATAATGGATCCTAGCACAATCCCTTTCTTCTGTTTCGCGGAAAAGCGAACATGCTTCGGGGGTTCAATTTCTTCAAACTGATTGATTTTCGATTGCATTATTAAAAGGTGCGCTGAAGATATTTAAATAAATTTACCCGATGCATGCAAAAATTCACACTATGCATTGAAAAGAAATTGGGAATGCATCCAAAAAATAAATCAAAATGTGCGGATCGCGCGTTTTATTCAATAAAGATGTCCCGATGTTCGTTGGTCCAAGCGATCAGTTTATCTATTCCTTCATAAGGCGTGATTTTGGGCTTCCACGAAAGGTCTTCCGAAACTTTGGAGATGTCAGAAATGTAGATCTTTTGATCCACCATCCGCCACGGCTGATATATTATCTTTCCGGAATAGTTAAATTTCGTTTTCAGATAATTGATACATTCTATAACAGAGATCGAATTATTGAGCCCCCCGCCCATCGTATATACTTTTGGCCCTAATTGTTTTGCTTTATCAATATAAGAGGAGTACGCGATAAGCAGATCATCGATGTACAAAATGTCTCTGACTTGTTTTCCGTTCCCGTATATGTTGATGTTGCCATTATTCAGCATAGAAATGATAAAATGGGAGATCCATCCTTGATCTTCAAGCCCGAATTGGTTGATGCCGTAAATACAAGACATCCGAAACACCCCTGTTAGAAACCCGTACGTGCGGCCAAATTCTTGCATATAAAGATCTCCGCATAATTTTGAAGCACCATAAGGGCTATGACATGTATTATCAACCGATGTTTCGAAATTGAACCCTTTAAATGTAGAATCAGCAAATGTATATCTTGTATCCTCTTCGATAAGCGTATATTCGTTTGGAGACTCTCCAAATACCTTATTCGTAGAACAATAAATAAATATCGGACAAAGATCGGTTTGTCTTGCTGCTTCTAATACATTGAAAGTCCCCGCAGCATTGATTTCGAAATCCGTTTTTGGATCTTGAAGAGATGTTGTAACCGCGGTTTGCCCGGCCGTATGGATAATCACATCGGGTTTATGCGACCGAAATATAGATTTCAATGCATCAATATTACGAATATCCTCTTTAAAGCATCTTACCTTTTCGAGTTTTGAGAGTTCATTCCAATTATAATTAAACTGAAAGGGCATTTTCGGATTGAGCAATTGGGCTCGCGAAAGATTATCGACGATGATGATTTCATGGCCGCACGAATGAAATTTTCGCGCAGCGTTAGAACCGATAAAACCAGCACCACCCGTGATGAGGATTCGGGCCATGTGTGTGTAAGGTCGGGAAAAAAATATATAATTTGTGTTTTCATGCGATCTCTTGAGGAAAAGATTGAAGATTAATCCGCGTTTAAATTGAATAGTTTTTTGCCTTAATCATAAAATAGAATTCCTTCAACTCCTCCGAAAGGAGATATGATTTCTTTTCTAGGACAATCAGATTTTGGGATGCAAGATATGAAATTAATTCATCGTATTTCTGCTTGGAGCAGCTCGCATCGCCTTCAATATTATTCGTTCTAACATTTCCAGGAACAAATTTAAATGCATTTGGCCCTTTTTCCCGATCCTTTAAGAAAATACATAATGCAATGAATTCGTTTTTGCATTCAACGATCTTCGAATGCGTTGAAAGGAATTGGTTGAATTTTTCGCTCTCTACAAAAGGTAATAGACCGGTGGATTGGCTCGTTGTTTTCTTTCTCGATGTCTTTTTGCCAGTTTTAGATGGAGGCGGTTGGCCATCGGTCTGCAATGGCGCAGCGGTGGTTGGTTGAATTGGCGCAGCGGTGGTTGGTTGAATTGGCGCAGCGGTGGTTGGTTGAATTGGCGCA
>CAZUTM010000019.1:36818-43062 GCA_964623665.1 uncultured archaeon
GCGGTGGTTGGTTGAATTGGTGCAGCAGTCAGAAGCGGTCTGTACGGCAACTCTGTTACGGTTTTAATAAGAAACCTTAGGGTTTGGCCCAATAATTTTTCGATGGCCCAAAGTGCAATTTGGTGGCCCATTTCCACCTTGCTCATTTCTTCTTGCATAATTTCCTTGAAAGAAGCGAGAAAAATCAAGATATTCTGTTGATCTTCGTTCATAATAGGTCTGCGTATTCTCGTTGGGTAATCTTGTTCTAACTTAAGGATACTGCTTTCAGCTTGTGGATCAAGGCCACCCCCGGTGATAATGAAATATATAAAGTCCGTATAACCAAAATTAAAGAGTTCTAATGAAGATTTAATCTTTTCAAACTCAACTTTTGATTTTTCAGTATAAAATTTGACCTGGAATTCAATGGCTCTTCTCTGTTCGGCACCTAAATTTCCTCTTAATGTGATAAGAACATCAGGTCTTCTTTCATGTTTTTCTCCCGAAGCATCGATTATTATTTTTGGATTATTTTCTACATGGGTTATCTCTGAGAAGTCATTTCGATCTAATGCCTTAAATGCTTGTTCCAGTCCTTTCTCTATTGCTGCAGAGCGCGCTGCGTTTGTTTTATACATTTGGTCAAACCATTCTTTCATTATATTGTATTCGAACTTTTCCGGTGGATGACTGCTATAATTCCACTGATTATATTCTCTAATGACACTTATACTTTGAAAATAGGTCTTGACTTCGGGAACTTCTCTTTCTGTACGCAAGTCGATCCAATAATCTCTCAAGAAATTAATCGTTTCTCTCAAATTCCGCTTATTAAATCGCAGTGCTACCTCAAAGAACACTTCCGAGAACGGAAAATAGGGGGCATCAAGCGATCGAAATGAATTATAGTTTTCCCAAAATCTGTCCATGCGACGCTTAAAAATCTCGATGAGTTCCTTGACTTCCATTTGTTTTAATTCAAGGTCGGTCCAAAATCCCGATAATTGACTCTTGAAATCGGATTTTCCAATCGCTTTATCAAAGGAAGCCCAGTCCTCTGTGGTAGAAATAAGCACAAAAAGAATGTATTTTAGGGCATTTCTCAATGATTTTACTAAGAGATTTCCAATTGCTGTATAATATACATCTTTCATTTCATTATCTGCTTTAGCGAATTCATCGATACCCACCAAAAGGAGTGGTTTTTTGCCCGTACAACATGCATAAATCCGTATTAATGTTGAGAAATATTTTATCATTTCGTCATTGCTTTGAAAATAGGTTCCATCGCATATTTTAGATTCGTATTTGGTGGGTTCATCTTCGTCCAACGTTTTAAAGAGATCCTCGATGATTTGATTGTCATCTCTCATGATTTCAAAGGTTTCGTTCTGGATCTCTGTTTTTAATAACGGACGTATTTGTTTTTTGTGGTTATTGTAATACGTTTTTAATTCTTCATATACTTTTGATTCTGCTGCGGCCAATCGGCTTGCCATTTCTTGGATTGTATAATTCGGATGTGAATTCTCGCCCCAAATAATTGATCCTACATCTTTAGGGTTCAATTTGTAGAGTCGGTAAATTAAATGATTCGCAATATATAGCGGAAACGTAACATCTATTTTTAACTCTTTCTGTAAGCCCGGCTTGAGATTTTCAATCATCGGAACCCAGATATCTCTAAATTCCACCACTCTGTGGTCTATCACAAAATATGTTGCAAAGATATCTCTATCTTTAAGTAAATAATTACGCTTTGATTGAGGATCGATTCTTTCTTTCTCAATTTCTTCTCTGAGATAATTAAAAAGAGTGGATTTTCCAACTCCGCCAGGCCCTATCAATCTTACGGCCTTTGCAGCGTTATCTTTGATAACCAAGTTGATCTGATCTTTGAGGATCTCCAATTCTTTTTTTCTTCCCACAAAATCTTTGATGGGCGTCCCCGTGATATATGTGTTTTGCCCAAAAGGATTGATATCAGACTCGAATATCTTTTGCATCAGTTTTGGTTTCTCTTTCTCGCTGCACCATGTTTGTTGTTCCATTAAATATCACCCCTTCTTCACAGCCTTTACTTTCTAAATGAGACCCTTCCGAATCGTTTACCGAATTTGACCGCGGAGTTTCCATCTTCGACATCAATACGCTCTTCATCAGCTAAATCTAAAACGATTTTTTCAATTATATCTTTCGGTGCATCTTTTAATTCGATTTGCGCCAGCAACTCGTCTACACTAAGGGTTTTATGCTCTGAAATGATTTTTAAGAGAGCAGTTCGGATTTGATTGCTATTTGCCTCGGTTCGAACCGGTGCAGTAATTGTATCTATGCGAAGTTTGATATTAATAATTTCCCTTAAGATATTATCGATGACTCTCTCAATTTGCTCGACTCTTTGCTCAAGATTTGAGGTTCTACCTATATCGGTCGGCGGTGCAATAATTGTTTCAGATTCCATAGCTTCGACTTTTTTGGATGATTTTTTCGATGATTTTTTTGATGTTGCTTTACTACTTTTCTTTTTCGGTGCTTCCGGTTCGGATACTTCTGCCTCATCGGTTTTTTTTGTTGATTTTTTTCGTGCCAAACACAATCACCTTTTAATTATATTCATTATCCACATTCGATTTAAAAATTCTTGTGTTTTATTGTGGGCTTTCAAAGAAAACGGTTCCATCCCTATCTATCGCTTTCAATTCTATGTTTTTCCCACGAATCGTAATTATACAAAAATGGTGTGTAATTTTTGTGAAGCGGTGGAAGTCTGTGATGAATGAATCGTTTTGCAGTTCCTTTCGGTAATTTTTAGCCACGAAATCTTTCGGATCCGTGATTTCCGATTTCAAACATAAATATGGCCTCGGATAGCATTTTTTCAAAGAAGATCGTTCCAACTCCGTTCCCGCTCCGCCTGTGATTAAGAAAATGATGGGTTCAGCGCGACGGTGCGCTGTATATTCGAACAATTGAAAAAAATGAGTGTGACCGGAAAATACGCCTGTAATTTTTGGATAGGCATCGAAAAGTGTGGTGAAATACTCCAACATCATTTTATTTATTCCGCAATCTCCGGTGCATGCGATTGGGTGATGAATTGAAAAGAAAACCCGTTCTATTCCGGAATTTTCGGTCAATTCATCTAGGGTTTGTTCTATCCATTTCCTTTGTTCTTGGGAAATGTCTTCATACAGATTTCCGGAATTGTAGAAATCGATGCATATAATCGCAATACTCCCGAAAGTAAGTAAGCAATAGGCTCCTACAAGGGGATTCGGGAATGATTGCGGAAAATGGGTTCGCCAAATTCGGGCACCCTTTTTGCGATACCCGTCGTGATTACCCGTAGTGTGTAAAATTGGAACCTTTGTAATGATGTCCTTCGCTTGCGAGAAAAATGTTTTATATTGAGAAAGAATTGATGAATCCGAAAGAAGATCACCCGTATTTAAGATGAAATCGATGTTTTCGGTCCGAATGGTCTTTGCTATTAAATTATACATCAAGGAGTTATCTCCGCTTCCGCCATGCAGATCTCCGGCAATCAAAAACCGTGTTTCTCGTGCATTTGATGATTCTGTCATTGAAATTGAAGGTGAGGTTTTAAACGAAAATATTGTTGACGAACAAGGAATTCGATAAAAATATTGCGTAGCGGGCTTCAAATTCGTTATTTTAAAACGATATAGGCCTTTAATGGGGATTTCAAAGGATCGAAAAGGGATATATTCGATATTCGCTTTGGAATCATTTGTTTGCGCATCGTTTGATGTGTATATTTGGGGGTGCAGAGATTCTGGATTGTGATTTTCGATGAATGATGTTCTATCGTAAAAACAAATAATTATGGACGTTTCAGGGGTATCCGTGAACACCAAATAGGGTCCGTATCTCTTATTTCGTGCGAATTTCTGCCGAAACCACCAATTTTTTCCATACTTCTTGAGAGAGAAAGCGAAAAATCCTATCAAAATGCCCCAGCAAATAATAAGAAAAATCGTGGTTAAATTGGGCCACCGAAGATCCAACCTCCCGGCTATCGTATCATAGACCCGATTCCACAAAATTATTTCACCCACGAAAATAATTACGCTTAGAATTACAATGAACACGCGAGAGGAGCGATAAACGGGGATATACTCATAGAAATGCGTAACGATGCTCAGAAACAAAATAATCACGATTATGCCTAATAAAATCAGCGAAATCAGCCATCCGGAATATTGAACCAAATGAAATACACCCGATTAAGTTTAAATCAAACGAGCATCTGAAATATCGCAAGGAATAAAAAGAATTTACAAGCGCGAAGAAATGAAATGTTTGTGAGTGCAAATATGAAAAAAATTCTTGTTCGTGAAGTTGCAATTCTCCGCAACGGTTGTTAATTTTTTGATAGATAAACCTTGAATCCTTAATGATATATTCGTCTATAAATTTCTTGTGGAGATCCTCGAAGATTCTGATATCTTAATTCAAAATTTTAACCAAATTCAGAAAATCGAACAAAAATAAGATTCAGAACCCGACCGAAAGGTAAATATGTAATTCTGCATTAAAAATTTTGTGATTATTCAAAGCATCTGTGTATTCTGCTCATCGAGCAATGCGATTTCTTCGGAATATCATCAAATTGCCAAAGATTTGGGTTCCGAACTGGCAAAAAGGGGCTATACAATGGTATTTGGAGGTGCCAATGTCGGGCTCATGAAATCGGTCACCGAAGCGGCGTTGGCCAATCGCGGAAAAGTCATCGGGGTGTTGCCAACTTTCATCAAAAATAAAAAAGGGGTAGTGGAAGGTATGTCGGAGCTTATTGAGACTGCGGATATGTTTGAACGCAAGAAGAAAATGATGGAGCTCTCCGATGCTTTCATCATTTTACCGGGCGGCATCGGAACACTTGACGAAGCCCTCGATATGATTGTGCAAAAACAGCTCGGGCACATCAAATCGCCCATTATTTTTATCAATTTTAAAGGATATTATGACCTATTTAACCAATTGTTAACACAAATGGTCAATGATAACTTCTTGAAACCTTTTGATGACAGTTATATTTATTTCAGCAAAGATATCTCATCAATTTGGTCGTATTTGGCCACATATGGGTATGATCCGAAAGGCGAAAAATGGTTTTAAGTTAGCTCTCTTGGATATAGGCATCCGATTTCTCGTTTTTATTTTTTATTCGTTCTTTAATCAAATCTATGTATTCGAGATTGATTTCGGTTGCATCCCACTGTCGACCCGAGAGTTCGCAAGCCATGATTTCACTTCCGCTTCCGGCGAACGGAATAAACACTTTACTTCCGGGCGAAGAAAAAATGCTAACGATCCGTTCCGACAGGAGCAATGGTTTTTGTGAAGGATGAGCGGTTTTTTCTTTTGAATTATGTGGTAAAGCGGGAATATCGACCCAAGCATCCGTCAAACCCACACCTTTCTCTAGCCTCCCGCCTTTTTGATACTCTTTTCGATGCCTTAAATGCGGTTCCGGTGGTGTTTTTGCATTTTGCGAATTGAAGATAAAATCATCCGATTTTGAATACCATAAAATGGGCTCATAACCGCTTGCAAGGGTCTTGCCCCGCGTGATATCCATATTTCTTCGACGAACCCAAATAATAATTCTCTGCTCTTTCAAATACGAATCGCACATAAGATGAATCTGCGGAAGCAGTTGTCGCTTGCAATACAGTATTAGATTTCCATCTTGAGTTAGGATTCTCGAAAACTCACCGAGGCGGATTTTCAACCAATCCAAATACTCGGTCTCGCTTTTCCACTGATTGTCCCAATTGGCTTCAAGAGTCCCAAAATATGGCGGGTCTGCAATAATCAATTGGTAACAAGATTCGGGCTGCTGCTTCGCAAAATCCAAACAGTCTGAATGAAAAAGCATTGAGATGAAAAAATGAACGAAAAAGAAAAAATTTTCTATAATTTGCGATAATTACGATTCGTGGAGTTAAGATACGTGCCAATCATTCCCGTGAAAGCATTAGTGTTAAATATGTAAACGACGAAATAGTAAATATGAAAAAGCGGGAAGACGAATCTGAAGTGTTAGATCCGAAAGAAATCGAATTCATGAACTACGGAATCATAAATAAATTTAATTTCACTCCCGATAAAGTGAATAATGTACCCATAAAGCGTTGGGATCCTCTGGGATTCAATTATGGGCTGAATGAGAAGTATCCTCAATATACATACTGCTACGGGCATTATTCATATATTTCCACGATTCGTGCAA
>CAZUTM010000020.1:0-29536 GCA_964623665.1 uncultured archaeon
AGACAAAGACAAATGTGTTTTCCAACTTGATGAAGCCAAAGATTTCGAAAAATGATCATTATTTTCGATAAAATTGTCGATTATGATCAATCTTTTATATTGGGTTATACCAAATTACATCACTTCAAATAGTTGAAGGTGATTGAACACTGTGAAAACAATCAAACAGTATATTATGTTATGGGTTATATTTACGAGCTTGATTTTGGCAATGAATATAACCCCGATAAAAGCGGTTTCGGATGATAGATTTGAAGAAAATGATAATCCGATTCAAGCATATATCATCCAAAACAAAACTTGTGCCGATTCATATTCAGAAACTACAAATGCCTCGCATATAAATCGGACATGGGCATTCTACACCACTATTTTAACGTATAATGGCGCTGCCGATCAAGATTATTTCACATTCTGGATTACGACCAATACTTCGCTATTCTTTAAAATTTTGGCGGAAAATTCATCAATGATCATGTTTGTTATAATGAACGCGTCAGGTACTTTGATTGGAGATGGAGGTTCTTTATGGAATCAAGAATATCCTTGCAATGAAATCGGCCCGAATAGACAAGGGTGGTGGAAAATCCGATTTTCTGCATCAACAAACATCCAATAAACATAAAAAATTAAATCTCAAATGAAAAACCGATGGACCGAATTATCCACGTGCTGTGCAGAACGTGGATATTCTGCGGGTTGGCCCGTTTCCCGTGCAATTTTTTTTTAATGTATAATTTTTCCGTGACTTTGAGCACGCCCTTACCAAAGGCGGGTGAGGGCCTCCCGGCATATAACGCAAGCAGTGGGATTTCTCTTCCGGCTGGACCGGCGCATATCGCAGTATTAAAAGCGGGAAAGGTGCAAATGGAATTAAATATCTCTTGTTACAGTAATATAGATCTTTCTCTTGGTCAATGGGATTCGAATCCGATGAATACATCACCCGATTTTGATAATGCAACCAGTTCATTATTTTTCGCGCTTGAAGTAAGCAATAAATCCGCGGTGGTGTTCCCCGTCGTTGTAAAAATCAATTTGACAGATGAATTGATATCGGCCCTTCCGAGTGGATTGAGCAATGATCAAGCAAAAGAATACTTCAAATTTATGCGCTGGAATCAAACCACAAGCAAATGGGATGATGCAGATTACTCCATAAGCGTAGATTTAGCGGAAAAGACGATCAAGATAATCTTTAAAAGTTTCAGTGTATACGCGCTTGGAATAAATGAACCGGAACCGAAAGTTAATCCGCCATTTTCGATCTCGGGATATCCTTCAATATTCATCCTGACCATTGCAGTATGTGCAATTGTATCGATTCTCATCAAAAATAAAAAACACAAATTGTAAGGATCGATTTTATTGAAGAATGCGAAGCAAAATCTTTTATTTCTTTTTTATTTTATTTTCTCGGTGAAAAGATGGCCCTAATTGAAGAATTCTTTCGATTTATTTTTCAAATTGTTTCGGACGCTTCACCAAGAGTATCTATCGAACAGCGGCTACTTTTCACCAATCGTGTGGTTTTCTTAAGCACGATTCGATCCTTTCTGGGTATTAACGGCTCTGCGCTTAAGGATCTTGCGAAGATATTATGGAAAAGCGACCCGGATTTTTTAAATTCAGAGTGTTTTTACAAAATGCAGCATGAAATCATGGGAAAAGAAAATCTCTTCGAAATCAATAGAGAGTTGATCGAAAGATGGTCAGAAATTTATGAGAAACATATTTCCGAATATTGCGGTTCGGATGGAAAAAGCAAAGGGGTTTACTATACGTCGAATGATGAAATTCGCTTTATGATTTTTCGGATGCTTTACAACTTCTTTGTGAAGCGCTTTAGCGGAGCGGTGCTGTCAAATTTTCTGTATTCACCAAGAAAAGTAGATGGTTTAGCACAAGATGATTTGATTCTGGTAAATGTATTATTGAATTCTAAATTAATCGATATTTCTTGCGGATCCGGACTATTTTTAACCGAATATGCTGATATTTTATTGGATAAGCTTGAATCGATGGGACTGAACGATGCTTCAAATTGTGAGCGTATTCTTACTCGAATTTACGGTATCGATATTATATTATCGGCAGTTGAACTTAGTCGTTTCAGGTTGATTTTAACGATTTTGTTTTCAACTAAAAATAGTTCCTTAGATCAATTGAATAAATGGTTAGAAATAACAAATCGGAGCATTATTCATGCAGATGCCTTGTCGACATCGATAATATCGGAGTTGAGATCTCAACATAAAAGGTTCGATTTTTTAATCGGGAATCCACCATATATAAAACCGGATAGTCTAACAGATAAAGAGCATTTGAAAACCGAAATTTTCCAACTGTTTAAGGAGATTTCAATAGAAATTCCGAGTACATCGGATTATTACATATATTTTTTCTATTTTGCATTTCAATATATTAAGGATACTGGGATTATTTGTTTATTAACTTCGAATTCATGGCTCGATGTGAAATATGGCTATCCATTTCAGAGATTTCTGCTTGAATGGTCGGAAATTTTGGAGATTATAGAGCATAAACAAAAAAAATCATTTAAATCGGCTTACATCAACACGGTCATAACCATCGCGCGATCCAAATTGTCGAAAAAGCAGCCTTTAGATTCTTTTTTCAAGACGAAATTTATTGGATTGAAGAATTCATATCCGTTTTTTTTACTGAACTATAAACAATCGAATTGGGATTCTTTCTCCGATTCGGTGCGGACTGAGGATTACGAATTGAAATATATCTCTCGGGACGTTCTTTACGCTTTGGGATCCCGGAATGCGGACTATATTGGAGCAAAATGGGGCAGTATGATTTTGCGAGCTCCCGATATCTTGTTGAGATTAATCGAAACAAAAAAAGCCTTTTATTGTCGGTTGAATGAGATTGCGGAAGTGAAAACGGGAGTATATACGGGTTTAAATAAGTTTTTTTATATGACAAAGGAGAAAGCGATGGAATACGGTATCTCGGAGGATTTTTTGGTTCCTATCTTGCGAGATTCTGATGACATTCAAAGTTATGAAATACAAACGCCTTCAAACGTTTTTTTATTGAAAATTCCGCCCATTTCGAAATCAGAGCTATCGATGCGTTGTCCAGGCCTTGTTCGCTATATCGAAGAAGGAGAAAAAAACACCACTAAAGGGGGGCAAAAGGCCAAAGAAGGGATCATGTTTTCCGAGGTCTGCTCAGTAAAAGCGAGAAAATTCTGGTACTCAATACCCGAAGCTTCATTGCAGCCTGCGAGTTTGTTCATTCAATATATTACACATATAAACTTTTATTGTCCGATTTCGCGGGTTCCGATTTTGTCCGATCGATCGTTTCATCGAGTGTACCCAAAGCAAGAAATTTCGCTCCGAGCATTAGCCGCGGTTTTGAATTCAAGCTTGCAAACCTTGTTCGTGTTGACATCCGGAAGATATAATTTGGGCGGCGGGGCCTTAAAATTCGAGACGATGGACGCAAAAGATCTTTTCATTATAGATCTTCGAAAACTGCCCGTTTCGACAATTAAAGCACTGGAACAAGCCTTTGAACAAATGAAAAACACCAAACCGATTGATCTCTATTATGAATGTGGAGTGAATGCGCAATCCATAATTTCTAAAAACGCGCCTCATATTGTTCAAGAGAAAAAATACCTCGATGATATTATATTCGATTTAATAGGAATTCGAGAAGAGAATGAAAAGAAGGAGATCTATGAAGTAATACTCCGGTTAATAGAAATGAGATTAAAAAAAGCGCGCGTATCGAGATCCTCATGATTTTTGAGCTGAATTTTAGCTGTATCCCAATTAATGCTGGTATTTGGCAAAGAATTCTTCCAATGGAATTGGAGTCATAAAATTTTTGTTGAGAAATGTAACTACAATAGAACTGACCGTTTGCGGGTCTTTCCCCAATTTTTCGGATGCGGTGGTTATTAGCTCATCCAACAGTAAATATCCTTTGCCTCGGGCAAGATTTTCTCCTATTTCGAATATTTTTAATTCATCTTTCTTAATATCCCTAGGAATTCCGATTCGATACGGAAGCGTGTATTCCAAATGGAACACTTCATCAACGAGCTTGTCCACAGAGGTTCTATTAGGCGTGTCTTGATGAAATATTTTTGTGTTGCCTTGTAATTCTTCATAAATAGTTTTTATCTCTTTTGCCCATCGGTTTTCAAACTTGATTCCAAAAGAGTGAAGCTGTTCACGGGTGAATCGATTCGGTTTTTGCGTAATGATAAGGATCTGGTATGTAATGGTGCCACTTCGGAGCACAACATAGCGGTCGTCAATGGCTGCTTGGCTTATCGCATTGTCTCCATCGGGCAACTCGATTTCATTAAACTGCAATTTTTTCTGAAGCGTATCGAGAATTTTTAACTCGATTTCGACTCCGGGAGATGTTTTTGCGTAGATTAAAGATTTAGACTCTTTATGCATGACCAAAATATATTCGATGCTCAGAGAAGTTAATAGCGTACTCATATATGATATAATTGGAGTTCAAATTTAAAAAAGCTTGGGTATTCGTAGCGCTCATTGTTTCTTTGAGAAAATCGAAAGCCGTTCGATATTTCCGCCGTTTTCTTGCAGTTCAGAGCGAATTTTTCGGAAATAGATGATCGGAAGATCTCCGCTGATAAGATTTTCTTTCATTTTATAATCGGTTTTTTTTGGCACTTGCGTCACCACGACCCGTTTGTCTTGATAAAGCACTTTTTTGCTGAATTTCAAGCCTATCCAATTAATGAATTGTTTAAACAATGGGATTTTTACGAATTTTTGGTAATATCTCATGTATAAAACGCAGTTCTCTTCGTCGATTGGTACAAAGGCGATAAAGACCCGCATTCGTTCCAAAATTCGGTTTTGCCAAAGATTCGGAAATCTAAAATGAATGTATACATTCTTTTCATCGAACTCCAATTCTTCGGGCTTTTTTGAATGCGATCCATCTTCTTTTCGGTAAAAACTGCAGAAATATTCCTCAAGCGAACTGTTAATAACGCTAAATTTCATCAAAGGGCCATCAATTATTGTTCCCATGCCTCTGCCGATGGTATTATGGTGAACAAACGGCAGATGCACGACATCGAGCTGATTTTCAATTGCACGAGTATAATGAACGGGCCAATGGTCAATAAGTGTTGTATAGGGAAAGTTATTTCCAATATCTTCGAAGAAAGGCAATTCTGGATAGCTTTCCTGCCGATCCCCGTACCAGACCCAGATAAAACCGAATTTTTCGCGGGTTTCGTATGAATCCACTTTGAAATTCGGCGGAACGGGGCTGGTCATGCCGTTAGCCGGAATAATTACAACTTTACCTGAAGAATCATAGCGGAATCCATGGAAGGGACAAGCGATGTGATCCTTGTGTATTTTACCTAAAGACAATGATGCACCGCGATGACAGCAAATATCGGAGATGCAATTTACCTTTCCTATTTTATCTCTCCATACCACGAGTTTTTTACCGAATCGGGTGATTCCTACTGGTTTGCCTTTTAGCACTTCCGCGGATTCTAAGATCACATACCATTGATTTGGAATCATAATTACAATTGAACAATCGGAACAAAGATTTAAGTAATTCCGTTAAAAAATATTAGGATCTACCCGTTATTGTTGATAAAAATTAATCGAAAAACAAAAAATCCGAGAAATTAGGAATTATTCTTCTTTGTTCGTTTTTTTATACGAGTAGGATAATGCGCCTCGGGGACATGCGTCCGTGCATAACAGACATGCCACACATTTCGATTTATCATATTGTCTTCGATAATCGCTATCGAAATACAACGCACCGGTGTTGCAAAGCGACACACAAAGTCCGCAATCCACGCATTTATCTTCATCCACTTCAATTTTTGATTTTCTGATTTTAATTCCTTCGGTTTTATTGAGAATTTCAAGTGATTCTTTGAGTTTTTCATCAGGAATCGAGACCCGCATCTCCACTCCTTGTTCTGTTCCGGAAAATTTCATTACGGTGAAAGTAATATTCATATTTAGCAATCTATTAACGATGTCGGCATAATCTTCAACCGATTGAATCGCTTTTCGAGAAAATATTAAATCCAGAATCGCCATTATTGGTCGCCTCCTTTAAGGATATCCTCTGCGGTGATGAGTCCTTTTACGTGAAATTCCTTATCGATTACCGGTAATGAAGAGATACTAAATTCTTTCATCTTATTTATCGCAATATCTATAGGATCATTGACAAATACGGTATGCACCTTTGCTTTGGGTATCATAATTTGTTTGATCGAGTCGCAACCTTTTGCCACCGCCTTTGTAATGTCGAATGTGGTGAGGAATCCCATTAATTTTTGTTTTTCATCAACCACAACGATATGATCGGTGGATTTCTCAATGATTAAATTAGCGACATCCTTTACGCTTGCTTCAACTTGAGCCATGACTGCCGGTTCCATTTGTTGACTGACCAATAATACATCATTGACTTTCATCGGTTTAAAGATTGTATCGGTCGGGATTGTTTTAACCGGCTTTGTTATTTCAAATTTATTTTTTAGAATTCGTTCTTTCAGAACTGCGGCTATTTCTCTGGCCATTTTCAAGGAACTAATTGAAGAAACACGGACTTCTTTTCCCATAATTTCGATTTTTCCGCTTTTAAGCTCCGCATAGGAGACTTCTCTCAAGGTGGGTCGATCTCTTCTGCCCGTCGAATAATCTTCAACAAATGTTTTTATCTCTTCATCCGTACGTGCTGCAGAACGTGCCATGTCAATATCAAGAATCGGAATGGGTATGCCTACCCCGATAAAAGCGGTCGTGCCGTAGCCTTTGAAGCTTGCGCCTTTAAAGTAGCGGGCGTTCATTGTTTTCATATCACCCATGAGCATAAGGGTTCCCAAGCCTTTGGTTGGATTATGTTGTGTTCCCGGCCCTATTACGTATCCATCCCCCCCGCATAGAAAAATGTGAGTGCCTAACCCGATTGTCCTGTATTTAGGATCCTTTTGAAGCGGGCTTAAACATCCGGCACCGGAATATGTGGCATTTCCTAAATAAGGAAGTAATTTCCCCATATATGTGTAAAGGGTTTTATCGGATGTGTTTGTAGCGCATACGTATCTTTGATAGCAATTTCGCGGGTTCAGTAATAATGCTTGATTTAAATCTTCCAATGTGAAGTTCATATCAAGCTTAGTTCTCGGATAACAGTCGGTTCCGTAGGCAGTTGATCTTAGATTCACAGATTTTCCGGCTAATAGTTCTTCTATTACATGGCCACCGCCGTATTCAAAGTTTCGGGGACTTGCCATTCTCGTAACGCCTAAATAACAATCGACGGCAGCGTTTCCGTGATAAGCATGAACATCGTTCAACCAAAGATGTTCCATTTTAATGGGCGGATCTGAATGCCCGAAATTGAAAAAAGCACCGGAACTGCACATCGCACCGAATGTACCCGTCGTTACGACATCGACTTCTTTCGCAGCGGTTTCCAATCCGTTGCTCTCTACGAATTTGATCATTTCTTCGGCAGTTAAAACAACCGCTTCGCCTTTCGCGATTTTTTGATTGATTTCCTCGTATGTTTTCAATGCAGTATCCCCTTCATTCGAAGAAAACAATCATGAAAAATAAATGTGCCGATTTTTACCAAAAACAATTCCCAATGAACAACGAAAATAGCGGGATATCTTTCACCAGTATATGCTTTGCACAGAGCATAGGTCTATCATGCATTCTTTTTATCCGCTCTTTGGAGAGAAGCAAAACCCCCAAAATGGGCCTAAATTGTATAAACGGGCACGCATATTTAAGAAAAAAAATCAATCGAAAAAAAGCGGTTAAGAAGAACAATATTTCGTTGTGTAAGTTCGGTGGTGCTGGTTTAATTTACAACCTTTACTCTGAATTGGGAGAGTAATTGGTCCAAATCATTTGCAACTTTATTAATTCTGAGAACTGTTGGAAGCAACACTGGCTCTGTGTTTTGTAAATATAAGGTCAAGGATCCCGCTCCGAAGATAATCCATTCAAATACATCGGGAATCTCTTTTTTATATCGAACATCCGAAGATGGAAAGCGTTTAATTGCGGCAAATAAGCCTTCTTTGTGAATGATTTCGTTCTTTTCGAATTTCCAATATTCAAATCGAGCCTCAACAACCGCCATTAACAAAATTATTCCCAGAATCACGGTAATGAAACCGTAGAATACAGGTAATAATTTAATATTAAAATTGGGTAATCTTGGTGCGACATATAAGAAAATTAACAAGGCGGCAGCTATAATTCCAACCAAAATCATAAAGAATTTACCGGTTGGAGAGTCAAACGACATAATGAACAAGTTCGCAAAGAACATCCACATCCAGATATTGGCTAATGTTGCATTCGGTTCTGTAACACCCGGTTCTTGCATCATGATCCATTGCAAAATCCACAGAACCAAAGAAGTAACCCAAAGGGGAGTGAGAAAGATGACTTTGGGATAACTTCTGATAATAATTTCTTTTGATTCGAATTCTGACATGATTATCACCAAAAATGGTAACAATTTGATATTGGCTTCAAAACCTTATATACTTATCGGTAGAATCATATCATTTGCCTATTTGTTCCAATTCCGAAACGATTTTACCAATTTTTTCATTATCGCTGAATTCTTCGGGATTTAAGATATAATCGGCCTTTATCTGCTTTTTTTCAAGATACTCGAAAAATTGAGTGTTTATTTCCCTCGCATACGGCCGTTCGTTATAAATGCTTTCGGGAATTTGCCTTAACAATAAAACAGTTAAGTTTGGATACTTAGTTATAGTTTGATTTAGCGAACGGTTTAATCCAGAACTCTCTACCACCAGTATTTCTTTCGATTTCAAAAAATATGATTCAAAAGTATTTTCAATTGCGGCCTTAAATTGCTGAAAGACTTGAGGATTTCTTAAATCTGCTGGTCCGAATCCATATTTCTTGTAAATGGTTTGTACATCGAAAACATGATATTTTTTCAAGAATTTTTTGATGAAAAAGGATTTTCCGACACCCACCGGCCCGATTATATGCAAAATCATCGCTCTCATTGTATATTTCGAGCAAAAGTATTTAAATTCTTGAAAAAACTAATAATCGAAGACCATCTTTATTGTGTAACGGGTGAACTCAATGGATTTTAACATGCTGGCGGGATATTTTGAACAGATAAAAAATACTTCCTCAAGATTGGAAATGATTGATATTTTGGCAACTCTATTTAAAAGGATCGCTGCATATCCAAACAGCGATGAAAATTTGCGGTGCGCGGTATATTTCACCCAAGGCCGGATCAATTCTGAGATCTCTGAAGAGCCAAAGTTGGGAGTTGCGGAAAAACAGCTCATTAATCTATTAGCAGAAAAAGTGGACAAAAAGGTGGAGGATGTGAGACAAGTGGTGAAGAAAAAAGGGGATGTTGGTGTTGCGGCTCAAGAGTTAATAGAATTATCTAAAAAAAAAGGAATCGGATTAGGTTCTTTTTTCGCATCCACCGATCATGAAATTAGAGACTCTAAACACGCTCCAGAATCAAACCCGTCTTTGGAATCACACCCCAAATCAGAATTGGGCATTAATGAACAAGAACCTAAGAGAATCATTCCTAAGAATAGCCAAGATAACAAAAATCAGAAACCGGTTTCTCATAAGAAAAAGGATTTGTTGAGTTTTGCACCCGATTCGAGTAATCAAGTTGAAAAAGAGATAAATCATCCAAAAGCTACAACCGAACACTCCGAAATGATACAATCGAATATTCCTCAAAATCTGAACGTGGAAAAACAGCAAGCACTTGTGATGGAGAAGGGTATTTCGCTCACCATCCATGAGGTGCATAAAGAGTTGGATAAAATTTCCAAGATTTCTGGCGCGAATTCGACAAGAGATAAATCTAAATTAATCTTAGGATTGATGAATAAGCTGCAGCCGGTTGCTGTGAAGTATTTATTTAATATCATAAACGGAACCTTACGAACGGGAGCATCTTCGATGACGATCATTGATGGTCTAACCGTGGCCTTTACCGACAAAAAAGAACTACGAGAAGAAGTTGAAACAGCCTATTATATACTACCCGATCTCGGAGAAATTGCGGTGAGACTAAAAAATAACGGTATTCAAGGGTTAAAAACATTGAATATCATGTTCGGTATCCCGATCAAAATGATGCTCGCCTCACGCGTGCCGTATAAGGAAATCCCCGAAAAATTGGGAATTCCCTTTTACGCCGAATACAAATATGATGGCGAGCGCGTACAAGTTCATAAGAAAGGAAATCGTATTGTGTTGTTTTCAAGACATTTGAAAAATATCTCGGAAATGTACCCTGATGTCATCGAGACCGTTTTGACACAACTCAACGTTGAAGAGATTGTTTTCGAGGGAGAAATTGTAGCTATGGATGCTTTCTACGAAAAGATGCTGCCATTTCAAGTGGTATCATTGCGAAGAAGGAAATACAATGTCGAAGAAATGGTAAAAAAGGTCAAAGTGACGTTATTCTCTTTCGATTTGTTGTATTTTAATAAAACATCGGATCCTTCAACCGCAGTAATGGTGATGAATTTACCTTTAGAAGATCGGAGAACATATCTTAGAGAACTCATTAAAGAGTCTGATCAACTGCGAATATCCAACGGAAAATATATCAATTCATTGGAAGAAATGGTGGAGTATTTTAAAAAAGCCAGAGAAGATGGAGCTGAAGGCATCATGAATAAATCTCTCGCAAAAGAAGCATGCTATTGCCCGGGAAACCGCGGTTTTTATTGGATAAAATTAAAGGGATTGGAAGCGGGCAAACTCATGGATACTCTTGATGTGGTAATCATTGGGGCCTCTTATGGGCAAGGAAAGCGGGCGGGTAAACTCAGCGGCATTTTATGCGCAATTTATAATCCCGACACCGATAAATTTGAAAGCTTGACGAATTTGGGTTCAGGCTTCGATGAACAAACGTTAGATTCTCTGACGGAAAGACTTTTGAAAATAAAAGTAGATAAAAAACCGGTTAATGTAGAATCTAAGGACGAACCGGATATATGGGTGAATCCCGAAATCATCATCGAGATAGCGGGTGATGAAATTACAATTTCCCAAATCGCAACGGCTGGTGCCACAATTAACAACGGCCAAGGTTTTTCTGTTCGATTCCCCGTATTTCAAAGGTTTAGAGAAGATAAAGATATCAAAGATATCACCACATGTTATGAAATAAAGCAGTTTTACGACTCTTCAATCAAATAAAAAGGAAACAATTTTTCAATCCGACTACATTAAAAACGTTTGAAACAAATTGAGAAATAAAATATCCCACATTCAGATTTCGGCGTGGATCTTCAACTGGAATTGCTAAGGTACTTTATGGAGCAATAAATATTTTTTCTCTGACTTTGATTTTGGGTTATCTATCATCAACCCGCCTTTAAAGCATAATTTTTTTGCAGACTCGAGAAAAATGTCGATTTCTTGCTGTTGTGGATAAAATTCTATAGCGATCTTGCATCTTTCGGTGCCAGCCCTTCGTAATTCGGAGATACTCTTTTCGATTAATTGTTTCTTTTCACTCAACGATTTTGCACCCGAAGTGGTGAAATTGAATGCTGAAATGGAAATGATAATATCAAAAAGGCTATTGCGGAAAGGGAGCTGTCGCATATCCGCAACTACACAAAACGGACTCGGATTTTGCTTTAGCATATCATAAGAAAGATCAATAGCAATTACTTTAAGACCGGATTCACTCATAGTTTCTGTCGAGTACCCCGTTCCGGCACCAATATCTAACGCCAATACATCTTCATATTTCAACTCTGATTGAGTTTCAAATAAATCCGACTCCAAGAGATCGAGCGCTCTGGCGGTGGTTTCCATTTGATTTCTCTTCATCCATTTGCTGCTTCCGTACTCTTCTGCTTCGCTTCCGTAATAATTATAATAATCTGGTCTTTTTTTACCCACGATCCGCCACCCGGTTAAAAGTTAATAAAAAAAAGAAAAATCTCCATTTATTTTAGGAATTTCTGCTCCAGATGTTGTTTTATATCGTTAAGCTGTTGTTTTATCACATCTTTTTTACCGAAGATATAAATTCTCACATTCGGACCCGTTCCGGATGGTCTAAAATATATTTCCGAAGATTCATCTTTAAGAAGAATAATATCGACTTCATGTTCAAGCGTTTCAAATGTGCCCACAGCATACTTCCGGGTTCCGATTTCATAGGTTTGGCCCTTTCTTTGAGAGAAATAATTGATGATTTCCATCTTCTTTTTATCATCAGCATCTATAACCGTGCGAGCACCGCCGATGGAGTTATCAACCCATTCGGGCAGTGAATATTTCATTTTGACTAAAGCCGTTAATATTAACAGCGCGGGCGCGGGATATTTATCTCCAACAAGCGGAAAATCGCTTTTTGCGATCACTTTGCCGTCTTGGGTAGAGAAATCTATAATATTGAAGGTATGCCCGCCCGATTCTTCCCATAACACCATAATCACGTTTTTCGAGATCGCATCTTTTTCTTTCAAGACCGAAATAATTTCCTCGGTGGTTTGCAACGGCACATACCCCTTCGGGACTTTCTTATAGAGAATCCCAGATTTTAATTTACCCCAATCGATATTCTCTCCCATAGTCAAATACAGAAACATCCCCAAATGTTTATAGCCAACACCGGCTGAAAAAGTAATCACGGCCGAGTCATCGGAGCGTGGGTCAGAAGGAATGGTCCGAACATTAACAATTTTCTTTTTAAATTCTTTAATCAAAATATTATGCATCGAAGTATATAACTCATTGGGCGAAAGGTTCACATATTGTCCGGATTTCGCATCCTTGATAATGAAAACGATCCTATCCCTATCGGCATCAAGCATTATCGCAATTTCGATATTTTGCTCTTGCATAGTCCTAATAATTCGCTCGGAATCCAACTCCTCGGTAGGATTCGGAGGCTCAATATCATCTTCAATAAGATAAATATCAATCCCAAGTTTTCTCATAACATCTTGGATTTCCGGTGCGGTCCCTAAATACGGCCAAAGCAGAACCTTGGTCCCTTTAAGAATATTAATATCGATAATTCTGGAAATTAACTTGATGATATATTCGTTATTTTTCGAATTCGCATCAATATACGTAATCTTCGGATTAGGATCAAGCGCAATCTCATTTAAAGACAAGGCCACCTTTGAGACATCCTTCATAACCCGCCCAGAAATAGGAATCGGTAATTGGATATAGAATTTCACACCGTTCCAAATCAATTCATTGTGGGAAGCGGTGATCATAACGATAAGATCAATATAATCGAAAAGTGCTATGGTTGCGCTTGCATAAGGTGCTGACATACGCGAATAATACGGGTTTTCCGATTGATTTTCCGAATCTTGCATGAACACGGAATAGCCTTCTTTGGCAAAGATTTTTGCACAGTGCTCCGTTAAAACATCAGCGCTCGGCCGATCATCAGAACAAATAAATACGTTCGGGTGATCTTTTTTCAATTCAATCTTTCCGACCATTGCTACCGCTTTGAATACCCGGAGAAACCGAAAGAACATCTCGGTTTTCATATGATAATTTTTTCCGTGCTTTTCGTAAATCGGCATTCGTATTCCGGACGTGGGAGGTACGATAGGATCGATCATTTCAATACTATCTTTGGATAATGCAAGTAATTTATATCCCAGTTCACCCGGCACGCTTAAAGGCGTAGGTTCAAACGAGTCTTTTGTAAATGTGAAATCAAGCATGTTAATGAAAAATTGTGCAATCAAAAAAAATTTTTTTTATTGATTTTAAGGTAATCATTTGCGAACCTTATGATTTAGTGGCGTTCCCAGCAAAAACAATCGTTCTGCATAGAAATTGGATAAATTAATCTACCAAAACTTTTTTTGTGTTAAATTTGTATATTTTATTTGATTAACCCATCTTTTTTATTAATTTCCGTAATTTTTTCTTTTAATACTTCATGGATAATAATCCGGTACTTCGAATCTACAGAGACCATGCCGTAAGTGGGCACACCCAATATCTTTTCAACAAACTTTGGAGAGAGACGATTTTCTAAATCTTGTTTGTTTGCAATTGCAATGACAGCGACATCTGGAAAATTTTTTTTAATGAGTTTGTTCAAAATTTCTTTCGATTCTGTCGCATTCTTATACGTCGAATCAGTCACAAGGATTACTAACTTCGTGGCTTGAAGCAATGATAACCAAAGATTTGTGAACTGAATTTGACCTGCAAAATCCCAAAACACTACATTTCGAATTCCGAATTTATCAAAATTTGCGATATCTGCGGTGATAGTTGGGATATATTCCAAGTTTACTTCTTTTCCCACGATAAGATTCAATAATGTTGTCTTCCCCACTCCGCCGTATCCTATAATTGAAACTTTGATAGGCCCCAATACGATTTTATCGATCACGGGAAAGAATTCTTGGAATTTCATGCGTTCTCCATCCCAAACTCCATCTTTAAACTTATTTCCGTATTTTTGTACAAAGGATTTCAAGAGTTCCTCGACTTTCCCCGCAATTTCTGTCTCATTATCATCAATATCCGAGCAAACCACAACGATCAGATCTTCATCAATACTGTAGAAATACTTGGAACTGCCGGTGACCGTAGATTTGATTTCCGATTGCGAGATCTCTTTCATAAATCCAGAAAATGCAGAAAGAAATCCTGCAAGCAAGTCGTGGTCGACCTTTGCAGACCCGTACTCTCTGTAAATGATATTTTTGCCGTCGACAGTTAGGAAGTTTACGTGGAGAATCATCTTAATGAAAATAATTCGCAAAATCTTAAATATCTGACCACTGAGAATATTTATAGCGAATGGGCGAAAATTCCGATCAGCTAACAAAGATGATGCAAGCGTTCCAAACTTTTGGGTTAAACATCATTCAATCGATGGGCGAGATGAAAAGTATCATAGATCGGCTTGAAAAAAGAATCGAATTTCTTGAGACACTGCTGATTAAAATAAAAGGTTTTGAGATTTCCTTTCAAGAATTATCAGCATTTCGAGAACACCTCGACAGCGAAATGCTTGAACTTAAATCTCTTATCAAAGCAAATTCAGCAAAACAATTAAAATCTTTAGAGAATACACAGGTTGCCCCAAAAAATAAATTTGAGACCATTGAAGACCCAAAAGAAATCTTTAACTTGCTCCAAGATCTATTGAATTCATGCACATCTACCTCCGCGATCGCAGAAAATATCGCACAAGCCAAAGATCGTATGTTCGTTCTCACGGGAGGTCATATCGTGCTCTTTGATATGCAACGAACCATCCAAAGCATAAAAAACAATAGCGCACCTTTACAAGCCCAAATTCCGGCGATTCGGGAAAAAATAGACAGTTGGATTTCAATGTTTTCATGATCCCAATTAAATTTTCTGATATTGCGAAAATCTTATTTTTTAACTCGATTTCGAATAAAAGCACTCATAGAGTTTGAGGTTTATCCTTTGGATCAACCATGCATGCGGATTTTGGGCATATCTTTTCTTCCAAATTTTCAATTTCTCGTATCAGAAAGGAATTTAAAGATCTCGCGCTAATTACAAAATATGGCAGATATTGTTTGCTTGGGCGAGATGCTCGTTGAAATTATGAGAGTGAAAGTCGATACACCCCATTCGGTTATTGGAGAAGATTATAAAGGCCCCTATCCAAGCGGCGCACCAGTAATTTTCATCTCCTCTGCAGCTCGAATGGGAAAGCCGTACGGAATGAACACAGCATTCATCGGTGTTGTTGGAAATGATGGATTCGGAAAAGGAATTGTTGATGCTCTAAAGCGAGATGGTGTAAATACATCGGGGATCGCATATTCTAAGAGTCATACGGGCGTTGCGTTTAACCAATACAATTCCGATGGATCGCGCTCGTTCATTTTCTGCGCGGGTGCAGCGGGAGAGACCAATCCAAAATTAGTAAAAGAAGAATTATTTGAGGGAATAAAAGCCCTTCATATCATGGGTTCAGCTCTTTCGATCAGCGAATCGAGTAGAGATGCAGTCTATAAAGCAATAGAAATTGCAATGAAGAAAAATCCAAAGGTTGAAATTTCGATGGACCCGAATTTGCGACCCGAAATGCTTCCGATTGATCAAATCATCAAAATCTGCAAACCGGTTGTGGATGTTGCCACGATTATCTTGCCGAGCGGTGAAGAAGCGGAGATGTTGGCCCAGAAAAAGGGTGCAATGGAAGCGTGCAATCATCTCTTCACGATCGCACCAAGACTTAAGGTCGTTGTTCTGAAAAAGGGAAAGAACGGTGCGATGGCAATAACAAAGAATGAAAAAGTTGATGTTGCAGGATTCAAGGTTCAAGAAATCGATGCCACCGGTGCGGGTGATTCTTTTGGAGGCGCCTTTGTCGTGGAATATCTAAAAGGGAAATCGCTTTCTGATTGTTTGAAATTTGCCAATGCTGTGGGCGCGCTTAAGGTAACGAATTTTGGGCCGATTCCAAATCATTCTCGGGAGTTCGTGGAAGAATTTATAAAAAGCCAATAATCATTCGAAAAATCGCTTTTCGCTTTTAGAATTTTAGTATTCTTTTTTGTTCGCTATTTTTTTATGATTGCTTTAGAAAATGGCACCCGTGGCCGCATTTTTATGAGATCTGCGGCAAGGATTCCGAAGATCCCGTATCTATAATAAACGGAGATTTACGGGATCTTAAGGTTTCGGGTTAAAGGCATCGAATACTTGAAATTTTTATATCAAAGCTATAAACTCGAAAAATGTTTCTTCCAAATGATTTTTATATTCTTTATTTTTCTTTAAAAATCAATCTTAACCATGAAAACCGAGATTAGATCCCGCAAATCGCCGATAGTATAGATACGGGATCTTTAAAACCTTCGGTTAAAAAACAATAAAAACGCGGGCCAAGCAAAAAAAACGAAAAACAAAAAATTTAATCATACTTTCTTGTGAATCCTTCTACTAATAACACTAATGAGGTGATTAAAAGGATAGGAATTACAAACGGAAGCACATAAAATAACCCATTGTTTGAAATAAAGTATTCAACCGTACCAGGCTCATTCGGATATCCCGGCTTCAAATTGCTTGTTGCATCACTAATATCCTTCATAATGGTTGAGGTATAAAAGATTGCGGCTAACCATATCAATAACCCAAATACAATCATCTTGGATTTCTTCCGAAGTTGAGATCCCGGAGGCGATTTTTTACCCAAATCCAAATACAATTTCAACAAATAAAGAGCAGATAACGCAATAATACCGACAACCAACATCCACATCACTTGCATTAAATAATAATGGGATGTCATTGCGCCTTCTACACCGATACTTGCTTGAAATGAAAGCACCTCATCTCGACCGATTTGAAGCCCGAAAAATTTATGGTTTATTTCGACAAGCCTCAATATGAAAGGAATGGGGATCCCGATGATCACAAAAATTGTCAATGGGGTACGCTTCTGTGCATATAAATATTTCTCAACGGGATACATTAACAGCGCCAAGGAAACGAGAATCAAAGAATAAATCCACACAAAATAATCCGCATCTGTAAATGAAAAAAACGGCGGTGAATAGGACAACGAAGTCAAAAATAATCGCTTCTCATTCACATCTCTGGATAATAAATCAATAATATAAATGAATTGGGATAATGCAACACTGAAAAAGAAGGCCCCTAATCCTCTATAATATGTTTTTTGCCACACCGAATCGGATTTCAGACTTTTGGCAATAAATGATAAGCCAAATTCACAATAAAGCCCAAGCGCTAAAGATAACGCCATATATGCTAATACCAACGGAAGCGTGTTCGGTTCCAATCCTTCATCCACGCTAAAGCCACTTGTATCAAATATCATATTAAATTCGCATATACAAGATCGAAAATAAATCTTTTCGATGGTTAATGCAAAAAGATAATCGTTGAGGAGGAAAAGAAAAAATGGATTATAGACGATCGAGTCGCTGCAATTTGTTCGAGATTTGCCTCCGGTTCAGAACATTCATCAAATCTTCTTTTTGGTAGACGGTTGCCGCATTAATTCCGTGGAAATAAGATTCCACATCTTTGAATTGTTCGGTTATAACGGTTCCGTAGGAGGAAACCAATTTCACGGTTTTACCGCTGATATAGGCATATATGCCTCCAATTTTTTCATCATGCTTAACCAAGCAAGTTTCATTATTCTTGTTGACTCCGCTGGTCCAAAAATTCTGTTCGCGGATCAGATACTTTTTAATCATCGACATAATTTTCACACACACCTTAATTTTTTTGGGTTCATATCACCTGAATCCGAGCGCCACACCATAACGCCCATTCCGATGATATACAAATAATATACGTGATCAATTTCTTATAGGATTGGATATCATCGGGATCAGATGCAAATGAATCTCCAATGATCTTAATTGAATCTTTTGTCTATTTAAAGCCCTTAGGATAAATTCAAACCCATGGTGATTCCCGCTCCGGATTAATATGCATAAAACGGGTTTTGCGAATTGATCCGGATATTAAAACCCGATTTAATCCGGTAGAGCTCTAACTTTGGACTCGCCAACTGCGAACAGTCTGTAAAAATGATTTGATCCGGCGACTTACTGCACAACTCTCTAAAAATGCGATTTTTCTTGTTTAACGAATGTTGCGCGCAAAATCCGGATCAAATCTAAATTTTACGATTGATCATTGAATTAACGGCTTGAAAAAAGAATATATTTTGCATATTTCACGCTTTTGCATATATGCTTATTTAGATTTATTTGATTTTTGTATTTTGGATAATTTATTAATACCAATGATTGCTGTAAAATAGCAATACTATGTACTGAATGTCGAAATGCTTTTCAAAAGAGATAAATGCTTATTCGTCCGTACTGAATGCATGGCTTTAGAATTCGAAGATCTCGCAAGTATCGGGATTTTTGTCTTATTTGTAATAATATTAATGCTTTTTATTTTGCAGACCACCATCAGAAAGCGTAAAGCGAATCATTTAATCGCCTCCTTGATTTGCGGAACCGCTGCGAGTTATCTAATGATTGTTGAAAGCAATATCTTTCCCGGAGTCGTTGTAGATAGATATTTGGTTCTTTGTTTTGAATTGGCGGTTTTTGCGTTTCAAACATTTTTCTTTTATCTATTCTTGGAAAATTTGGTTTCAATAAAAATTAATCCTTATAGGCTATCTATTGCGTTAATATTTCTAATTTCTCATTTGATTGCATTGTATTTTGTTTACGGACGGGAATTGATCTTAAGAGAAAATGAAGGTAATTTAGTGGAATCTAAATTGGGCGATATGTTTTGGATAATTTCGGATATTGCATATAATGGAATCTCTTTATTGGTCTATGGAGCTTACGGAATACCGATTTACTATAATACGTATAAATATACAAAGGAAAGAAAACCGGTTGTGTTCATTATTGCTTTAATATTAGTGGTTATCGGCTATTCAATTAGTTTAGCGGCGGATATGAATTATTACGCGGTCAACCGCTCGGAATTTATTGGAGAATTGGGAGATTATGCAGAATATTTTAAACTTCTCGGTCTCTTCATGTTTATTATCACATATTTATTGGATGTTGATTATATCTATCGGCTCCCTTATGACATCTACATTTTAACTGTATTATATAAAAACGGTAATAAAATACATACTGTTCGATTAAAATCAAAAAGAAAAATTCAGATAGAAGACATTCTGCTTTCGGGGCTGATTTCCGCGATTAATTCGGTATATTCACATGCCTTGCAAACGAAATCTTTGATAGAATCCATATCATCGAAAGATGCAACCATTTTTCTAAAATCTGGAGAATATATCACCGCTATAATCGTCACTGATAAAGGATCTTCGGTTTTAGCATCTGCGCTTCAAAGATATGTGGTTGAATTTGAAAAGAAGTTTTACGATCTTTTAAAAAACGATTCACCGGACTTGAATGCATTTAAATCCGCATCCGAACTAATCGAACCGATTTTTCCATTTTTTCAAATCGAAAAATCCGATTAATAATCACTAGTATGTATTGGTTATAGGTATGTAAATTAACTATTTTTTCCAAATTTGTATATGGCTAAAAATTTATATAAGTTTGGCTAATTAAATGTATGGAAATTGATTTTAGCGTAATTTCTTTGTTCGGAATTCTCATTTTATTTGTAATTATTTTGGGGTTATTTATTTGGCAGATTTCTATTAAAAAGCGAGTCGCAAATCATTTGATAGCATCTCTTATTTGTGGAACGATAGCGAGCGTTCTTATGGTGCAAGAAAATGTATTTTTGGAATCTCGCAGTATTCCGTGGATAACAGTTTTGGTGTGGGAATTGATTTTTTTTGCTTTTCAAACGTTCTTCTTTTATCTGTTCTTGGAATCGCTGATTTCTATAAAGATAAACCCTTATCGATTGGCGATTGTTTTGATATTCCTTGTAAGTCATATAATAAGTCTCTATTTGGTTTATCTGAAATATGTGTATGTTGAGGCGTTCGGAACGGGAGCAATAATTGAAGATAAATTTGATGATATGTTCTGGATTATCTCTGATATCTCATACAACGTACTTGCCATGGTAGTATATGCTGCATTCGGAATTCCTATTTACTATAATACATACAAGTTCACGAAAGAAAGGAAGCCCGTAATCTTTATCGTTGCATTAATATTGATATCTCTCGGATACTTCATTAGTCTATTGCGAGATTTGAATACATATGTGAATAATCCTTCCGAAATTGTTTTTGCGATTTCTGAAGTCAGCGAATATCTGAAACTTCTCGGTCTCTTCATGTTTATTATCACATATTTATTGGACGTAGATTATATTTACCGATTGCCCTTCAATATTTATATTTTGACAGTGTTATATAAGGATGGCAATAAAATACATACCGTTCGGTTGAAAACTTCGAGGAAAATACAAATAGAAGATGTTTTGCTTTCCGGATTGATTTCTGCAATTAATAGCGTATATTCCCAAACCTTAGAAACAAAATCTTTGATCGAATCCATATCATCGAAAGATGCAAGTATTTTATTAAAAAGCGGAGAGTTTATTACTGTTGTTATCGTAACCGATAAAGGGTCGGCTGTTTTGTTGAATGCTCTCGAACGATATGTGAAGGAATTCGAATATAAATTTCATGATTTGTTGAAAAATCAAATTGTGAATATGACAGCATTTGAATCGGCAAAAGAATTGATTGCTGCGATCTTTCCGTTCTTTCAAATAGAATCCGTAGATTGAATGTTGCATTTTCGCTTTTTTGCTTTAATTTTTTTTTTGAACAAAAAACAAAGCGCAATCATAAATCCGAGCAAATTAATAATTACGTATTTAAATTGAAAAAAGAATAAAAAAGTTACACTCTTGTCCTTCTAAAAATTTTGAAAATTAAATAAAATCTCGAAAAATACAAACATTATTAATAAAAAAAATGATATATTAAAAACTCGTGCTAAAATCGATAGATTTTTTTATATTTTTCTTTCAAATAATTTACGAAATAGGTTGCATCGAGCTTTCCGCCGGTTACACTTTTCATTAAATCCGCGGGATCCATTATATTCGACTTAGAATGGATTTGTTCTTTGAGCCATTCGCGGATGGGTGAAAGATCTCCTGATTTTATAACATCTTTATAGTTAGGAACTGCTTTTTTCAAGATTTCAAATTGATGAGCATTGTATATATTCCCTAATGCATATGATGGGAAATATCCAAAATAGCCACTGGCCCAATGGGTATCTTGCATGATACCTTCGCTGTCGTGCTCGACTTCGATTCCGAACATTTTTTTGGTTTTTTCATTCCACACTGCGGGCAATTCATTGATTTGGTGTTTATCGGCGAAGATTTCCCGTTCCATTTCAAATCGAAGAATAATGTGCAGTGAATAAGTGACTTCATCCGCTTCAATCCGAATTTTGGAGGGGGTAACATAATTTACAGCTCTCCAAAATTCTTCACATGAAATGTCGTCGAAAGTCGGGCTCGTTAGTTTCTTCAGGATCGGATAGAAATATTCCCAGAATTCAAAACTCTTTCCGATCAGATTTTCAATCATCCGGGATTGACTTTCGTGGATTCCGAATGAACAAGCGGTGCCGATCGGTTGATATTCCCATTCCGGATTGAGATTCAATTCATAAAGCGCATGGCCGGCCTCGTGAAGCACGCTGTAAATTGAAGACAACGCTTTATCTTCATAATAGTGAGTGGTGATTCTGACATCTCCATAGGAACCGGTGGTGAATGGATGTTCGGTGGTGTCTAACCTGCTGGCTTCGGGATCTAAGCCCACAAACTTAGATAATAACGTTCCTATTTCTTCTTGCACCGAAACTGGAACTTTGCGGTTGAGAAAAGAGATGTTGGGTTTATCCGAAGATTCCACGCATTTTTTGACCAAGGGAACCAATTCATTTTTTAATGTTTCGAAGAGCGGTGCTATAGCTTTTTCGGGCATGTTCGGTTCGAAATCATCGAGAAGAACATCATACGCGGGAAGATTCGGATTAATATATTTAGCTTTGCGCTTTGCTAATTCAATATTTTTAGCGAGATGATCTTTAAACATCGAAAAGTCTTTTTTTGCTTTTGCTTTCTTCCAAGCATCAACCGAAATCGGGATTTGTTTGGATTGTTCGGAAATAAAATCTTCCGGAAGTTTAGTTGCTTTAATATAATCTTTCTCAAATAGGTCTATGTTTCTCTTTACAATCGGATTTGCTTTATAGTCTTCAGAATTTTTGATCTTGGTGATGAGATCAGCAAATTGCGGATTTGTGATTTTCTGATGGGATAGAACGCTCAAAAGCGAAAGTTCTTCACTTCTTCTATTGATACCTTTGGGAGGCATTTTAGTTTCCATGTCCCATTGCAAAATCGATTGAGCAGAATTCAGCACGACTATATCTTTATAGAGACTAAGAAATTTTTGATACTCTTGGTTCATACGTGGAGAAACGTTCAAAACCATATAATTCTTTTGCAGTATTAAAAGAAGAATCACTAAAACCAAAAATTGGCGATAATTCATTATGATAAACGATGTGTTCAATTATTAAATTGAATTATCGTTTCCTTTTTAACCTATACATGAAAAGGATGTTTTTTAATTGAATTGGCGTGTAATCTAATACATCGACCCCAATATTAAAACAATTCGACATTCCGGTGAAATCTGTATGAAGATGGCCGTGGATGTTGATATCACAGTCAAATTCGTCAAATAATTCGTTTAGAAATGCTGAATTTCTACCATATCTTTTCTCACGTCGCTTTTTTAAGAGTATCGGAATATGAGAAAACATAATTCGAATGTTTGAAACATCCGCAATGATACAAGGCGCTTTGTACTCGTAATTTTTATTAATTACCTCGATATTATCATCAAGGATGGCAATTTGATTTTTAATAACATCCAGAAATCCCCATTCAACGTATTTCTCTGTCGAAAAACAATCATGATTGCCTTTGAGAAGGATACGCTTTCCTGTCAACGTTTTTTCGAAATCCGGTTCATTTGAAAAACTAAAATCGCCCAAATAGAGAAGATGCGCATCTTTAGGGACCTTTTCAACCCATCTCTCTATCATGATTTGCTCAATTGATTTATTCTTTTCTCTTTGGAGTTTATCCCTCTTCGGCTCATATTTTACTATATTTTTATGAAAGAAATGATGATCCGAGCTCAGAAAAAGATCTGGCGATAAAAATTTTCGTATCTGTGAAAATAAGGTTGATTTGTCGCAATTTTGAATCATTTCCACCAATTATATAATCTTTTTTTATTATTCCCAAAAAATCTAAGAACTAACGACCTTTTAGTTTTTTATCGCTGTATGTATTGTAAGTATCGCAAAAAAGAAGGCATTCGGCTACGCATTTTTATGTTTTTGGTCATAGATCAATTCTGCGATGGTTTTGAAGATTTCTTCGACTTTATCTCCGGTTTTAGCGCTTGTCATGAATGTGTAAGTGACGCCGAGTTGTTCGGCAAGGTGGTTCATTTGCGGTTCTATCACTGATTTCCCTTGGAGATCTGATTTATTACCAACGATGACGATCGGGATGTTCTGTAACTGATATTTGACCAATTCCGAGTACCAATTTTTCAGATTCATGAGCGTGTGGGATCGGGTCAAATCAAAAATAAGAACCGCACCGTTGGCGCCATTATAATAGACTTTATGCAATAAGTAGAATTGAGGTTGGCCTGCAATATCCCAAAACATAATCGTGAATTTTTTTCCGGCATACTCGACTTGTTTCTTGGTAATGGAAACCCCGATCGTAGGCAAATACCGTTCCTCATAATTTTTGTCGATATATTTTTTAATTAAAGAGGTTTTTCCTACCGCCGGATCGCCCAGAAAGATGACCTTGTACACGATTTCATCTTCCATCGACCGAACATAGGAATAAATTTCTTCCTCTTCCTTTTTTCCTTCGCTCATCCGTTTCACCACTCCGATACTTTCAATTTGTTTTTCAAGGCTAAATAGCTTTGCATTGAGTATCAGCTATTCAAAAGGGTTTATTTGCTTTACTGCTATTTTTGAAGCATGGATTCCAATGTACATGGCTCTGCAAGCTTTTTGATTTATCACCTTATTTATTATTTATGGTTTGGGGCATTTCCGACTCCCTTCGTTTCTTTTCTTTCGTTTGTGTGCGGTATGCTCCCCGATTTCGATGGTGCATATTGGTATTTGCAGAAAAAGAAGTACGACCATACGTTTCAGCATCATTTGCGATTTTGGAGTCATTGGCCTTTGAGTTATCTCCCTTTGGTGGTCATTTTCATCTTCTCCTTGATTTTCAACATATATCCTCAATATGTTTTGTTACCGGTTCTCGGAATTTATTTACATTTTATTGCGGATAGCGCATGTTGCGGAGATGGAATGATGTGGGGCAAAATACCTTGGAAAAAGGAGGCATTTGCACCTTTCATCAATTTGTTTTCGAAGAGGACCGATGGTTATCACGGAAAATATTGGCAAGTCCGGTGGAAGCAAACTAAGATGTTTAAGATCGGCTTAATAATGCTTTCTTTATCGATCTATTTAACAATTCAATTGTGGATTCGATATGCGGGATTTTCCATTTGGTATTTAGGGCTTTCCATCGTATATTTGGGTCTGATCTATGGGAGTTTTGAGCGCGTGGCTCCCGAATATAAAGCAGAACCGCCCGGTGGACGATATGCGGATTATAGAAAAGACCCGATGTATTTGGCTTGGATGGAGAGGGAGGGTTACGAGTTCAATGAGAATCGTTTTGTGGTGAAAAAGAGGGCTTCGAATGGCTCTCCCGAAAAGCAAATGAGAAAAGATTGAAATAAGAATAAGGTAATTCAATGAGAAACATGCTTAGGTATCAACACACCAAAGGTTTTTATTATTTCTTCATTTTTTTTCCGTATCATGGGTGCTCTACCAGGTTTGAAATTGAATCTGACCCGAATGATTGGGATGATCGTTAATTACATCACAATGATTTTGGTCGTGGCGGTGTATATTCCGCTTCAAGTGAATACACATGGACAACCTTTGTATCTGATTGCCATTCCGATTGTGTTAGCGATTGGGTTGATTTTCTTTTTAAAATCCGAAGTCGATGCGATCGATGACCATCGACCCGCGATCCTTGCCGCTTTGATTATTGTGTTAGGAACGGTTCAAACGGTCTTAATATTCATGGCTCTCCCGAATGCGTTAACAGATTATTTCCTTTATCATTTGCCGATGTTAATTTCGGTAATCTCGATCGTTGTGGTTTGTCATTACACACTTTCGATTTATAAGAATGAGAAAGTGAGATATTATGTGAGTGTCATGGCATTCAACGGGCTTTGGCTGCTTAGCGGGCCGGTGGTTTTGGGTCTTTGGGCTATCGTTCCGAATATTTTATCGGTGATTTCCTTCTTAATGGTGTTAATTGCCGAGCAAATGATGCTAAAGAAGAAATTATTGAATTTCATTTAATCTTTCGAATATTCAAGAGGTTTTTTTATTTTTTTTTCAAAACATCAAGAGACGCGAATAAAAATGGAGAACATTACGCTTTTTCCTCTGATTATCATGCCGGATGTTCCTACCCCGCTTACGGTTCAAGATCATTTATCAAACAACGCAAAATATAAAGAATACTTAAATGATCAAGTAGCATCTATTGATCCAAACACCCATTCGAGCAAGATCTTTTATATTCTTCAGAATAATATTTCGAACCCGTTTTCTGCATGTAACGGCCTTTTAATCAGAGATAACGATGGGTATATTCTTATTGACGTAAATTTGTTACCTCAAAACCTCGATTCGCTGATATCAAAATTAAATATGAAGATTAAAGCTCATATTATCACACATTCGCATTTAGATCATTCCTCGAATTTGCATTTACTCGAAAATGCGACACATTGTGCATTCTATTGTCCGGATATTGAAGACCGAATGGTGAGTAGTTTTCGTGATCATTTGAAATTCACAGGGTTTTCTGCTGCGGGCTTGGATTCTCAATGGAAAATATTTGCTCAAGAGTTGGGCTTTGAACCTTTGAATCGCAAATCTATTCTTTCTTTTGATGAAAATGCCGCATTTGAATTTAATTTCGGAACGATTCAATCGATACCGTTGAACTCGCATTCCCATAATCATGTCGGATTTTTAATCGCAATGAAGGAACCAAAAATTAATATTCTTTATGTTTCGGACATCGGAGTGGATTATAATGAGCAATACAAGGGATTTGGACCATGGTACGGCTTCCATTACACGTATCTCAAAAATTACTTTTTGGACATCGAATTCTTGAAAAAGTATCCAAAAAATGCCTACGATATAATGGTGAGTTCGCATGGGCCTTTCATTGTCGATAAATCGGATTTTCCTTTCGATTATATCAAAGCCAAGATTGAAAAAAACCATCAGAAAGTTATGGATGTTGTTATTGACTATTCCAAAGAAAAAAACACAAATTTAATCAACGTGAAAGACTTAATCGAATATCGCGATACGATATACAAACTGAAAGGAATCAAGGCCCCGCTCTTGGATTTGTATATGCATTGGCAATTCGAATTTACCAAGCATCACCTTATATTGGCCGAAGATCGAGGGACGTGTACCCGAATCGGAAGAGATGAATTTCAATTAAAAAAGGACAAGATATTCTAATAAAAAATCGGAAATAGAAATGTTAAGAGGATTTTGTTCTCGTTGATTTTTCGTATTGATCTTTTTTGAATTGCATTTCATATAGATGCTTATAGAGTCCGCCTTGTGCCATCAATTCTTCATGCGTTCCTTGTTGAACGATTCTGCCGTGTTCCATCGCGCAAATCAAATCCGAATTCAAAATTGTGGATAACCGGTGCGCAATTATAAATGAATTGCGACCTTTTAACAACACTTCTAATGCTTCTTGAATTTTTAATTCCGTGTACGGATCTACGGACGAAGTGGCTTCGTCTAAAATCAAAATAGGCGGATTAGCGAGAAGAGCACGCGCAAAAGAAATTAATTGACGTTGCCCGATACTTAAAAGTTGACCTCTTTCTCTGACATCGGTTTGATAGCCATTAGGCAATTTCATTATGAACTTATGCGCACCCACGCTTTTGGCGGCTTCAATGACCTCCTCTTCGGTTGCATCAAGCTTACCGTAGCGAATATTATCCATTATTGTCCCGGAAAACAAAAAGGTGTCTTGCAGAACGATACCCATCTGACTCTTTAAGGAATCTAAAGTAACATCTCGAAGATCATATCCATCAATAGTGATTCGGCCGCTTGTTGGATCATAAAAGCGGCTTAACAAGGAAGCCAAGGTCGTTTTACCCGCACCTGTGAATCCCACGAACGCAACTCTCATCTTCGGCTTGATATCAAGATTAATATTTTTCAAGACATCTACATTATTCACATAACTAAAACATACGTTTTCAAATTTGATATAGCCTTGAATTGGCGGCATAACAATCGCATTCTCTTTTTCCTTCACTTCGACTTCTCTATCCAAAATCATTAAGATACGCTCACCCCCAGCAAGAGCCGCTTGCGCGTGGTTATAAAAGTTTCCGATATTATTGAAAGGATTGAGGAAGTTCATCGCCAAGAGGATATATCCTAAAAGCATAGAAGGTGCAAGTTCTCCGGATTGCAATAAATACGCACCAAGATAAATCACAATAACAATTGCAAGAGCCGCGACGAGCTGTGTAACGGGTTGCAGAAAAGCATTCAATTTGGCAGCTTGCCAGTTGACTTTCAAATCTTCCTTATTGGCATTGTCGAATGTGGCAATGTTCATATCTTCTGTGGCAAAAGCCTTGATGGTTTTGCTTCCGGAAATTGATTCTTGTAAGATTCCGGTGATATTGGCAATGGTGCGTCGGGAACGTATCCAAAACACACGCGCTCTTCGGGCGAACTGGAAGAAAATCATTCCAAAGAAAGGAGCCAACACAATGATGATAATGGTAAGCTTCCATGATATAATGTTCAATAATATAAAAGTGGTAATAACAGTAAAGAGATCTCCGATAAGTTGAATAAGCGAGTTGGAGATCAACATATTAACGGTCCCTACATCATTGGTTAAAGTCGACATTATTTTACCCGCAGGTCGCTCTGTATAATATTTCAAAGAAAGTTTTTGCAAATGGATGAATAAGTCATTCCTTATATCGGTCATCGCTTTTTGACCAAGCATATTGATGCGATACTGATAAAGTCGTTTGCTCCAAAAGTTTATGATCATCAAAATCAATAATAAAATGCCGATAAACACAAGCGTGTTATAATCTCCTTTCTGAACCGTATCCAATACGAAAGTCATACCGATCGGATATGCCATATTCGTGAGAGAGGTAATCATGAGAAGAACAATTAACATCTTAATTTCGCTCTTGTACGGCTTGACATAAGCAATGGTTCTTTGTAAGATTTCTTTATCGGAATATACGAATTTTCGACCGTACATTTCGGAACTGCTTAAAAGTTCTTTGATTAAGCCCTTCAACCCTTTTTGTCTTGGCTTTTTCTTTTTGGATCCTTCTTCGGTCTCATCTTCATCCGATACTTCTTTTTCATCATTATCTTCCTTAACTTGGGGTTCTTGGACTTCTTCTCGGTGTTCTGAAGAGTATTCAGAAGAATCTTTCTGTTCATTGTCTGTGATTTCTTGTTCAGGGATTTCCTTATTTTCGGTATGTTCAGAATCATTACGTTCAGCCATTACTCATCATCCTCCTTGCTTTTGTTTTCACTCTTTTTTTGCTTTGCTTTTTGTTTTTCCGATTCTCTTTCTTCTTTGAGTTTTTGCTTTTCCAATTCTCTTTCTTCTTTGAGTTTTTGCTTTTCGAGTTCTTTCTCTTCTTTTTCTTTAAGCTTTTCGAGTTCTTTCTCTTCTTTTTCTTTAAGCTTTTCGAGTTCTTTCTCTTC
>CAZUTM010000020.1:29636-41972 GCA_964623665.1 uncultured archaeon
TTTTTCTTTAAGCTTTTCTAATTTTAACTCTTCTTTGATGACTTTTTGAATTTGCTTTTTGGAATCCTTGATTGTATCTTTTTCTTCTTTCTCCTTTTCTTTGATCTCTTTGAATTCCTCTTTGATAATTTCCAATTTTTCTTTTGTCATCAATTTTATTTCATTTCTACGTTGTTTATATTCTTCTTCTTCAAGTTCGAGCTTATGCTGCAATTCTTCGATTTTGTTTTCGATTTCACCTTTATTTAATGCAATAACATTCTGAGGCAATACCTTGAGTTCATTTTGCAGTCTTGATATTTCTTGCTTAATCTCTTCGGTTAGTAATTTGTAAGTTTCTGCCAATTCTTTTTCGTCGTATGATGCTTTGCGCTTTTGGATTCTTGCAATCATTCGCTGCCGTTGGCTAATATCCGGATATTTCTCTTTAAGTAAGGCATCAAGAACCTTTTTATCTTCCTCAAGAAGTTCCGAATCGATGATCGATAATTTTGAAACAGATTTCTCCAACGGCTCCTTCTTTACACTGACACCGGTCATTGAGAAAGAATAACGGGTAATGAAATCTTTGCTTTGAGTTTTGAACATCGTTTGGTAAATGCGCGTGTAGATCCCATCAAGCGAAAATAATTCTGCATGCGTTCCGGACTCTATGATTTTTCCATCATCCAAAACAAAGATACGATCAGCATTCCGAATGGTCGAAATTCTTTGGGTTATAATAAACGTGGTCCGACCTTTGAATAATGTATCCAAAGCCTTTTGGATTTCATATTCCGTATCTACATCAACCGCTGAAAGCGAATCATCTAAGATTAAAATTCTTGGATCCAGAAATAAAGCCCGCGCGATTGCAATACGCTGTTTTTGCCCACCCGATAAGGTTTGACCACGCTCACCGACTTTTGTGTTATATCCATCGGGCAATGATGCGATAAAATTATGAATAGATGCGATTTTAGCCACTTTAATAATATCTTCCATTTTTGCGTTCGGTTTTCCGTAAGCGATATTCTCTTTGATGGTTCTTGAAAACAAAAAGGTTTCTTGTGCAACCATCCCTATTTGTCTTCTATAATCATCGATTTTTAAATCCTTTAAATCATATCCATCAACTTTTATCACTCCTTTCGTCGGATCATAAAAGCGAGGAATCAAGTTAATAATCGTTGTTTTACCTGAACCAGTTGCCCCCAATAATGCAATAGTTTCACCGGGTTTCACATCAAATTCAAGACCTTGAAGTGCCCATGGACCATTTTCTTCGTATGAAAACCACACATCTTTAAACTCAACATGACCTTGAACTTGTAACGATACCGCATTCGGTTTCTCCGTGATATCCACTTTATGTTCCAAGACGGAATTGATACGAACCAACGCGGCACTCACTTGAGAAAATTGGGAATAGATTGTAACCATATTTCGGATGGGGTCATATAAGAATGCAAAATACACAAAGAAGGAAACCACTTCACCCAAACTCATTATTCCCATAAGAACAAACACTCCGCCGATGAATAATAATAACACAGAGCCTATTTGGGTTATAAGCTCTTGTAATGGACCATATAATGTTGATAATTTGATAACTTTTTCATTTGCAATTAAAAATTGTCTGTTAATATCAAAATATTTCTTGATTTCATACTTCTCTCTGCCGAAGGCTTTGACTACCCGAACTCCGGTTACGTTCTCTTGAAGAACCGAGTTCAAATCCCCATTGGTATTGCTCATGTCCAAATAAATTTTGAACATTCGTTTTCGATACCACACCATCAATCCAAGTAAAGCAGGGATTAAACTGAGAAAAATTATTGAAAGCATCGCGTTGATAGAAAACACCGTGAATAAGATAATTGCAAGTGTAAAAATATCTCTAAGAAAGTTTCCAAAATCCATTGATAAAAAATGCTGAACGCGGGCAACATCCGAGGTAGTCTTACTCATCAGATTGCCGGTTCGCTCTTTATCATAAAAGGAGTAGGATTGCCGCTGAAGTGCCCGATACATATCCGCACGCATTTCGTACACCACATTTTGCCCAATATACTGAACAAAAAGAGTCCGGAATAAGGAAAAGAAGCCGGCACCGACAAAAATTCCGATTAAAACGACCACCATATCGGAAATTTTATCCCATTGCTCCTTAAGTATCACATTATCGACAAGATCACGCAACATCAGCGGAAGAAGAAGGTTCAAATAGTTATGGCCGATTGCCATAACGACAGACAAAGTAATCCAAATAAAATATCTCTTTAAATACGTTGAAAGCACGTTTTCCTTTTTTTCCATTTGCACCAAGTACTTCAAGCAATAAGAAAATAAAAATGATGAGAAAATGCACGCAATCGCTTTTTAACTTGCGATTTTGTTCTCTTTTAAAGATTGATTCGATTCTTGAGAAGCGCTTTCTGTATTTTCAGCACCCTTTTCGACACTTTCTTGCAATTCTTCGCTTTCGGGATCTATATCCGAAATTTTATTATCGTCTTTGAAAATAGATGCGAAAAACCCGTTGATTTCATTCCATGAAGGAGGACAACCGTGGATTCTATGCGTTATCGGAATTACCTCTTGAGTATCAAGTGCATAAAAGAATCTTGAGCTCTTTTCGGTCTTAAACAAATTACTTTGCTCCATTCCGCAATCTCCGAATAATACAATGTAGCCATTTTCCAACATCTTGCTGAAATCTTTAATCACGTTCTCGCTTTGGGTGAACGAATTTGCTCCGTTTACAATCAAACAATTGGAGTGTTGTGTGTTTTTGGTTATCCGAATCCCTCGAAATGCCGTTTGTTGTATATTTGAAAGGTAATCCGAGAAAACCTTCATGCACAATTGGCATCCGCCGTTATTACACCAATAAACGCTGATTCCACCGAACCCTGTTTTTACACTTTTCACATGGTACTATGCGCAAACATAGAAAATAAATGTTTTTGAGCGCGGAATATTTCTGTTTTTTTCGTTTTATTATTAGTTTCATTGGTATTTACGCACACCTTTCATTTGGGACGTGCGTAATTTAATTTAAAAAGCCATATTATTCAATAAAAATAAGCAAATATAATTGGGCTGAAATCGGCATTCGGGCTCAAAAATGAAACCAAAATGACAAGCCTATAAACATTATCCTTTGATTTCTAAAAAATAACAAAATTTTTCGGTTCAAGAGAGAAATATTAGTACAATGATTGTGGAAAATCAAATATAAGCGCCAAATTGAATCAAATTATAATAATTTTGTACTAATCCCCTTTCATGCGATGATCCAGTGCGAAAGGAATATAAAGCACCGCTGCAATAATATGTATGCGAGCAATGACTCGATAATGGTGATTAATATGGAGAAATCAAAACCGAGAAAAAATGTGAAAGCCTTAGTGAAAAAAGGTGTCGCTGAAGAATATGGGTCTGTTGATACCAAACCTAAGGTTTACGTTGAGCCTGAAAATAAATATTCTAAGAAATTAGAAGAAAAAAGAATTATGAAACGTCTCCGAGACAAAACCAAAGCGAAAGAAAAACCTCACCTAAATAAAAAAATGGTTGCCCAGAAGAAAGCAATGAAGGAAGGTGGATTACCCGAAATTGAAGAAGAAGAGTCTATAGGACCAATCCAAGAAGAAGCAACAGAAGAATCCGATGACACGAGCCCGCTCGTAAAAGAAGTGGAAGATGAATTGAAACATAAATTAGATTAAATAATAACCAATTGAAAAGAACATAACGAAAGCATGCAATTCATGTATGCTCTTAATACTTTCGTTTATTTTTCCTTTAATTCTTTTTTCTTTATGAAATATTGACTCTCTTATCGTAACTCAGAAGATCGAAAAAAATTTCCAAAAAAGAAAGATAGAGAGAGGTATTTTGGTTATTTATTCAACACCAAAAAGCGGGCAAGATAATAAGTAATACTTTGTCCGTAATGAGACCAATGAAGCGCATCAAACCCATGAGAACCATAAGGATATAACCCATATATCGACTTATGTCCTTTTTCCATCAAAGCAGAATAGAGCCGGTCTCCAGCCCCTTTGGGCACCAAATAATCATGCATGCCTTGAATGATAAAGACATCGGGATGATATCCCGGAGCCGTATTTTCGGCCACCCAAAGTGCGTTATAAAATTTCCAGTCGGGATTATAATTAGGATCTTTCTCATTTGAGGAACCTCGAATATAAGGAGCGCCTTCATCGGTCAAGCCGAGTTTGCCTCCTACCTCAAAGAGTTCAGAGCCAGCAGAAGGAATATCGGTGGCCGGATAATAGGGGATGATCCCCTTTACTTTCACATTGCTCGAATAATTTCCTTTGGCATAATCGTTGTTCGCTAGCTGCCCGAGACTCATAGCAATCCAACCGCCGAACGAGCGACCCGCGATAAACAAAGACCCAATGTCCGCGTGATAATATTCCGCATTTTGGTCAAACTTGATCAACAAAGTCATAACCCTTCTCTTTACCGCCGGTATATACCACATTCGACCATCCGGTAAAACCATAAGACATATCTACCACAAGGAAACCCAAATTAGCGATATATTGAGATGTCCAATTGGCATTGCCCGCACCCCGATCCATTCCGATGCCGTGAAGAAACATCACTACAGGTAATTTGATGTTGGGGCCTTTTCCGAAATCAAGATCTGCAAATTCTGGTGTTGCGGGTAAATATGCATCGAAGATCATATTATGAACGACCGCTGTATATTTCGATGAGCCGTTGCTCACTATTTCACCTGATGTATTATTTTTCACATAACGCGGAGAGTCTTGCATATAGACAATCTCATATTTCGCTTTAATCGGGATTTCATATCCGAAATACGCATCATATGCCGAATACCGAATAGTTCTTAAGCGCGCTGCATAAGCGGGGTCCAAATTTGATTCCCAATCGGTGCCATAGGTTTCACGGAATTGCCGGTCAAGCGAGGGATTTGAATAAACGCTAACCATGATGGTGGGAAGCAGATTGATAATAACAACCAACGCGCACACTTTGACAATGAAATTATAGATACTTTTACCTCTCAGATAATCCTCTTTTTTCCGTTTGATTAACTTCAATGCGGCAAACAGAATTATAAAATAAGTAAGAACCAAATAATAACTTGTGACGCAGAAGAACATTGCGAAATCCACCATCATAAGTTCCATCGAAATTATGAATAGGAAAACCGCAGCAATCCCGAAGAGCAGTATAAATATACCCCGCAAAATCATGAATATGGTTTTTAATTGTGGATTCATAGGCAAGCGAGCATTATACTCGTTGGATAGCCAATCGTAATTTGGAGTTAGTCTCATTACAAAAAGTGGAAGAATAATACCCAGTAAACAAATTACTGTATAGAGAAATTGATAGATTAAGAAAAATGTTTCGGGACTGAACCCCAAATTGTGAATGGGTTTTATACCTCTTAACAATCCCATCCGTTCCAGCCATCCGAACATTAAATTTAAGAATACCATTCCTTGGAGCAAAACATACGACCACGAAATTATTTCAATAGTATATCTGTTTTTATTATTTTCAGAATCTTTTCGGCTGTAGAAAGCAGCAGCAATCCAAATATTTGCGATATTTACAATCAATGTTAAAACAAAAAGCATCCCGAGAATTGCGGATAACGCTCCGCCCGAATATTCTCCGTTCGATCTCATTATATAAAATGCGACCAACATCATCGGATTGAGAAGCACACCAAATATAAGGATTAAGCGATAGCCGGTTTTTTCCATAAATGAGATAAGCGCACGTTTTCTTTGATACCATACCGAAATCGGTGCGTAACGACCTTCTTCTTTCTGTTTTTTAATTGCTTCATGAACAAAACTTTGATTTTCGGGTTTGCCGAGCCATCTATAGAACAGAACGGTACCGAGCTTGGGCATATTCAGCAATATAATTGCCAATAAAATGGTTCCAAGCCAAATCCCGATACTCGTCAGAGCACTCATCATTATATCATCAAGATTCGGCAGAGCCCACCCAATAAAATTTGGCCACGCCATACTCATGCCTGTGAGATAAGCGACAATAATAACTAGCCATTGAACGAAGTCGAGCCAGCGATATTTCTGCCTTATTTCTTCTGGGATATCAAAAGCAATGCTATCCGAAAAGCGGGATTGGATGATGCATCTGCGACACACCAATTCCCCGGTTAATGCACATTTCTCAATTCGATTGTACAAACCGAGATTTCTCCCGCAATGAGGACAATTCGCAGTCCTAAACATAATGAAAAATTGTGCGTTAGCGAAAAAAAACCATTCGCTTTTTAATAAAAGTTGTGTAAATTCGCCTCAAAAACCCGATGCTGGTGAAGGTTTTTGATTCCTAAGCAATCTTTAGGGTTTTAAAACTTACCCCTTCAGCTTCAAAATAGCAAAAAAAAAACGCAGACCGCACCAACGGCAATATAATTTGTGTGAAAACTCTACCATCTATCACGATTTGTTATGCTAGTGATTGATTAGAATTATATTTTTACAGAAATTGGCGCAAGACATCGTAGATCTCTATAGACAAATAATACTCATTTCCTTTGAAATGATGGCCGCCCTTTTGAAATATTCGATAATTTGAAGTTCCTAACGCAAGTTTTTCAATTGCATCATAGGTATTTTCAATATGCGCTTGCGGATCATCTTTATTAGCAAACAGAAACACGCGTTGATCATTCGGTGTGGGTGATACGTGTCCGTGGAGTATGATACCTTGCTTATTAAACAGATGTATGCCCGAAAGCGCTTTGTAATAGGAAATATCTTTTGTCCAGCGAAATCCGGTGAGATAAAGTTTAATATGTTCGATTATACCCGCTTTTTGTTTATTTAACAAGATATCGAATATCCCGGATAGAAAAATTAAGAGTTTCACATCGGGATCGGGATATGCGACAACCGAGGCTTTCGATGCTCCGTAGCTCATAGCGATGATTCCGATTCTCGAACGATCCACAAACTTCAATTGTTTGATTTCATTAATAAAATCCGCAAGTTCTTGATATGCAGCCGGATCATACGGAACAAACCCTTTTTTGTTAATTCCATGCCCCCTCGCATCATATGTGAAGTAGATATAGCCCAATTTCAGTAATGAAGGCAAACAATATCGATCCATAACTTTATGATGGGAGCCATAGCCGTGTATTCCGATCACAACTGGAAATTGTTTTATGGGGGTATCAGTTTGCTGCAAGGGATTTATCGTATTTAAATAATAAATGTATCCTTGGATCCGCTTGTTATCGGATGTGGTAAAGAAAAGATCTCGTTTTACGAGGCCGGTATAGTCGATATTATCCCAAATAGTTGCGAATGTGGTAAATTTGGTCATTTGATATGCTGAGGGAACCAAAATCAAGAGCACTAAACAGAAAATTATTGGAATTATCCGGGATAAATCGAAATAAGAAATGATAATAAGCAGAAACAGCAAAAGAATGGTAAAATTTTGAAATTTTCGCATCGGTCTCCATAAATATGTATCGGTTTGAATTTCATGCAAGCTGTCGAGGATTTCCATAGCTAACGAAAGCGCTATACCCAAATAAATGTTTCTCCCAAATCCCAAATTGTTGAAATGCATGGTGCTCTATGTAATGAAAAATGAAGTGTAAAAAAAAAGAGTTGCATCGAAACTATAACGCTATTTTTAATTGCGATAGTGCCATTAGGCCAAACGCATTGTGGGGGAGCCAAGGTTCATTGCTTTGATAATCAGCCCCACCTTTTTCAAGAAAATATGCCTTGAAATCAAACCAAGGTTCATCGGGCTGTATATCCCGTGCTTTAGCAGGTGTGCGCACGATTCCGTTGCAAATTATCCCGGGTACGGCACCTCTAATGTTTCCGGGAATCGATTCCAATCGATGATGATATGTTGGCGGATTAAAGCTACCCAATCCTTCAAGCATGCATAAAGCAAATGGGTTGAGTCCGAACACCCAATCCAATTGTCGAAGCCCGAAATCGAGGTATTTTGAATCATTGGTGTATTTGTAAGCTTGAAACGTTGCGAATGCAGCCTGCATATAATACGAATTTTGGCCCACATTCCAATCCCCTACTTCGGGGAAGCGATTAGACCAAAAATAGAATACTCCGTGCTCAGAATGATTTCCTTTTAAGAGTCTGAAGATATTATTGCTATCGGAAGAAAGAGGCTCCCAGAAATTGGTCCAGCGTTTTGAATAGGCTTGGTTGAGCTTGGTTTTCGCTTCGACCGTCCCGTTGATGCGAGCCCATTCTCCGAGCGCATAAATATCAAAATCAACACCGCAATGGCCAAAGCCCGGAAACGCTATCCGAGAAGAATTCAACATCTGTTCCGCAATTACATTCGATTTTTCGAGATATGTTGTATTGCTTGTTTGTAAATATTGCTCAAGATACAGCAAAAGCACGGGATAGTTTAGATCTGTTGATTGCACATAATAATTTATTTGTTTTTGAGCCGCTTGTTGATATCCAGTCGCCTTTTCGGGTAACCACCCATTTTCATTCAAGATTCGAGAGAGTTTCAAGAGCGCGGCCGTGCCGACGATTGGATAGCCCGCTAATTCCAAATATTTTCTGTTATCGGATGGAGTTCTCGGATCATTATCGCTTTCGTATTCTGGTCGACCCGTATATCCGTACCACCCATGGAAATCATTGGATCCGACTCGGTTGATGAGCGAACCATTTTCATTGGTGCATTTTACGATGAAATCCGCACCCCAAATCGCCTCTTCAATAACATCCGGGATATAATTAAAATGAGTCGCATAAGAAGAATTGGGATAAAGCGATGTTCGATTTGTAGTTTCAAAGAATGCTTTATTCTGCTCGTAAATATGAGTAAGAGAGTAAATAGATTCGAGGGTGAAGCCGTTGTATTTGTTGAAATCTCCCGCATCGAACCATGCGCCGGTGAGATTTCGCCACGCAGCCGGATTATGTTGGTCCCATTCAGGGTTCGCATCATCCAGATGACACGCCCCGTGGCCCGGATATCCCGGAACGATTTCTTTCACCTCGCAGCCCGAGCGCTGATAATAATAAAAGAGATATGCGTATTCCAACGCCTTATCATAAACATCTGAAGCGATTTTGAATGGATATGAATAATATATTCTGTCATTGACCCGAATCATTGATCGATAGGATCCGGGTGTTCGAAGCTCCGATATATTCGCTTCAAAATATTGATGTCCCCATAATTCACCCTTGTACAGCGCTGTGGCGTTGAATACCCCTTTGTTGCTATCCGAAATATTCTGTACTTCAACCGTGAACCCCGATTGATAGCCTTCGGGTAAATAATCGATTTGTAGAAGAACACGCTTTCCATTGTCGATTGGCAGATACCCGATTTGATTCACCAAAACTTTGGTCGGGTCGTTTGTCTGAGGGCTAAATTGGACAAATGCAATCACGCCCGAAACTGCGATCAATACTAACAAGCAATATGTTTCCAAATCAAATTTCAATGTTCGTTGCATTTTAAACGCCCTCCTTCTTTATTTTTGTTTCAAAATAAAGTCCGAGATGATATAATCCGGCGGTGAGAAGCGCCCCAAAGATCAAATTTGGGTAGTAGGCCAAGATTTCGCTAAGATCTGTATAGATTGCCATATCGAAAACCGTAAAAGCTAAAATATAGACTGCTGTGGCAACAATAAATCCAAATAAATATGCGAGCGATGCAATTCCGAATTTTCGGGTCAGCGGCGTTCCCATTTTAGCCCGATTTGCTTCTATCATATTAATCACCGAAGTTGAAACAAGCATCTGAAGAAGCAAGAACAGAAAATATGCAATCGAAATATAATTCAGAACAAGTTCCGGAAAGACCTGTCTGCTCGCAAATAAACCATTGAACAGCGCAATTCCTACGAGTATATAACGCTTCATGACCTTTTTATTCGAGGAATTCTCGACTTCGGATGCAAAATTTTTCCGAAACGCTAAATAGAAAGAAGATCCAAACACCATTAGGATTATATTCGGAATTAAAACTACCGAAAAATGCTCGGGATAGAACCCTTGTAATAAAAAAAATCGACCTTCTGTGCCGACCCAAACATACCCCAAACCGGATGCTGCCAAAATAGAAAGTATCACAACAATCGAAATACCTATACCGAGGTAAAGCGATCCCATCTTGAAATCCCTCTGTGGATTCTCTGATTGATGTTTTGGCCGAAAGCCAAGTGCACAACCCACAAAGACCATTAATATAACAAGTTGAAACATAACTATGCCGAGAAATCTCCCGAATTGCGAAAATAATTGCGCTAACGTAAGGTTGAATCGTGTATATGCGGGATAATACCATGCTTCAGCGAACGTTATATCTGCAACGGTCTCATTTTGCAAAATCACAAAATTTCCAAGAGCGATACCGAAACAGAGACCAATCACAATCACCAGAATGCTAATACCGAGCTTGCTTTTTCGCGTTAGATAATCCCGCTCGGTGCGTCTCACTTTCTGATAAAATACACCCCAAACACCCACACATAACAAAATAAGAACCCCGGTAATGGAATATTTGGTTCCGTTTGTTGTTCCAGATGGCCATGGAAAAAATGCAGATACTATCAACGGAACACCAACCGACAATAGAAATCCGCAACAAAGATAGAGATAGTTCCGTTTTAGCCGTTCCATGATAAAGATCTTTCTTTCAGAAGTTAAAAAGTAAACGAATTGCAATACGCCACTTTACATAATCAAAAGAAGCACTCAAAATTCAAAGAATCAAAAAATTGGAAGAAATTTTCACTGCTTTTTCAATATCATGCAAAAGTATATAATACAGAAATGTACATATTGCAATATGTTATTGAAAGAAATGGGTCGAGAAGAAATATTGGAGAGGTCCGCAAAGCATTATTTCTCTTTGGGTTTGGATGACGGGGCTGCGAGCCTTTGCAAAGAAAATTTCAAATACGGGTTGGCAAAAATCCATTTAACCCAAGAATATCTCGGTATGAAGCCGAATGCGACTTTCATTTCTACACCGGACGAAACGATCTCAAGAAATACCGCCCGATGGGTTTCCGGTTACGGGTATGGCGGTAAACTTGTATGGGGTGATAATAATGATTCAGTTCTTTTTATCGATACAAAGCCTAATGCTTGCGGGATGCTCGTTGGCGGGCTCGATGAGATGCCGGAACCCGATCAAATAATAAAAAATGTCAGCGAAATCTATCAGTCAGAACTCTATATTGATAACATTCAAATCAAGATGGACTCGAAGAAAGGTAATCACTTCATTGATGTGTTCAAAACCGATAAAACAAGTGTTCAAGAGAGAGGGTTTCCGCGTTATATGTTCGTGATTCACGGATCGTGTCCCGAATTGCGGAGTGAAACGGAAAAAGGCCCGGGAATCTATTATGATAAGAGTAAAACTTTAAGAGAGCAATGTAAAGAATACAAAACTCCGTTCGGGACCAGTCTCTATTTGGAAGGCAATGATGCCCGTAATTTCATGACTTTCTTTGAATATGCAAAAAAGTTCGCCTCAATGAAAAGAGAGATGATTGCAGAAAAATTATTCGGCAAATTCACCAAAATAAGCAATCCTATGCATCAAGGAATGTTGAATATTAACTCAATTTTATTGGGGGCCCAACATATTTCCGAAGAACAAAATAAAATCTATCCGGTCTGTCTGCGAGCAGATCTTCCAACGTTTCTGGTCCAAACGGTTCCAAATCTTACGGATGAACATATTGAGATCTTGGGGTTTGAAAATCGGGCGAATAGACTTGAAGTCATGCATCGTTTAAAAGACTTCAATGCACTTCCGCACGGAGGAGGATATGAAGTAATCGGAATTAACCGGGTCATTAAGGTTATAGAAATCAATGAAGAAAGATTTTTTGTATGTGAACAAGAGACCGAAGATGCAGTCACAATACTGAGTGATCCTACGGATACGGAATATCTCTATCGTGGAAAAAAAATCATAAACCGCGTTGAGGCTTTGAAGTTGGGTACCGTGATTTCCAAATTATTTCCCAGGTTTGTGTTGAAGGTTTGAACTATTTGAGAGAAAAAAGATGTGCATTCTTGTTTTTTTTTTATTTCCCTTTCATGATTTCACGGAGTCTTTGTATTTCTTTCAACATCTCATCCCGTAAATTCATAATATTGCCTCCGCCTCCCGCTGCTGGTGCGGCTCCCGGTGCGGCTCCCGGCGGTGCTCCCGGCGGTCTTGCGGCACCCGGCGGTGCTCCCGGTGGTGCTCCCGGCGGTGCTCCCGGCGGTGCTCCCGGCGGTGCTCCCGGCGGTGCTCCCGGCGGTGCTC
>CAZUTM010000021.1:0-12950 GCA_964623665.1 uncultured archaeon
TGTATATTCGGGATGATCCTCGTATTGGCATTGATTCCAAGCATATTCGGAATGTACACATATCTCGTGATGATCTTTTATGCATTCATCGTCGTAAGAATCATGGAGTCCGATGCAATACCCATTAAAATACTTAATTTTGCAAGAAAACGGTCAATACAGCCAAGTTGAATTATTTAAGAACGCTTACAATCAAATCCGAAATTTTTTCTTCATTTCAACCTTGATAAATGATATTTATGGCATTCTCGCTTTAATTCTCGTAGAAATGATTATAAATTTGAATTTCTTTGATATATTAGTGCAAAGCTAAAATGGAGCAGAGAAATCTCGAAAAAGAGCCCGTATTTCATTCACTCTTGGAAAAAATTAAGGAAGACGCGAAGATCATTGCTGCAATCGTGTATGGAAGCTATATCACTAAAACCTACTATCGAGATATAGATATTTGCTTGATCTGCAATCCGGTTTATGTTCCGCTAGATATAGATTCAATATTATATTATAAGGGCTCGTTTTCGGATATTTTTGATATCAATTTCTTTGAAAGAATGTCTCTACCGATTCAATACTCCGTTTTCAAAGAGGGTGTGGTCTTAATTTGTAAAAATAATGAGTTTTTATTCGATTTACATGTAAAAACAATCAAAGATTATGGGTTATTTTATCCAAGATTCAAGCGATTACTGGAGGCAAAATTATCTTATGGAGATTCATCGAATTGAACAAAAATTGATATTATTGAATCAATACCGGCAAGAATTGGAATATTTAAAACCCTTCAGCATTGAAAAATGGAACGAATCGTTAAAAGAGAGACTCGCAATCGAAAGACAACTCCACAAAATCATCGAATGTGTGCTTGATCTCTCCTTTCTGCTAATCGGGTACTTCGATCTTCAACTACCAGAAAATGAGTCTGATGTATTTGATATTTTAAATGCGCACATAAGGAATTCAGAGAAATTAAAACGAATGAAAGGCTTTCGGAACATTTTAGTCCATCAATATAATAAAATTGATTATCAAATCGTTCTTTCGATTCTGGAAAATAATATTCGTGATTTTGATGATTTCATTGAAGATGTTTCAAATATTATAAAAACGGGTAAAAGTGTTGAATGAAAAATTGCATTTATAATCACAATCCTCCCAGCAAACCATAAAATAATTTAAACTAACGGGAACAAGACATTTCCGCAGAATATATCACTTCAATTTTCCGAGGTCGTTATTTTTTCATTGATTTTTTGGTGTATCTCATTAAAATTTATCTTTATCTTCTTCCTCTTGCAGATCATCCATATAAAAATGATCGAAATCATCCATAACATCAAGTTTATTCTTATCATCCGGCGATTTAGCGTATTCTTCACTAAAAACATCATCATCGTTCGATTCTATATCTTCCTCTTCTATTTTTTCTTTTTGATTTTCCAACATCAAATGCTTTTTTACAAAATATGAGGTTCTACAATGCGCACACTTTTTTCCGGAACTCAGCATCCCGCATACAGAACATTCACCCGGAGAAGATAATTCATCAACCGATTTCAGAAGAACCGGCCTTAATACAGTTTGATATTTCTTCATCAGTCCATAGATCGAACCTTTCTGAATTTCATTTATCTCATTGATAATACGCTTGAACCTCGTACTCGGGGTACTTGAATAGGGACATTCCACTTCAACATGCGGGATATTTTTCAAATAGCAATACAAAGCGATCTCTTGTTCCGAAATATAATAAAAAGGTTTTATACGTGGGACAGAATTTTCTCTCTCCGAATCGACAATAGGGCCAGACCGTGATATGAGAAATAAATTCATAGCCAGCCAGTTTTGAAGAAACTTGGTCGCCTCATCATCCATATTATGTCCCGTTAATACTTTCGAAAACCCATTTTTTGACGCAAATTTATTGATATAATAACGCTTCGCTTCTCCACAAAATGAACATTCACCCCGCTCCGCAAACTCTTGCTCGCGTTTCGTGAGAATTGGGTTATTTTTAATTCTATATTTCAAATTTGAGATTTCATCAATACCGTATCCTTGTTCCTTCAAAATATCAATAGAATGGAATGGGATCTCGAGCGTGTTACAGAATTCTCTTGCAAATTTTAATGATTGATTAGAGTAATCGTTGGCTTCGATGTGCAAATCGACATAAAGAGCTTCAATGGCAACCCGCTTATGAAAAAGCACGTCCAAAATGTATACTAAGGTTTGGGAATCCTTTCCCCCTGATAGGGCAACAAGCAGCTTCTCTTTCGATTTGGATTTAAGCAGATCCTTCCCATTGATGATTTTCCAGACTCGGCTCTCGGTATATTTCATAAAATGCTCGGTACATAATGGCATATTGGACGAAGCAATAAGTACAGTTGCTTCCGATTCGCATTCGGAAGAGAAAAAGCATCTTCGCCCCATAATTTAAGAAAGGAAAGCATCATTGAAAAAGCTCTTAAAGCCCGAAACCAGATTAAAATTAATGTCAGAAAAACCTCTTTACGTTGGAGTAGATATTGGAGGCACTTGGGTAAGAGTGGTCTTAGCGGATGAGTCATCAATATTGATTAAGATTTCATCCAAAACCGTGAAATCCGGCCTTGTCAATGCTTTACCCACTCAAATTATCAATATGATCAAGATTGCACTGAAAGAAACAAATCATTCAATTAAAGAAATTAAAGCAATAGGAACATCATCCGCAGGTCCATTCATTAAAGGAGAGTTAATCCATGCGCCAAATATTTGCGGAGTCGATAACGATTGGGAAGTGATTCCTTATATTCCAGAATTGCGGGCATTTTTCGGCCCGGACATTGAACTTAAGATGGAAAATGATTGTGTGGCCGCGGTCAAAGCAGAACACACGTTCGGAGCCGCCCGAGGAATCAAAGATGCAGTGTATATAACTATTTCAACGGGAGTGGGCGCGGGTTTAATTTCCGATAATCGGGTTATTTTTGGAAAAGGTCACAACGCAGGCCATTTCGGACATATGATCGTAAAGAAAGATGGAGACCTTTGCGGATGCGGACAACACGGCTGCATCGAAACGATTGCATCCGGAAAAAACATCGAAAGGAGAGCGAAAGAAGCGGGGTTCAAATGGAATAATGGTGAAGAGTTCTCGGCCAAAGAAGTATTTCAAGCATACAGAGAGAATGAACCCATCGCAAAAAAGGTCATTCAAGAAACTCTTGAATATTTATCCATATTTCTGACAAATGTAATCAACATCACGGATACCTCAATGATCGTCTTGGGCGGTTCGGTTATGAAAAATGCAGATATTATTATACCGTTTGTACAAGACTATATCACAAACAATTCCATTGCTTCAATCAGCGAAGGAGTCCAATTCAAAGTCGCAGAATTAGGCGATTGGGTAGGGGACCTCGGAGGGCTATCGCTTGTCCTTCCGGAGAGCATACAGAAGAAATGGGTAGAAGTGAAACCCTGGACTCATGAGAAGAAAGAAAAATTCTTGACTGTTGGAGAAGCGATGAACCCTAATCTCGAATAGTGTTCATTTTCAACGTAAAATTTTTTTCGGCTCAAAACGATGATCCTTTTCATGTTCGATCGCGCTAGCCATAAAACCATGAAAAATTCTCATTGAAAAGGGCTTTCTATTTTAACCAATTTTATCATTTCATTGATTTTCAACACAAGAATCCTTTTTGAAAGGTATGAATTCTTGAAAATACGAACAAAATCTCTTTATATTAGCACCCATAGAAAATGAATATGAATTATTCAGATTCGAAGGTTAATTCGAACTTTCATAAAATAATTTTGTTAATGCTGGTTTTTGTATTTTTATTAGGATCTTCGCTTTCAGAAACAAAAGATAAACAAAATCCATACATTCCCGCAGACATAATCAAAAATGACGAGGTTACAACGGAGTTCCCAATGCCCTCGGGTTCACATCAATATAATCTAATTCCGCTTGAAAGGAACTTCACAGATACTACATTTATAAGTGTACAGACTCAAGGCTGCGAGGTAACTCATAATGGCATGTATGGGTTTTATTATATAAATTTTTCATTGTTTCTTTCTAATGGAACTGCGAATATTACCTATACACAAAATCTGGCAAATGCCACCGCGCCGATCTATCTGGCTCAGATATCCGGCGTGTGGTCTTCAAATATGACAAATGCAAATGAAGGAATTCTAATTCAAGCGTGCAACAGCACGGAAATCGGTAATCGAGATAATTGGTACAATATCACCAGTTCTTATGTAAGGCCCGGGTCGACACCCACTGCTTTTACCTATTACATGAGTGGAATAAATGTAACAGATACATTTTTTATAAGATATCAAATATTCGGAGAATCCTTTCAGCCAGAAAGATATGTCACCTTACATTCTTTAAACGTACGTCTATTTTCTGTAAATGTAACCGAAATAAACAATACGGTGATTGAAGGCGATGTTGACAAAAAGATTAATATAACACTCGAAGACTTTAATATTGTGAGCAGAACCGCATCGAATATCCGATTGTATTTCAATAATGAGTCCACCGTTAACGGGAGTTCACCGTATGTGACATTTATGGGCACATATCCGAATTATAACACCACGATTCCGGAATATTGGTACAATGGAACGGGTACAAGATATTATCGCTTGAGATTCATAAATGGAACGAATGAATTTTGGACGAATGTTAATTCTTTTCAATTTGATGATTTTACCGCACCTAAAGTGGAAAATATCACCATCTTGACAAATCCTGTGTTATATAATCGAAGCGTCAATTTCAGTGTAGGCGTGAGCGATAAAGGGGGCTCATTTCTTAATTTCATTGAGGTTACTTATACTGTAGCAGGAATGCCGACAGTTCTTGGTCAACAAAATATCGCGTTTGGGGTTACTTCGAATGTAACAAACTGGACGATCCCGTACGATAAAGTATCCGCAAAAACAGGTGAAGAATTAATTATTTCGGTGAGAATTCGAGATAGAAAAGGAAATGAAAACGCAACATTCCAATACACCATTTATCCCAACGATTTCGATGCCCCAATAATCACCTATCTGGGAGATTCAATTCCAATAAACCGCAGAGTCCAATATAATATTGGCACATTCCAAATTAATGTCAATATCAATGAGCATATTCGTGGTTCCGGCTTTGCATTGAACGGAACTGGACTCCAATTGCGATATAAAATCAACGCAACTCCCTCATCGGATAACGATTATTCTCGAATTATTGTGGTTCCTTGGAATGAATTGGTGAGCTATGAAAGGAATTATGCGTTCAACTTAATTCCGGAGCTTGGATTAAATTTAACAATGAACGATACCGCCTATTTCTGGATCCATTCGCGAGATGTAAAAGGAAATATTTATACAAGTTATTCTCAAGCGCAATACTATAATTTCACAATCGCAGATGATTTAGCCCCCGAAGTGATTGAACATCCGGATAATATTATCAATGCAGGCTACGATTCGGACAAAGTTTTCAATTTCACCATTCGAGAGCTTTTGGCAAATAATATTCAACCCGGTGGCGTTAACGATAGCTCGATCTTGTTTGAATTCCAGATCAACACGAACTTCAACGGCTCGCAAAAATCGGTCAATTTCACCAAATGGACAACCGAATATTCTTTTAGAATTCAAAAAACAAACTTCACATTCGGAGATACGCTCTACTATCGGATCTCTATATCCGACAATTGGGGCAATAAAATAATTATCGGAATCAATCAAATTTTAGTAACTGATATATACGCACCTATTATGGTCTTCAATCAAGCAAAGGGCAATACAACGATCGCCCGTACCGAATATGATCTGAAAATAGTGTTATCGGGTAATGATTATCCGGGCGGAGTTGGAATCAAACCGAACGCCACAATTAAATATCGCTTCGGTAGTAATCTTACTTTTGCAGAAATCACGCCTCCATCTCAAAACGTATCGATGATAAATGCTCCGGATTATATCTTCATTATCCCAGCATCAGTTATAACCGCCGGACGTGCGGTGAGCAGCAATTTCTATTATGTGATACGAACCTGGGACAATTTGGGTAATTATTTAGATTCCTATGGTCTTGTATCGATTCATTTACAAGAGGTTCCATTCTTATCCGGATTTCTCTTCAAAGGCTTCACCAGCGAGAATTTCAACAAACAAGAAGTCGAATTTCAAATGCAAATCACCAAAGATAGCATTATGTACTATACATTGAACGGAACCCGAGTGAATGATAATTTATTCGTTGGCACGAAGCTTGACACGACACTCAATTTCACAACACAAGGATGGTACGACTTTAAAGTGTATTATCACACCAAAATCTTCGCAAAAACGCTCTATGTAGATTGGACAGCCCCAACAAAAGTAACAGGCATAACAGCATCATACGAGTCCGGAAAGGTTAAACTCCAATGGAATAAGCCGGTAACTGAATATGAAGGAGAGAATCTGGAATATATCATTTATAGAGGAAAAACGCCCGATTTTATTGTCTCTGATGGAAATAAAGTGGGGAGAACGTCTCAATTGTCTTTTGAAGATGAAAACAGCCAATCGGGTAAATGGTATTACAAGATTGTTGCTGTCGATTTGGCAAACAATGAAAGTCCCGAATCCGAACCAATTGATGTGACAGTTCCCATATCTCCGCTCTTCTTCGCCGCGGGTATTGCGGGTGCCTTGATTCTCGGAGTCGTTGGTTTAAAGGTAATGATCAATATTAAGAACCGAGGGAAAACACTTGCAGAAAGAGGAAAAGTATCAAAGGATATGGCGGAATATGAAGTCGAATCATCCAAAAAGCGAATGGAAGAAAAGCCCACAAAGGTAGAAGGATGGGGCGATGATGGCTGGGGTGCAACATCCTCAGCGGAAGACCTAACACCAAAAATTGAAGGTATAGATTGCTCCAAATCTTGGGATGATGATATGATTGAATACTATAATACGGCATTGGAACTTATAGAACTCGAAAACACCACAGATGCCATTAATTCTTTGCAATTAGTGCTTAAGAAAGCCACCGAAAAAGGCGATACTGCGACTATTTCGTTTATTAATGCAAAAATCAAAGAGTTTTACGGCACCTAATCAACAAATAACACCATAATAGAAGCTTTATTAATTTGTTTTTTCTTTTAATTCTCAATGCGATTATTCTCAATAAATTGTACCACCTCATACTTTCTAAATGAAGAAATGGGTAAAATCTTGAATTTGCAAGAAGGTCATCCCGTTGAGGTGCATAAAGGACTGAGATCATTAATATTGAGAGTAATCCAAGATTTAAGTTCAAATAAATCGTTCCATTGTTATGAAATCAAGCCAGGCGTTCAATTCAATTCAAGGGATTTTTACTTTCGGGAACCGGAAATTCTTCAAGAAATCTTTGAGTTATATCGAAATAATCATGAAAATGAAGAGAAAGTACATGGAACGATTCATCAATCGAATGAAATTCAGCCAGTCAAAGCGTGTAAAAATTTTATCGATGAATTAAACAAAAATATTCATTATCATATGATGTTGGGAACCAATAATCTCACGGTGCATCTTCCGGTGGATAAAAAAAATCGAATCATGGAAATACGCGAAATATTATCATCGAATTCATTTCTTGAAATTCTTTCGGATGCGATCCGTAGAAATCCCCACATTTCTATCGATTTTGAAAATAATCATCACGGGAGCTTTTTCGGAAATCTCGATAATTGTATAACGCTCTTTGAAACATTAAAAGATAGGTATAACGAAATCGGAGAAAAAGAAAAATACAACCATATCAATATATGTTTCGATTCCGGCCACTTTTTCATCGATTCCGAAAAAATGGGATATAATAAGAGAAGAATGCTCGAATCCTTTTTTGAGAAAATGAGAGATAAGATTCAGACACTCCATTTGCATACCAATGATTCAAAAAGTGATAGGCATTTATTATTTGGCTTTCCAATAGAGAGTTTATCGATCAACCCTCCTTTGAATCATGAAAAAGTCCATGAAAACACTTCACTAATTTTGGATTTGCTTCCGCTCCTTAACCTCAAAGAAGAAAATAATTGGAATCTCGTAACCGAAACAGATACGCCTTATAGATATGAAGATCTCTATAACAATTATTTTTTAATTTTTGATAAAATAAAACAAGCGATGTAAACGGAGAACGAATGAAATGGTTAAGAAAATTTTAAAAATTAATCTTCCATACAGCGAAGAACCCTTCTACGTAGATGTAGATGATGAAAATAAATCATTAAAAGATATTCTTCAAGAAGTTGTTCTATACTTGGAACAGCAGGGCCGGTTCTATGAATCACAACAATTGAAGGCATATATAAATGATAGGAATATTGAAATCATCAATCGACAACGAAGAAACAACCAGCAAATTAATCAGCAAGAACACGATACCGATAATCTTCAGATCGATTTTCGTCTCAAAAATGAAAGAAATGGTCGCATACGCTCACCAAAATGAACATTATATGGCTTTTCATATTAAATTACGCACTTTCTTTATAAATGGATGGTGCAAATTCTTATGAAATTCCATATAACGAAACACAATCTCAATAGATCTCAATAGACACAAAAATACGCCTTAGACACTCATCAAAATGAACATTAACGAAACACAATCTCAGTAGACACAAAAATACGCCTTAGACACTCATCAAAATGATGATTAACGCAATGAACTCACATACAAATAAGAACCTTGCTACCAATTGGCAAATTCAACAGAATATTTAAACCGGAGCGGAAAAAAAAAAGAGTTGTGAGATGGAATTGCGTTTATTGACCGCCAGCTTGGGTGGCCATAACCGTAATAACATCTTTTTTCGGGTGAATACCGATTTTTGCGAATTTGATGTTGTCCGGTAATACTTTACCTTTAAAGATAAATTGGATGGCTAAGATCGGGTTAAGTCGATACTCGCGTTGAACCGCTTTCTTAATTTCCGCGATCGTTTGGTTAGGATCCACTTCGATCAATTTAATGGCTTGATCCGGAGGAACTCCGGTAAGACGAAATCTGTATTGAACCATTTACTACACCTTTGTATTGTTTGAAAGCAAGAATTTGCTTCTATGATTAATATCCGATAGAATGCAAATATGAATTTGGGTTTGATCCCGTTCTTAAATTTACAAGACTAAAAAAGAGAAAAACTCCAAATTTAACGAGAAAATCTCAAATCATAAATATACTTCTCTTCAATTTCGAAAATTCATATTATTTTCAAATAGATAAGGCAATTCCATATTAATCACAAAGGTTTAAATTGGTTCGCGTTGGTTCAATACTTGGTTCACTTGGAAATTTCAAAAAATTTATCTCACGTTTTATTAACAATACACAATTTTGGGCCGATTGGATTCCTTGATTTGGTGGATCTCACTAAGTTATCTAAAGCAACGGTCAGTAAATATCTCAATACGGCCAAAGAGAATAATTTCGTTCAAGAAATCGAAGATCAATCATATAAAAATCGAACCCTCAAAAAATACATCTTGTCCCCATCAGCCAAAGAATTATTGCTCTCCAATGAAGCTACTGGTGAAAATCCCGAGGGCATGTTCTCATATGAACAAAATATCGTATCGCTATATTCCAATCTGGCGATTGATCCTTATATGATCGACCAGCTTGTCCTTTCCATCCGAAAGTTAAATCAAAAATCGCTAGGCGAACTATTAAAAGTCATGAGTTCTACCGACTTTGCGCTTGCATTCTTTTTTATTTTCAGCAATCTGATAGAAAATAGCAGGAAATTCCGTATCAATCAGCAATATTTTGAGACCCAATATATCATAAAAAATCAAAAATATCCTCTTCATCAAATAATCGCTCAAATACTCGACTCTGATTTGGGATTCTATTCGTTTGAACGATTCTCCCGAGAAACCAAAGGCATTGATTATTTCTTTTTATCCAAGAGCACACCTATCGGGGCATATATTTTTTCAAAAATTCAAGAAACGATTGAGTTAGAAAAAATACGACAAACCACCGGATCTTCATCCTCGTATAAAGAATGGAACTATTTTACGGGCTTAATCAACGATATTTACGCAGATTTGGAATCGGGCAATATCGTATGGCCGGCAATTGAATCCCCATTCAAAGCCTTGTTGATAAAAATCTTCATCTCGCTGTTTTTTAAACAGATGAAGGATATGAAACTCAATCCTTTGTACATCAGAAAACAAATTGGAAATGTCTGCTTCAATTTACTCCCTAACGAAATAAAATCGCATATAACTTTGGAGCCGGAAAAGATCCTTATTTCAGAGGAGAACATTTATATACTACAAATAGCGGTAGAAACGGCCAAATTTCTTAATGAAAAACTCAGTGACCCGGAATCCGAAGATGAACTCATTGATAAAACCATATGGATTGACTTTAATTCAAAAATTCCGATGGGATTCTGCAGCAATTGTGGAGAACCTATAAAAATTTATCAAAACAAGCAGTGCGAACAATGTTCAGAACCTTTGGATACATATATCAAACCGGATTTAACAGAAATCTATAAACATCGATTGAATTATTTAATGAACCAAATGAAATATCTCTATATGCAAGAAACCACCTTTATTAAGGATCAAGATTTCGAGACGGTCTCGACGAGTAATGAGTTAATCCCGAATTGGATCCAAATCGTAAAAAATCAAGATTCGAACCAATTCAAACGAACTTATCAAGAATATGGAAATGATTTTTTAAATTTCATAATCCGATGCTTGCTTAAAGAAACGTGGGAAGCCTTGGATTCGAAATACTCTCAAGACACCTTGAAGCTGGACATGGAAAGAATAGAATTATTTAAAATCAGAGAAGCAATCATTAATTTCATCAGTACAATTAAAAAATCAACGCCGTCCCTTATTGACGTTCTGAGGGAGATGTTAAAGGAACTCTACGAAAATATCACCAAAATTGACGATTTCGGCTCTATCTATGAAAGCTCGGAAAATCTCAACGAAGAATCCTTGACCCAAGACCAAACCGAATCAAAATTATTAGTCAATTTGATCAGCAAAAGTATCATCATTATGGGTGAATTTGGCTCCGAACAACAGATATTTGAACCGCTGATGCTGTTTCTTCCCATACCACAAGTTAAATATTTTGTCTATTTTGCGGCAGCCAAAGCCAATATGCTTGAAATGATACGACCCACCACCACAGAGATAATTAGTGTGATATTTCATGAAAAATATAAAAACCCACTGCTATCGAAATCATTTCCGGTTAATTTTATCTATCTTATCAATGCAATACATCAATTTCTTGATAACGAACACGCGATATCCAATAACTCCACGAAATTAACCAAGAAAGCACCGCTTTCTGAATACCAACCGATCTTTTTCTTCAAATGGATTCACGACAAAATAACGCTCATAAATGAAATTTACACATACTCACCCAAAGTCCAAAAACAATATGCACAATGGTTTGAAATCTTCTTTAGTATCCTGGCACTGATTGAAAAATTCATCGAAAAAGATTTTTATTACATTAAAAAAGAAATCCTCGGTGTCAACCCTCAATTCTTTGAAGTGATTCATTATTATCTGAAAACAAAAAAGAACAGAAAAATCGAACTCATCTTCCTTCAAGCAAATGAACTCGAACCCGAAGATTCTCCAAACAAAGAACAAATGAGATTGCTGGCCGAAAGGTGCAAAATTTCGGATTAATGGGAATATAATTTAAAAATCGTATTAAAAGAAGCGCGAAAAAAGAAAAACCGCTTTATAATTCCACCATTTTATTTTTAATCAATTTATCTATATCTTGAACGATTTCCCTCGTATCTAAATTCATTGCCGCAGCGATTTCTGAAATTTTCTTTCCATCGCAAAGATTGTAGATCTTATAAAATTTTGGACTGATTAACCCCAACAACACCGCCATTTCCGGAATGTTCCCCAATTTCTTTGGTACCTTATTTATAGCATCGGATCGCTCAAGAGACTTCTCGAAAAAGTCATACGGCTCTGCTGCTCTTTTCTTCCTCATTTAAAATCACTATCATGTGATATACCACAAAAAATAAAATAATTATGGTGTCAGAAAAATCGTGCATTCGCTACGAAATTGCTCTTGGCAACCCATATTTGAGCATTGTTAATCTGTTCAATTATTTCGCAATTCAACACGATTATCATTCACATTATAACGAATTTTGAAAATAGAAGGATAAACAATCGTGCCTTCAATTTCTGCGACCGTGCGCTTTGTTCGCTTGATCATTTCCAGTCCTGTGTGAATGAATTTCCGGACATGCCGAATAATCTCTTCGTCAAGAGATATGTTCGCCGCGTTTTCTACAGAAATCGAATACTCATCAATTTTAAGAAGCATATTGCCCATAATATCATAAAATAAAGCGCAAAAAATAAGCGTGGATGAGATGCACATATTATGCGCATATGAACATTGAAATTTCTTCAACTAATTGGGTATCAAGATAATGAATGTGCCCATTTAACAAACTCAACCAATGAAACAGACTTTTCTTCAATGCGCATTTTAATTTTTTGAAAAAGTGGTTCGCACGTTCAATGATTGACCAATTTTTTTCTTTGAGAGAATTGGTGCGACTGATTGCATCTGCTTTGATTGTTAATATTATTTCCCAATTTTCATATTTTTTTGGTTGTTTTTCGGCAAGATCCATCAAAATCTCCATTGCTTTTTCGCTTCTCTCCAAATTGAACAACGTTGCGGCATAGTTACGGGCTGCATGGTCGAATTTTGGATCGATTTTTCGAGCCCGATCAAAACATTTTAATGCTTCTTTGTATCTCTTTTGTTCGTAAAGTAAACTTCCAAGATTATTCCATGCTTCTTTGAACATCGGATCGATTTTGATGGCATTCCTATATGCATCTTCTGCTTTTTTTTTCTC
>CAZUTM010000021.1:12960-27491 GCA_964623665.1 uncultured archaeon
CCACGGCAAGTTTGTAATGCGCTTCTTTGAAGCGGGGTGATTCGGTTATGGCCTTTTTATAATAATTGATGGCATCGGAGATATTTCCTTTACTTTTGAGTTCCATCCCTTTAAAAATCCATTCATATTCAAACCCCATCAAGATCCCCTATGATGAAAAAAAAGCTAATATCTTTAAACATAACTCGAAACATTTATCAATCAATTATGGATTTTGGCTATGGAAATAAACTACAATGGTTTTAAAATACCGATTTTCGGTTTTTTTTCAGATTTGAGACAGATTTTTTCCCATCAAAATTGTAGTGTTTCTAAAATATAGGTCCGGAACCGCTTCTGATTTTAATGGATTCGCTTTAACTCATTTTTCAATTTAATTCCTTCCTCAAAATATAACTCCGCGATATCTCTTGCACTTTTTTCAGCTTGTTTGTCCAATTCTTTGATCATTTTAGCAGGGCTTCCCAAAACCATCGAATATGAAGGAAATTCCTTCCGCTCGGTGATTAAAGATCCAGCACCTATTACAGAATATTTTCCAATTTTTGAATAGCCCATTATAATCGAGCCCATTCCTATTGTAACTCCTTCTTCCAAATAGCATCCGTGTAATATGCTTCGATGGCCCACGGTGCAATATTTATCAAGGATAGTGTCAGAATCTTTGAGTCCGTGCACGATAGTTCCGGATTGAAGATTGCTTTTTGCACCGATCACAATTCGATTTGGAAATCCTTCAAGAACAACATTTTGAAAAATGGTGCAACCTGCTTCAATTTCCACATCGCCGATTATAATAACGGATTCATCGATAAAGGCAACATCGGATGAAACCTTGGGCGTTTTTCCATCGATTGTATATAATTTCATATAATTATAAAAGTTCATTGAGATAAAAAGGCTTTGCTGCATTCATCGACGCATCATAGAATTTTAACTTTGATTGCTTTTGCGAGATACTCTTGAACGATGACCTTGATTTCCGCTTTTTGTTCTAAAGTTATTGCGCGAATTTCTTCATAGGCGGGAGATCTCGAAACGCTATAAATATGAACTTCATTCGGATTAATCTTATTCCATATTTTGCAGAATTCCATCATTTTTTGCTTAGAATAATTTGATTTGCAAATCTTGATATCTTGCATCAATAGGGTCTGAATGATGACCTTTGAAATTGAATTTGATGAACGAAACTCTTCTGTAAAGGCACGAATCCCTTCAATTATTTCGGATAACTTGGGTGTTGACGAATCGGGTTGATTGAAATATTCAAAATCCTCTTGGGTAATACAATCGAGTTTGAAGATAACTTGATCGAACTCCATTAATGATTTTTTAACATCTTCGATTAAAATGGTAGAAGAGTTAGAAAATATCGAGATGTAAGGCTTCTCTTGGTCTCCAACAATTTTTTTCTTAATTTCTTTGGTTTTGCATACCAATTCGTAAAGATCTTTGGCCAGCGTCGGTTCTCCGAAATAGCCAAAAGTAATTGAATCAATTCCCCGATATTCAGCCAACATACTTTCAATTTCGTTTTGAAATTCGCCTATATCTCTTTCCACCGAAATCTTTGTATTTATTGGAACGTGATTTCGCTTCGAAGTTTTTCCTATCTCACAGTATTTGCAATTAAAAGTACAAATTTTATAATTTTCAAGAATATTGATGCCCAAACTAACTCCGATTCTTCTTGAGAAATATGGGCCTCCGAGATAAACATATTTCATGATAATTCATAATCCTCAATTTCTTTTCAAGTCCGGCTCTATCTATATAATAGAAATACGCAAACTATATAAAATTCAAATTTGAATTATCAGCAATGAGCGCAGTGCAAAAAACTGAAAAATTCGCGATTGTCATCCCGATTTACAACGAAAAAGAGAATATCTTAGAGTTAATTGATAAATTAAAACAATACGTTGCCGGAATTCCTTGTTCTACGCTTATATTTTTAATAGATGACCGCTCAAGAGACGGCACCTTTGAATTGATGAAAAACGCAACGAAAAATGATCCAATGTTTAAAGTATATCAGCGAACTGGCCGCAGAAACCGAGGGTTAACCGTTCTATTTGGATTCAAAATCGCCCTACAGCAGAATCCCGATTATATTCTTGAAATGGATGCCGACCTTTCCCATGATCCGAAGCATGTACCAGATTTTTATATGAAAATTCATGAATCTACAAAAACTCAAATGGTAATTGGCTCGCGTTTTTTAGAGGCATCCGATTTTCAAAATCGTCCATGGTTCCGGAATCTAATTACCTTCGGCTCGATAAAATTTATTCAATTTTATTTCAAAATGCCGTTTAGCGACCCAAATATGTTTTATCGATGTTATCGTGCTCCGCTTTTAAAAAAGATTCTTCCTCTGTTGCGGACTTCGGATTCCAGAGAAATTCTAATCAAAGCGTTTTATTTCGGATATAATATCGAAGAAATTCCGATTATCTTTCGGGACAGGACTCGAGGAAAATCAAAATTCGGGTTCTTTGCCCTCACAAAAGTGTTAAGGGCGATGGTGTTTGTGAGAAGAAATTTAGAAGCGTTGGCGAAACGAGCATAAATTACCATCCTTAATATCCCCAAAACAACACAGCGAGTTTCAAAACATTCATGAAATTAAATATATAAAGAATAATAAATAAAATAACCTCATGAAAGATTCGAAGTTAACAGCGGGCGAATTGTTTCGATCCGTATCAAAGATCCTCGGATTTTCTGCATGCATTTTAATATTATTTTACGATTTGTTTGTTTCTGCGAGCTTTGCTCTCATCGACGAATGGATTTATCAATTTGAAACCGTGATTCTTGGGTTGGCGATTCTATTTTCTCCTTTTGCATGTTATTTCGGCTTGCGATTTGGCAATAAGGTAAAAATGAAAAGCTTTCACCACCCGACCTTAATTTTATGGGCATTGATCATGAGTACTGTATTATGGCGATTGCTTACTACGTTAAATCATTTGAATGGGGCAGCATATTACGATCTTTCATTTATATTTTTTACTTTTTTCTCTATTCCGTTCTCATTATTCAGTATTTCCACGCTCCTTCCAAATATATTCGCCGATTCGGATGAAAAGATTCAGAAATATTTACCGCTTTCCGGATTTTTAATTGCGGCAATTGTAGCCATCATTTTTCGAAATTTAGCCTATTATTATGCGGTCACGGGTAATATGCTTCTATTATCATTATTTGATTTGATAAACTCGAAAAATAAATCATCGAAGGGTGAACATATAGAAAATACTTCGACCAAAATCAAAGAAGCGCTTATAGAGGATAATTTGAATATAAGTGGGTTGATAATATTATTGATTCTTAGCTCTATCTTTGTAGGATTGAATTTTTGGAGTACGGCCAAAATATCGATATTTTCAATCGACGGTCATGGTTTCTTCGAATTTCATTTCTTAATTAGCTCGATTGGTGCCTTTCTTACAATATGGGGCATAACGAAGATAAAAAAGCCCGCGATTTTCAGGCTTTTCACTTCAATATTCTTGATAACTCTTCTCATACTAAGTTTCGTTTATTTCAAAGCAACCGAGGCCAATGTCGTTAAGACCTCGTTCACTATAGCAACCACAGCGGGCTCATTATTTTCGGGCTATGCAATTACGCTTATTCTTTATTGTTTGAAAGGCTATTTTATTGAGTTAACACGAAACAGAAGAATAAAACTCTTGTTTCTCTCATTTGGATTTGTACTTTCACAAATTGGCGTTGTTATTACGTTTTATTTGCCAACAGAGCAAATTTCCAAAGAGATGCTGCTTTCAATCATTATTATTTTGGCGGTGTTTGGAATATTCGCGGCAACATTCGGGGGGAACTGGAGTGCTATAAATAAAATTATTCAAAAAATGAAGCCCAAACATTCATTACAAATGAAAATTCCATGTATCTTACTCTTTGGATTATTAATTGGAAATATATTAAGTGGATCTATAGAACTTCACGGAGAATCGGTATCAACAAGCCCTTTTCAGATGCCGATTCCAGCCACATCAAGCGAGAGTGGGGAGATCTACAATTATAATTCACCCGCATTCAGATCTCCTTTCGGATCGTGCACACATAACGATGAAACCCCAGAAATCATTCAAGATCACAAAGCCGCGGGTTTCGGATGGTGGCGAAAAGATTGGAATTGGGATGGATTTCAAAAAGACAACAGCAGCGATTGGAATTTTCAAGGATTTGACCAATTGGTTCAACATTTCAACATAAACGATATGTATATGATTCCACTCGTGTCATATGTTCCAAAATGGGCCTGCAACAATACCGGGAAATATTGCGATCAATTATTGGAAGAGTGGAAAACGTTCGTCAGAACCATCGTGTCCCGTTACGCAGGAAATAAATCGATAACATGTTGGGAAATTTGGAACGAACCCAATATCAATTCCGAAATCTTCTACGACCCGTATATTTATTCTTTATTGCTTATTGAAGCGGGGAAAATCATCCGGGAATTGGATCCAAAAAGTTTAATTTTAGCGGGAGGAACATCCTCGATGAATTTGGGGAATTGGGGCTGGTACAAAAAAATTTTTGAACTTAACACCACCGGTCCGGAAGAAGTGAAAGGAAAAATCATATTCGATGTCATAAATCTTCACCTCTATCAACAAACGTATCGCGGGGCGCTCTATGAAATCATGGAAATGCGCAATCTCGCCGATTCATACGGGTTCACAATCCATTCCTCCGGAAGAGGTGCAATTTGGATAACCGAAACCGGGAAATTTACCAAAGAAGAAAATTGGCCAAGCGATCACATGTATCAAGCCGAATTCTTAAGCAAAGTTGCAGTCTCTTCTTTGTACAGCGGAGTCGCAAAAATTTTCTACTATGTATGGTTCGGAGAGCAATATTTCGGAATTATGCATTCGGAGCATAAAGGAAAACCCGCGTATTATCATTTACAAACTATTCATCATTTATTAATGAATGCAACACCGATTCCTATCCATTCAACGCCATCAATGACCAGAGATGCGAAAGTATTACCGGAAAACCAAAATTCACCCATTAAAATCAATGTAAAAGGCTTTAATGGCGTTTTCAATCCGATCGTTCATGCGTTTCCATTTTTAATCAATGAAAACAATGGTTCGGATGAAACCATAAAAATTGCATTCATCTTTTGGCTCGACGGATCCGTTGATTCAACCGTTTCGTTAAGAATATCAGAAAAAACGGGAAAAATCAAAGAAATCGTAAAATTGCAACCCGCAGAAGTAATAAAATGGCCGCCAAAAGAAGAGGGTTGGTTAATACCCGCACAGAATATCTCGCTGGCACCGAACATCATTATCGATATAAATGGTACCTTGCCTCACTACTACACGCTGATGTTTGAAAGAGTCGGCCAACAAAATTCCATCGAATTCGATCTTATAATTGTAAGCGCAAGATCTACGTTTATTTTGTTAGGTGTTTCGATTGGATTGGTCGTCGTTGTAAATCTTTCAATAGCGATAATGTATTTCAAAAATAGAATGAAACAAAGACCGGACACCATAAATTAAACATATTTTTTGATAATCTTTTTTTTACGATCTTTATCCTCCTCTGAAAGCATTACAAAAACAAAAAAAAGAAAAGGGGAAACGGCCAATACTGCGGATTTATTTACAATGGTAGTGAGAAAGATGCTTGAATTCAGCCGTAATTTCATAATTTCTCATTGATTACAAAAGGTATTTTAATTTAAAAGTTGAGATTCTTGCATGGAAAAGCGTTTCAATTTCGGGTTCGATATATTTCCGCTTTTTGCGATTTTTCTTTCGATCCCGATCCTGTTTTATTTCATAATCGATTCTAGCGTTCCGGAAGACATGATTTGGATTGTTTTAATGATCATTCCCGCGTGCTTGTTAAGTTTTTCAATATTTCTCAAAGATTTGAAATGGATTTTCAGTGCACATCATGTTTTTCGTATTTTATATGGGGTTTCTTTGGTGTTTCTGGCTTTTGTGATAGAAAAAAAAATTGATTCCACTAATTTGTTCTCTTTAATTTTCTTTGATATTCATATTATCTTGGGATTTCTTTCGTTTTCCACGCATTTTTATTTAATCAATAAGTACGTAATTGCCGGCGGACAAGGAGATGAATTCATAATAAAGAGGTTGAAATTAGCGGACTTACAATTGATTATTGTTGGGATCCTCACCATGATCTCGGTATTTGCTTCATCGTTGTTTGTGTTTTTAAGATTAATGGGTTTGTTTATCGTTTTGGACACTGGCTTCATTAAAAATATCAAAGATCCAAATCCTAAAAAAATAAAATTGACCGGAGTCGTGGCGGCTTACCGTTTCTTAGATGTTTTGCAATACTTATTGGTATTAACATTGATATTCTTCATAATTGCACTTTCGTTGCATCATGCCGTGTACATTTCGAAGAGTACACTGAGTTATCTGATGTTCGGCCTTATATTGGGAATTTTCTTTGACCGTCTGATTAAATTTGAATCCAGATGGTACGATTTGTTATTTCCTTCAATTGGATTGCTGATCATGTTTTCGCTCTTCTATCTGAATCCTGCAATCATACAGAGCGAGCATTATATGCTTTTCGGAGGCTTTTTCGTCGGCGGATCGTTCCAATCCTTCATGAAAATTATCGGAAGGCCGACCTTCGCATCCGGTGGTTCGCTGAATATAATCTTGTTTATGACACTGGCATTTACTTTGGGTGGAGGATTTCTTTTCCAAGAGATCTATTTTATAGTTAAATATAACATGGAATACCTTTATTGGGGCTTTGTGGGTATTGTGATCATATTATCGCTTCTGATTATCTCTAACTTCACGCTTCGCGCGTTGGTACCAAAAATAGAGGAGCAATTCAAATCCTTTTTTAGCAAGATTCAAGAACGTGTTACGGATATTCGAATTAATAGGTCGAAACTAGCCGCTATGATGATTATCGCAGTCTTTTTAGGAGGAATGGGTATCACACTTTTATCAATGTATACTCCCGATGAAGTGACAATTGAATTGCCCGTACCGATGTATGATGTAGATGGCAATCAGATTTTTGAAGTAAGATTGAAGCCAATGACCGGAAAAATCCTATTTTACGAGCCAAATCCACAATTTAATGGCATTGAAACCATAAGACCTGGAAAAACGATCCGTATCGGCGGGTATTATTACGGTTTGGAGATGAATAAGACCGACGCCGTTCAATGGATTGCTAATACCAATGATGTGTTCTCTTTGGGTTTGATGGGTGATACCATAACGGCAAACGATATTCTCACCATTCGGAATGTGAATCCCAACGTTTTCTTTTACTACATGGCATTCGCCACCACTCTGTTCGAAAACCCGGATGCACAATCGGAAAACGGAACGTGGGGGCTCAGCCATTATCCGGAAGTCAAATTCAATGAAACCATGCATTCGTGGACGGTCAAATACCTAAACGGAACCGAGGCACTCGGTGTACGAAGAGATTCACACACATCGAATGCTCATCTGATGGATTTAGCAAAATTGGAATGGGCAGATTATTTCGCGTGGATATACACCAAGCGTGCTCAAGAATACTACGCGAACGGGGTAGCCATCGATGAAGTGATGTGGCGAGGTTATTGGGGTACAAAATATAGTGAATTGCAAGGTTACAGCAACACCGACCATATGAAACAAGTGTGTTTGAATTGGTTGGCAAGACTTAGGAGTCAAACTTCGATGGAAATCATCACCCAAGCGTTTTGGGCAGAACCCATGCAATATCAAGATGGGGTATGGGGTGAAATTGCGTTCAGATGTGGCGGAAATTATGGAGAACGTGTGAATGATAGAAGGGCAGAGGTTTGGTATGAATCCATGAATTGGCTTGAAATCGTTGAAAACATGAGATCAATTGCAGCAGCAAATAAATCATATATTTGGGCAGCGTGGTATGAAAGAGACAATAACGATGCCTTAGAATATGCTCTTGCCACGTATTTAATGGGAAAGCCAAATAATACAACCAAATTGGTATTCCATCCCCATCCAATCTATCAAGGTGGCTATCCGGCAAATCTTGCGGGCTATAGTACCCGGACAGTGCAAGAAGAACTAATCAAGAATGCGAAATATTTTGATATCGAATTAGGCCAAGCGAACACCAATCACTATAAAATTAATAACGCAAAAGGCTCGTATTTCCAAAGAAACTTCACAAACGGTATCGTATTGGTGAATCCATATCGAGCAAACATTCCGGGCTTCTCAAATCCGGGATTTTAAAAAAAACACCATTCTTATTCTTTTTTTCGGAAGTTCTTTTCGACAGAAATATCTAAACATTATAAAAATTCACGCGACAAAAGGCTTTCTCGTTGATAGAATACGCCAAGTTCTGAACTCGGATAATGAAAAAACAGATTTAGCCTAAAAGTTTTAAGTTTGCTCAAATAACCAAGAATAAATCAAAAAGCTAAAGATTATTCGAAATAAAACGATACAATAGGCCTATCATTTATAATTATGGAAAAATAAAGGAAAAACATTGAAAAATAACGCTGAAACAAAAAATGGAGTTATCCCCGAATCACGATGTTAACCAACTCTTTTTGCTTCAACTTATCCAACATCGCTTCGAACTCTTTCTTATCGATGCCCATGATATCCGCTGCGGTTTCAACCGAATTATTTCCATCACACAATTGCAAGATCTTGAATTCCTTCGGACTTAACATCCCGAGGTGCACTGACATCGGCGGGATCTCCTTAACGACAATCGGAATTTTCGTCCCTTTCGATAACACCTCCGAAGAAGGATCCTTTCCAAACCATGTGATAACTCCGCGAACATCATAATTACTATCAATATATATAGCCGCCGTATGCTCCTTATTGCTTTGATCTTCGGGGTCATCGGGGTCATATTTTGGATTTGTGTGAATATAACGATAGATATAAAGCCCGGTTTGAAGTCCGTTCTTGATCGCTTGCTTGTCCAACCGTACAGATACAATCTCTCTGCAAATCGGACAATACACATACGCAAACACATCTTTGAAATATTTCTTGGTGATGTTAAAGGACTTCATCAGCTCCTTGTTCATTACCGTTTCTTCTGACATGTGTTCTACTATGAATTTTGAAAATATTAAAGTTTGCAGTTGAGTTAAACAATGCTAATTTCTCGGCTGATACCCCCTTTTTTTCGGAAAAAAACGTTAAATAGATCAGCCGCAATACCAAAATCATGGTAGAAATTAACGACCTTCGCTTAAATTTGGCAAATTTTAAATCAATTGTAAAACCCGATAAAATCGAACCCGGGTGGTGGGCGGGAGCGCCATCGGTTTGTAAATTCAATGAGGACTCCGTGCTTCTCGCAGTGAGAATGCGCGAAGCGGTCTCTTCTCGAGGTCGCAGGGGTTACGAAATCAGGATTTTTGATAGCAAAGACGGGCAAAATTTTAAGGCGATTCATCATATCAAGCGGGAAGATGCAAAAGTGCCGGTGTTCGAGAGACCTTCGCTCGTGAAATCCACGGACAATAAATTATGGCTCTTCGGATGCAGTGAAATGGATGGCTACTGGGGCATCTGGCATCTCGATCCCGTAAATTCACCAAAAGAACTGGATCCGGCCACGCTGAAACCGATCAGATTGCCTTTGCCTTCCGTGTTTGAATCGACATCTGAAGAAAAGAAGAAAGAAGAAACGCATCATTCCGCCTTCACAATTCAATTTAAGGATCCATTCATATTTATTGATAATAAAGGCAAATGGCACATGTTTGTTATTGCATTCGACAAGATAGAGCGGATCTTTCATTATTCAAGCGATAATGGTAAAAAATGGCAGATTTTAGAGCCGTGTCCCGTAATGGAAAACACCGGTTGGCACAATTTCTTCACGAGGCCCTCATGCGTCCTTCCTTTAGCGGTCGGATATCTCTTTATCTATGAAGGGTCCAATATCTTTTGGCATGATCCGGTGTATAATATTGCAACGGGATTGGCATATTCTCCCGATCTCATCAGCTTCTCCGATTTAACGCCAAAAACCCCATTGATAATTTCATCAACGCCATCGGAATATCGTACATGGCGCTATTCTCATTGGATTTCTCACGGTGAAAAAATATATGTGTATTTTGAAGCGACCAACAGCGATGGAACTAACGAAACCAGATTAAGCATCGTTGATCTCTGAGTTCTCTTCCATTTTTTCTTTGGTTTCGGTTTTGATTTTGGTTTTTTTTAGTTTTTCGGAGACTCTCTTGATACCGGCTGGAATTTTCCGGATTTCGCCATCGATTTTTTTACCGATCCGTTCTAGCGGGGCAATGATTTTATCCGCGGTGTCGTGGATTTTTTCTTCAAGATGTTTTGCACCCAGCTTATTGACCGTATTTTCAATTCCGGTTGTGGTATTTTCCACGAATTGGCCCAATTTGGAACGTGCAAGCCATTTCTCAAATCTATCGATGTGCGGGTCGAGTTTATGAGAGAACTTTTGATCGATAGTTTTTTGCGCATTTTCCAAAATGGGCGTGGCCTTACCCCCGCTTAATTTATCATATGTTGCTATTGTCCATTTGGTATATTTCTCTGCTACCTTGAGATTGCGGTAAGCGCTGTTCAGTTTTTTCAGTTTTTCAAGCGTATCAATCTTCTTCATATAGAAGATAAGAAAAAAGAAATTGAAAAAGTTTTAGGCCTTTGCGAATCGAATTACTATATCAACCAGTTTTTGTGTCGGTTCTTTGAAATCAATCAAAATTAAAGTTCCTTCTATTTTATGTTGAGGGTTGGTCGATTGGGACTCAACAGAGCTAATTTTATAGGGTTCAGGACAATACACCCAAACTTTGTGGGAATGGTTTTCGGTGCTCTCCATCAAGATATTCAACGTGCTGGTCGTTTCATTCCATCGAATCTTTTTGATGTCGAATGCGCCTTGGGTGAAGTGTCGGTTGTTGGAGAGATATTGGGGCCTTCCCGCAAACCGATGAATTGAATATAGCCGGGAAGAGTGATTTTTCAACTCGATGCCGAATTCTTTTTCATGAATGCCCTCGAACCTTTGGTTCCAAAAGTCAAAAATAAGATATTTCTCATTGCCTTTGAGTCCGAGATCTGAGAATTGGACACCGACCCGTCTATCGCCGTCGGGGATTTCTTGTTGATTGATGAGATCTTTGTTCTTGCCCATATTGAAGAGCGCCACCAAGTCCCAATCCGCGCCATCTATTGAGATATGCTTATGAAGGATTTCCGGATACAATTTTATCCATACGTCGATGGGTCGCGCTGCGGTCCGATGCACCGGGAGCATTTTTGAAAATATTTCGAATTCCCAATCGGGCATTGTGACAAATTTATCCGCCGTTTTCAATATCGACCCCAACATGCACATTGCATTCACATATACCATAGATTCATCGTATGTCAGCGATCCTCTGAAAGAAAAGCAGTCCATGTGATTGATCCAGACACGATCGTGATAAAAGTACCGCCTTGTTGAGGTCCGATATGCGGGCTTCATGCCGTTTCTTTCCACCATCAAGTCGAGATCTTTACCCCAATAAGCAAGCGTATCCAAGGTAATCCGCTCTCCGTTCACCGCACCGAAATGAAGGGCGATAGGGCCGCCAATTCCATAAATAAAAACATCGGGGCCTGCAACATCCCGTATTAAATCAAATCCGATTCGCATGGCCTCGGAAGGTGTGATGTTTGGAGCATAATACCTCTTTCCACCAAGAACATGATAGGAAAAATCAACCTTTAAAACTTTAAAGCCCCAATCGTGCACAATCTTCCGAATATATTTCTTTAGATAGTTTTGCACGTCCGGATGCGTGGGATCCACGGTACCCCAAGAATTCGCTTTCACGGGAAACCCATCATCGATTTCCAAAAACCATCGATCGTCTTTATGCTGCTGATACAACTTGGAGGTTTTATTTACATTAAACGGATTGATCCAAATTCCCGGAATAAGATCTCTGCTCCTAATTTGGTCGGCAAACCAGCGCAACCCGTGAGGAAATTCGGGCCATTTATCGTTCAATTCATCGGGCGTCATATAATAAATCATATAACAGTCGTCGATCTGAAAATATTTAAGGCCATAAGGTTTCAGCCTTAGCGCGGCATCCAAATTTCTCATCAATTCCGCTTCATCAACGTATTTCGAATAGCTTGCATCTCTGAACTCATCCACGGGATTCCCCCAAGAATTCCAACCGTGCGGGATTTCATGAGGCCATACCTTAATATTATTATATCGCGCAATATAATCGGCATATGTTTCCAAGGCAATGAAATTGGAATCGGTATCGGCCATAATCACGAATCTATCGCTTGTCATCGATTCTTCCGGAAATATCTGCTTTCCTTTAATAAACACTTTTTTTGCCCGAAATTCGGGAATGGCGGTTCTTCCTTCGAATTCCAAGCCTTCGGAGTCGATATCATTGGTGATACATTCGGTGATTTCGGAGGCCTTCGAGATAAACCCGAATAAAAAGTTTTCTTTCATATCTTTAGAGTATACAAGCGACATCCAATTGGATTCCGTTTCGTCGGACGCTTGTTCGCATCTCATAAAGAAATCAATGGCAAATGTGAATCCATTCTCGAATACCAAGCTATCTTCGGGACTCGAACCCACAAATAACCCACCGCTTTTACTTTTACAAACCACAAAAGGATCGATAGATTCTAAGGTCACCGGTTGATTACCGATATTTTTTACGGTCAATTCTCCGAAAATATTGGGATCCCCTTCATATATATAAAAATCTAAGCGAAATGAAAGAATATCTTCAGAGCAAGACTCGAAAACGATGGTGTATTGAATACCTTTCCCGAGCGCACCGAGATGGGGCGATTCCAAAAATGAATATTGCCTTCCGATCGTTGTAAATTCGCGTTTGTTCGTTTTTACAGCGCTGAATGCGTTTTTTGCAACAATTCTTCCGCTTTTCGAGAACAGATCGAAGAGGCCGCCTTGTGTTTCCTTCAATGATATTAGTTTCAAAGCGCGTGTGGTGATTTCAAATAATTCATTCATGCTTCCTTTCATTTCTTTAAAAAATAAAAACCTTTTCGAGTTGAGCGGGGTGATGATGAATTGCTTTTAGCCGGCCTTCTCAAATCTTCTGTTTTCATTTTTCTCTTTTCTCAGCATTCAATAGAAAGGAGGCATAGAGATCTATTCTTCATTTTCAATCAAACCGAGGATCTCTTCAACGGGAAGACCGGTCAGTCTCACCACACGCAAAAGGCTTTCCACTTGCCCATTAAATGCCTTGACCTGCTTCTCTACCGCTTTTTTATATTTCTGTTTGAAGAACCTTCGATGGAATAGTTTCTCACAGACATCTAGGGCCATATCCAAGCGCTCTTCGGCGATTTGCTCTGCTATTGTGAAAAATAATTTTGCCGAGGAAAGGGCAATCGAGTTCGCAAGGGCTTCCGAATTATTATATAGTTCCGCAATCTTCAAACTCTGATATATTTTTTCGATCTCTTTCATCTTATCCTCGGTTTGTTCCAGAAACTCATTGAACGCTTCTAGATGAGGAATTCCGGAGATTTTCATTTTACCCCAAACATCCAATTCAATTTCGAATTCGGTTTGGGCAATCAGATGCGGTAACAAAAATTTGTGTCGTTTAACAGGAACCGGAGGCGCTTGCTTCAATTTCTCGATATTCTCTTCTATCTCCTCAAGAGTAACATTCGGATCGAGAAGAATATAATATGCAAGGTATGAGATCTTTAAATCCGACAGAATTTGGAGCGCTTGCATGTTTTGTTCTGCAGTAACATGCTTGTTGTATCTTCTCAATTGTGAATCAACGAAAGATTCGATGCCGATTTGAACGCCCGCTACAAATGGAATCATCCGCTCGAGAAGATCGCGATAACGAATGATATCGTTGGCTCGGCTTTGAAAATCAATCACCACTTTTCCGATCAATCCGGCTCGCTCAAATTCGGAGATGAACTCCTCCAAGAATGAGCGCGACGACATGAAATTATCATCGACAAAGGAGATTTCCCGAGCACCGTATTTCTCTCTCAATATTTGAATATGCTCAATGATCCGCTTTGGACTCATCGATCGTATGCCGACTCTGCCAAAGAAATGTAGAATATCGCAAAATGAACAATTATTATAACACCCTCGCTGACAGTAGAGCGCAAAGGCAAATTCTTCAGCGGTTGTGGTGTCCATCACATCATCGAAATCCGGCGTTGGAAGGGCATCCAAATCCTTATTCTCTAAAAGCGATCGGTGCCCGGTGAATACGGTCTCAAAGGTCGCAGTCATTAAAGGCCATCTATAATAGATCCCTTGGATTTCCGAAAGTAATGTAGAGGAAATTTCCGACTTTTGAATCCTTTTAATTGATTTATTTATGCGATGGGATGCGCCCGATAAAGCACGCCCGCTTGGACCATTCGGAGCGCCCGATAAAGCACGCCCGCTTGGACCATTCGGAGCGCCCGATAAAGCACGCC
>CAZUTM010000021.1:27591-36138 GCA_964623665.1 uncultured archaeon
CGCTTGGACCATTCGGAGCGCCCGATGGATTTACATCGCTAACCTTAAACAGAACTCTGCAAAGATCCGTTACCGTGATATCACCTTCACCCCGAACAACAATGTCAGCGTTGGTAAGTGATAAACACCCATCGAGCAAAGAAATATATCCGCCTAAGACACGCCAAATGAAGGGATTTTGACGCTCGATCTCGGAAAACATGCGACGAATTTGCTGGTAATAAAATGTGGTACTGCTAAAGCCCACAATATGCGGATTCAATCCGACCACGGTCTCCACGATTTCCGATTCCGTCATTTTGCGATCGTAGGCGTCGATCGTATGTACTTTCAAATCCGGAAAATGGTGGAGAATTGAGGCTTTTAGAACCCCAAGCGAAAGCGAATAGATACGATACCGCTCATTATTATCGAATCCGATTGAAATAAGAAGAACATCCACCATTCCATTGCTTGAAAATATCTCATTGTTAATAGAATTTATGGTTTTTAATCGCTAGCCAAAAATAAAATCTAGGCTGCATTCTTTTAAGCATGGAGAAATTAAAAATCGGAATTTTGGGAGGAACGGGTGTTGTTGGTCAGAATTATGTGAAATTGCTCCAAGGACATCCGTGGTTTGAGATTATCGATATTGCAGCATCGCCAAAAAGCGCGGGAAAACCGTACGAAGAAGCGGTGAAGGATAAATGGCAAATGCCGATTGAGGTTCCCGAAGATTTAAAGAAAATCAAGGTCCGGGATGTGCAAGATTTTAACTCGATTCCCAAAGATCTTTCTTTTGTGTTTTCCGCAATGGATTTAGACACTAAAGATCAAACAAAAGCCGTTGAATTTGAATATGCCAAGCGGGGAATTCCAGTAGTGAGCAATAGCTCTGCAAATCGATGGACCCCGGATGTTCCCATGCTCATCGGTGAGATCAACCATCACCACACCACGGTCATCCCGATCCAGCGAGTGTTAAGAAAATTTGACAGAGGATTTGTTGCAGTTAAACCGAATTGTTCTTTGCAGTCCTATCTCACAGCAGTCTATGCGCTCATGCAAAAAGGATTCGAAATCGATTCCATGATAATCACCACGCTTCAAGCCATTTCCGGCGCGGGCTATCCGGGGGTTCCCTCCTTGGATATGGTAGATAATATCGTACCATTCATCGGAGGAGAAGAGAAGAAGACAGAAGAAGAACCGCTTAAAATTTTAGGCAAAGTCACCGAGAAAGGGATTGAAAATTACACGGGAATGAAAATCTCGGCCACATGCACTCGAGTCCCAGTCACGGATGGACATACGGCCGTTGTCAACATTAAATTCAAAGGAAACGTCCCCACACAAGAAGAAATTCTGCGGATCTGGAAAGAATTCAGAAGTTACCCCCAAGAAAAAGACCTGCCGTTCGCACCGAAACAACCGATCATCTATCGGGATGAAGAAAATCGACCGCAACCCAAAAAGGATAGAGATGTCGATAAAGGCATGGCATTAACAATCGGCCGGCTAAGAAAAGATAACGTGTTCGATTGGAAATTCGTGGCAATGAGTCACAACACCGTTCGCGGCGCAGCGGGCGGAGGGATTCTCAACGCCGAGATCTTGAAAGTGAAAGGATTCTTCGACTAAATACACCCATTCCCTCTTTTTTTTAAAATATGTTCTCCAGACGCCAAGCGTCTCTTTGGATTCGGACCGCTTTCCATAGTCAAAAAGAATTTTACCGGATTTTATACTTGTATTTAATCCGGCCAAATATGAGGTAGAAATCCTTCTCAGAAATCCAATCAATTTATTAACCCTTGGGCGCAATTTAACACAAGGAAACAAACAGTTGATAATCATGGATTCACTAACCATTGTAGGAAATGTATATGCGCCACCCGCATCGGATCTCCCAAACGTCACCAATTATTGTTTCGTAGTGAAGAAAAATGGATTCGGGCCGCAAATTGCGGTGCATCAAGGCCAATATGTAGGATGTTTTTCTGATGAAGGGTTTGTAATAGGGATTATCAACGAAATTGTTTCTCAGAACAAATATTATTCGGATCCATCCACATTAAAGGAATTGGCCGCAAAAAATCTGAATATCGAGCAATTTATACCCGCAAAAAACTGGGACTTGATACTTGCATTCGTATCTGTTCAATCCTTCATCCCGAATATTTTATCCGAAAAAGAGATTCAGGAATTATACAAGAAAGATTGGTTTCACACCATCAAATCACCCACATATCCGGTCAAGCCGGGCACATCAGTTTATCTCATCGAAAAAGAAATCATTTCGTATCTGCTTGGAATCGATAGCAAAGATATTCATATCGGCAAATTGGAGAACTACGATAACGATGTCTTTTTGGACATCAACCGTTTGTTCAACAAGCATGTTGCAATTTTAGCCCAATCGGGTGCGGGAAAATCGTACACAGTATCGGTTCTGATCGAAGAATTATTACGAAGAGAATCCGAGACCCCCGCATTACTGCTGATCGATACCCATTCTGAATATAAATTCTTTTCGGATAAGGATCCGAATAGTCCCAACGCATCTTTTTCAAAAAAAACCAAATATATCAATGGAAATTTTATGCATATCGGGGTTCCGCATCTCACCGAATATGATTTCATTAAATTTCAACCGAATATCACAAACCCGCAAATCAGAAAGCTCCGGGCCGCAATATGGGAATGTAAAAAGAAATTCAAAAAGCAAAACGGATACCCCGAATACGGATTACAAGAACTCATCACCGAAATATTAGCAGACGAGGAAAATAACAAGGTATCGGAAAATCTCGCCGCATGGTTAGAAGATTTGGCCAGACTCCAGCTGTTTTCAAATGCAGATTCCCCGATTCTCGGAAATATTCTAAGAACGGGACACCTCACGCTTATCGACTTGGGCAACATGATCTCCGAACGAAAAAAACAAATATTGTTATCCTATATTTTGACCCGCTTATTCACGATGCGTAGAAATGAAACGGTTCCGCCTTTCATTGTATTTTTAGAAGAAGCACATAATTATTGCCCGGAAAATGCCTCGAAAGAAACCGCAATCGCAAGATCTATCATCGAAACTATCTCAAGAGAAGGAAGAAAGTTTTTCGCACAATTGGTGCTGATTTCTCAAAGACCGGTCAAACTTAGCACCACCATTCTCGCACAATGCAACACACAAATAATCATGAGAGTCACTAATCCTTACGATATTAATCATATCAAACAAAGCTCCGAACATCTCACCGACATCGCTAATAAAATTAATATTTTACCTACGGGCCATGCACTATTGGTAGGGGCCGCGGTCAATTACCCCGTCTTCGTGAAGATTAAACAAAGAACATGCAAAAATACCTTTGGAGAACGAACTCTCAAAGAAATGTGTCAGAACTTTGAAGCAAAGGAACAATTCGAAGGTCGTTGGGATAGTGAACCGGAAATCCCTAAAGAAGCAAGCGAAATGGAGAATCGGGAAAAACCTCACCCTATCGTTGGCACACAAGAAGAATTCGTTGTAGAAGATGAGTTTGAAAAAGAAGCATTTGAAGATCTCGATAAAGTAGAGGAATTAAATGAAGATTAGGGGCATTCCCAAAGAATATTCACGTGCTATTCTGAACGCGGAATATTCTGTCCATCGAAACGTTTTTTGAGACTTTTTTTTCATGTTTCAACATTTCATCCACGCAGTCGTTTGGCTTTTGATGTTGGACACAATTTTTAAAAGCGCGAAATACAAAAAGGAATTATGGCAGCAAATAATGCCGAAATTTCGAGCGATCTGATTTTGAAACGGGTAATGTTGTTTAAAACCGGAGTTGGTTGCTTCGAAAAGAAAGGCACAATCGACCTTTCGGCTCAAAATACCATTCAACTGGCCTTCAAACCGGAAATCATGGATGATCTTCTTAAGACATTTTTGATTTTTCGAGAATCGGGAGACCTCATCGTTTCGGGAATTTCGATGGACTTGAAGGATATGGACACGGAACAGATGCTGGAGAAAACCACAATCAATATTCCGATGGAAGATGCATTTACCACCCTTATCCAACAACTGCAAGGAGTTAAAGTTAAGATTGGATTTGCAAATGAAGCAAAAACCGGAATTGTGATGGGGTATCAAGAAGTCCTCGAAAAGTCAAAAGAAGGAGAGTATTCAGAAAAATTTGTTGTTCTTCTCGATGAAACAAATGCGGTTGTAAAAATCCTCGATAAAAAAATCGAGAGTCTCGAGATTCAGGATTCAAAAGCGCTTGAGGATATGAAATTCTTTTTGGAGATTATTTCTTCCGCCAGAAAAACGGATGTCAAAAATATCACAATATTCTTCAAAGGCACCAAGCGTTCCGAATACATAATCCGCTTTTTACAATCCGTCCCCGCATGGAAAATTAATTATCGAATGGATATTAACCCGATGCCCGATTCGAATAGCAACGCCAAACAAGCGGAAGAGCTCATGAAAGATCCCATCAAAAATTATGAAGAATTAAACAAAAGAGAAGTCACACTGCAAGCGTGGACGATCTTAGATAATGTATTGGATGAAGATTGGAAAAACATAGAATTAACCCTTATTAGCGGGCTTCCCATCTCCTTCATTTACGATTCTTATTCTCCCAATTACGGAAAACGACCGAATGTTTCGAGAGACGTAAATCTTGATATCTCTTCACAGCGTTCCTCTTCTCGATCTGTTGAACGTACGGAAAGCGAAACCACCAATTGGCTTGACCGCTTCGAAAGAGAATATCAACCCATAAAAGCCTTTGAAGATTTGATAAATACCCAAGTCAAAAAAGGCGCCGCATATACATTTAAAATCAAAAACCCGGTATCCATCATGCGAAATAATTCCGCAATGGTTCCCCTCTTTGAAAAATCGCTCAAAGGAATTAAAATGTGCGTGTACAACGAAGCCATGCAAAAAGACCATCCTATGCTTACCATAAAAATAAAAAATGAAACCGAAATACCTCTCGACGAAGGCACCGTGGCCATTTTCGAAGAAAATATCTTTGCCGGAGAAGCAATTCTTCCGTTTGTGAACAAAAACCAAGAACAACAATTACCGTATTCAGTAGATCAATCCGTTGAGATCACCAAAACCTTCAAATCCGAACAATCTAACTACAACCGAATTACAATCTCAGACGTGGTCTATGCTTACTACTTTAATAGTGATATAACGACCTATAAGGTATTTAATAATTCCAATCAAAACAAATTGTTGATCATTGAACATCCGATAAAACAAGGATATGAATTGTTTGAAACGGAAAAACCGGTGGAAGATACCTCGAATTTTCATCGATTTCTCCTCTTCATTGACCCTTTCGGAAAAAAATCCCTCGTGATAAAACAGCGAACTTCAACATATAGCTATTTCTCCATGGATAAATTAAATATAAACAATTTGACCCAATGGGAAAAACTCGGTATTCTGAATGATAAACAAAAAGCATTTATCAAAGCAAAATTGGACATTCGCGCTAAAATCGCCGAACTCAACAAAAGCAAAGCAAAATTACAAGCGGAAAAGAATGAAATTGCAAATGATCAGAACAGAATTCGCTCAATCTTAGATGCTTTGCGCGACAGAAGCGAAGAAGAACCGCTCCGAAAAGTGTTCCTTTCAAAGCTTAGAGCGCAAGAAAACAAAAACACCGAAATCCGAAACGAAGAAAGCAAAATCTCTAAAGAAATCATTGCACTCACCGAACAATTAAGAAAACCATACAAGGAGGAAGATCTATAATGCAACAAATAATTATAAACCCAAATGAATTCAAATTAACCAAAGCCGTTCTTTTTAAAACGGGAATCGCCACATTTGAAAAAGAATGTGTAATAGAACCTGCTGAAAACTCGACCATTTCTATCCGGTTCAACACACAAATGATGAATGACATTCTAAAAACATTCTCCCTTTACCGGACTCAAGGAAATGTCCAAATTCGCGGAATCTCTTATGAACCCGCAACCAACACCGGAGATCCTGCTATAACATCGAAAATAGCCATCGATCCGCAAAACGCCTATCAATCGTTAATTACACAATTGCGTGGAGTCCATGTGAAAATAACAACCGTCTCGACCGCCTATGAAGGAAAAATTATCGGCCTCGAAACAAGAACAGAAAAGCCAGCAACACCGGATTCATTCGTCAAACCGAAGGTCTTTCTCATCCTCGGCGTTCAGACCGCTTTCATCCAAATTCTAACCGACGACATTACAGGATTCCAAATCATCGACCAAAAAACCGCAAAAAACTTGAATTTCTTCTTGGAATTGATTAAAACGCTGAAAATTAAAGAGATTCGGAACTTTAATTTGATTTACTCCGCAACACAGCAATCAAAGCTCATAATCCGCTATCTCCAAGAATTCCCGGGATGGAAACTCTCCTATCGACTCAATTTAAAATCTGCTGAAACCGGAGACCCTTCACAAACCTTGCTACAAGCGTGGGCTATTGTCGATAATACATTGGATGAAAATTGGGATGGAATCAATTTAACGCTCGTCTCGGGCATGCCCGTTTCGTTTATTTACGATACCTATTCACCAAAATGGATCAAACGACCAAAAATCGAAAGAAAGAAAGAAATCGAGATCAATGTCGCAACCTTACAATCCGGAAAAAAAGATTTAGCAATGGGTGGCGCGCCAGTTATGCCAGGCGCACCGGCACCCGCACCCCCTCCATCAATGGCTATGATGAAGCAAATGGCGCCGATGAAAATGAAAAAACTTGCAAAAATGGATATGGCGGAACTAAGCGATGATGATACCGTAGATTACATGATGGCAGAGCCGAGGCAATCGTTATTTGAACCCGAAATTACCGTTATGCCGGAAGAAGAAGAACCAATGGAAGAAGCGTTTGAGTCCGCCACGGAAGAAGACAAGGGCGAAGGCAAAGGATTCCGATACAAAATTGGAACCCCCATCTCCCTAAAAAGAAATAATTCAGGACTCATTCCGATCTTACAATCCGAAACCAAAGCAAACCTATACGCCTTATACAATCCGGAAATACAAAAAGAACACCCCATGAACATCGTTGAATTCAAAAACACCGCAGATGTATCTCTTGAAGAAGGCCCGATCTCGATTTACAAGGAATCCATCTTTCTAGGCGAATCGATCTTGCCATTTACCTCCGCCGCAGAAACAAAAAAAATCCCCTATTCCATCGACGTTTCAGTTCGGGTAAACCTTAAAATCGATTATCAATATAGCGACATCCATGAAATCATCTATCGAAACGAATTCACAAAAGCCAAATACCAAACCATGATTACCACTTATAATATTGAAAACGATTCGGACGATGAAAAAGTGCTGTTCATCGAACATAAAATTCAACCGGAATACGAGCTTCATGAAACCGACCAACCGGAAGAAACTACCAAAAATTATTATCGATACAAATTTAAAATCAATGCAAAAACCAAATACGAATTTAAAATCAAAGAACGAAAAACATACTACGAATACATCCAACTTGAACAACTGAACGCTCCTCTATTGCAAGATTGGCTTTCTATGAAACTGATTTCGGCAGAAAAATACCAAGCACTCGCAAAATATCTTGACCTTGCGAACCAGAAAAGTGTTTTACAAACAGAATTCAACTTCTTGGAACAAAAAATCAGAGAAATCATCGAAGATCAATACCGAATCAAAGAAAACCTCAAAAGCTTGCGAGAATCCGCCGAAGAAAAGAGCTTGAGAATTTCATACATCAAAACCCTCGTCGAAGATGAAGAAAACATCGACAAAGCCCAAAAAACGCGAAAAGAAATATTAGCAAACTTGGAAGGCTTAGAAAGAAAACTACAAGAAGCAAAAGTGCAAATCTACAAATCCTTCAAATAGAACACATATCAACCCCATCCATTTTCTTTTTTTCAACATGCAATATCGGGATTTTGGGAGCAATTAAATGAAACACCGACAAAAAATAATATTCACCGCGTAAATATACAAAAAAAACGTTGAAAAAAAACTTCAAAAATAATCACGATGGGAAAAAGACCATCTCGCAGAATAACCATAGTCTACACGGAACATGGATAATGCTGCAAAGTGAAAAGTTTTTTTCGGACTTTTTTATGTTTAAACATAATCCCTCACCAGTCCGATAGTAAAGTAAAACAATTTAAATAGGCTTGCTTCCTCCTCAATTTATGAAATCCAAATCAAGACAAAGACCAGACCAAAATTTCAGTTTATAAATTCTTGACATTATATAATAATAAGAACCAAGATCATGAGGCTCGAACATACAAGAAAACGGATCACATATTATGAAAACAAGGCAAATCATTTGATAATAATTCATTTGCAAATTCTTTACAGGAATAGTGTTATCTATGCAAAGAGGGATAGGGAGTGAATAAAATGATTGAAAATGTGAAAAGGTTGATGGAAGAAAAGATGAATAAGATGGAAGGTGAAAAGATGAATAAAATGATGGAAAGACCGAAAATGGAAGGTGAAAAGATGAATAAAATGATGGAAAAACCGAAAATGGAA
>CAZUTM010000021.1:36238-41514 GCA_964623665.1 uncultured archaeon
CGAAAATGGAAGGTGAAAAGATGAATAAAATGATGGAAAAACCGAAAATGGAAGGTGAAAAGATGAATAAAATGATGGAAAAACCGAAAATGGAAGGCGAAAAGATGAATAAGATAGGAGAAGAAAAGTCAAAGAAAAATGATGAAGATTCATGCTGCGAGGAACAAGTTATTATTGCATACCAAGGCCACTATGTTTGTAAAAATTGTGGGATGACGTATACAGGCCTCGTGTTTGAAAAACACGCCGAATTTTCGATTAACAGAGAATCACGGGGCCCATTCAATGAAATCGGGGATCCGAGTTCAGATCTCGGAACGACCATTAAAAAATCGGAGATGTCACCCTCTTTAAGAAGATTATTGAAGAGGATCAGACCGGATTATAAACAGCGAATCAAACGTGAAGCGAAATCATTTATAACCAACACGAGCGAGCGACTCAATCTCACGTCTGTTCAAACAAAAGACTGTTTTCAATTCTTCGTCAAAGTCTGGTCCAAAAACAACAATAAAGGGATTGAAATCAAAGCCATGATGGTCGCTGCGATGCATATCTATCTCAAAATTCATGGAACCATTATCGCGATTAAAGATTTCATCGATTTATACAATCTTGAGCAAACAAAGGTTGAGAATGCAATCAAACGAATTAATTTTATCATTCAAGCAAATCCGGATTTGAAAAAACTATGGTCAAACACAATGGACTCCGATTATTGGATTAAACTGCTGGATTCTGTTAATAAAATCATGAATCTCGATTCAACAGTCTATAAAAACGCATCAATGATGTTGAAATCTAAAAAATGCATTGCGGCAATGAAGAATGAAAATAGATCAAATTCATTTGGGCTCGTGGCAGGAGCAATCTATGTGGCGATGCGAATATCGGAGACACGAATTCCGAAAGATAAAATAATGACTCAAGATAAGATCGCAGAAAAATTGTCCGTAACGGTCGTCACCCTGAGAGTTTATTACCAGATGCTTATGCAAATATTCGAACAAGAGATAAATCGAGCTATGCACAAAAAAAGACCAATGACCTCAACGGAAGAGGAGGTACAAATGAAATAGACCTAATGATTTCATTAATTATTTATTTATTTTTATAAAAAACATCTTTCAATGGCCCTTAAATTTGATTCCATCAGAAATTTTAAAAAATTAGCGAATGTCAGTGTTCTTATACGCTTGGAATTAAATTTTGACTTGGCAGAGGAATTTCGGCTGAAAACATTATGCTTTACAAAGAAAACGAGGATAATATTTATAAGGCAGCGAGCATTTTATTCATCAATAATAATATACAAGATTAACCCTAGCAAATTGCCAATTTTGCTAAGAAATTTGGTAATTTTTTAATGCCCTCTTTGAGATTTGTTTGGGCGTAATTTCATGTGCTCTGCGGATGACTGGTGTGGGATATAGAACCAAAGACAAGCACTTAGCAGAGCACAAGTCAAATGTGAGGAAAAATTATAGAAAGGAAAAAAAAAGACAACCCTCACCCCGGGCGAGAGTTTCGCACGGGAAGTTTAAAAATCACACATAAACAAAAGGATGAGAATATATGGATCGAAAAGATATTTCAAAGTATGCGAAATATCGCGAGAACGCGTAGAAAAGGGGAATCGACGAATAAGAATGCTAATTTCGAATAATCAAGAGCTAAGAAAGGAAATGCTCAAACTACAAAATGTTGAGTATACAAAAAAATTGTTGGAATTTCTGTATCGTTCGATGTCTTTGGATGGTGATATTTTCCGATATACAGAAAAGATTCTAAAATCGAAAAGCTGCATCTCTGAACTTCGAAAAAGCAATAAAAACAACGTTTTTGCTTGGGTAGCTGCCGCGATCTATCTTGCATCGAAAAATGTATCCCATCAAACTGAAACTCGAAATATTCTAACGCAAAATCACATAGCGGAAAAATTGGAAATCTCGACGGTCACTCTCCGGGAATATTACAAGTTTCTCGAAGATCTTTTAAGGAAGAAAAGCGCAAACGCTAAGACGCAATCCGCAACTTCAACGAACAATGTGGGGGTGTGAAAAAAAGATAAATTGAGAAAAATCACTAAAATGAAAGAGCCTACGGTATAATTGGCAACGGATTTAGAAAAATCCAACATCGGAACCCGGATCGATTCAATTTGATTCCGGTAAATTTGATCCCGGTAAATTTGATCCCGGTAAATTTGATCCCGGTAAATTTGATTCCGGTAAATTTGATTCCGGTAAATTTGATTCCGGTCAATTCGAAAAAATTTGAGAGACGGCTTTCTCAATTTCATCGGATTTTGAACCGATCTTTGGCCTGGCAGAAGAATTTCGGCTTGATAAAATGAAAATTTTCGGCCTCATTAACCGAATCGGATAAATGATTGGATGAAAAACCCAAGCCTACCCGAAAATTTATATATGCCCATTTCCTTACTAACAATGACGAGATACCGAAATATCACATGTTTGCATTTTTGATTTTTTTGCCAGATATAGTTTGGCATTTAAGGACGATGTCCTCTTTGAGGTTTGTTGCGAATTTACCTCACTTGCTCTGCGGAGGACAGAGTTCGTTAGACAAGTACTTAGCAGAGCGCTGTTTAAAAAAGGTGAATCAAAAATGAAAATAAAAATCCAAAAAAACATACATAATATCTATGAACTCAGCCTTAAACTGAGAGAAAATGAAGTAAATCCGGTGCCGATCGATTATCTCGTGAATGGTATAATCTTTAACGGTATGGTCGACACCTCCATGAAATTAATGATGATATACGAGAATATGTTCGTTTTTTCTAACATTGCTACAAATCATGAAAGAAGGAGGAAAAAGAATGCCAAATGAAAGGAACAATGAAGGGAACCATGAGATAAGGAACCCTACGAGTAGATCTATTCAAAATGGAGCCAATCAAAACGAATCGAAGATAAAACAAAGGATTTGTGAAGAATGTAATTTGCCTTTGGTTCATACCGGGTCATCTTTGGTCTGTCCCGAATGCGGATTGGAAGCGGAAACCAATTTTCTTCGGACCGATGCGTTTTCAAATAACATTCACACTACAGCCAGTCGAAACCCGAATTTAGGAATATACACCGAGACAAGAGTCAGAGTTAAAGAAACCAACAATCCAAGTTTGAGAAGAGCATTGTTAAGTCGAGCAAACCGTATGGAATATGAAGATGTGCAGATCTTGAATGCACAGGACGATTTGAGTATTTTCAAAGAGGCGCTCAATTTAACACAATTGCAAAGCCAAGAGATTTTGACCATTTTTAAGCATTTCCGAGAACTGAAAGATAATAAAGGCGTTCCTGCAAAATGCTTTTTGTCGGTAATCATTCTGAAATATCTGAAAAATCACAACATCTATATCTCAATTAAACAGATAAGCAAAATCGCTCAGATCGAGCAAAAGAAAATTCAAAACACTATCAAGCGATTTGATAACACATTGCGTGATAGTGCGGACAAGCCCGAAAAGCAGATTCATCTGAATAAAATCCGCGAATTAATGGGAAAAAGTCATCAAAATGAACTAATCATGAGCATGTTTCAACAGCTTGATGCGGAGTTGAATTTCACGCAAGAAGCAAAGAATATAATTATAAACTTGATAAATCGAACGAACAGGAAGTGGTTTATTGGAAGAAACAGGTGCGGCATTCTAGGCGGTATTGTTTATTATACACAGAAGTACTTTAGGAGACAGATTTGTAGGGAAGAATACCTTGCACAACAACCGCTTGCGGAACGCTTAAATACCACAGAAATTACCATCCGGATGACTTACAAATATTTTCAAAGAGTATTCTCGGAAGGAGGACAGAATAATGCCATATGAGGAAAGGAGAAGAGGAGTCGAACATTTGCTGCCCCAAATATTATTAAACTTGCAGGACAAACAAATTTCTAATCACAAAGCATATTGTACATCACAAAGCATATTGTACATTGAAAAGCATATTGTACATTGAAAATTAACGCTTCGTGGAATTTTTAGCAATGCGGTGGGCTTGAGTTCGATAGTGGAACGTTCGGCTTTGAGTTCGATAGTGGAACGTTCGGCTTTGAGTTCGATTTTGTAAGCGTGATTCTGCGCCTTTGCAAGGGCTCGGATTCCAGATTTTTTATATAACATACCGATTTATTGCAATCATGGCTAAAACGCACTACCGAATAGGTACCTTTAAGAGTACATATCCTTATATATATTGGGGTACGGGGCCGAAGAAAGCGATTATTCTTCCGCCTACGGCAGAATTGAAAGTATCTATCAAGTACACGGCGCCGCAACAATATTTTGTGTTTAAGAATTTTTTTCCTTCTCACTATACGGTGTATTATTTCGGGTATGAGCCGAATCTCCCTCCGGATCATTCTGTGGACCGATTGATTGCGGATATTGCGGAGTTTATAAGATCGGAGTTAGGAACTGCCACGGTTGTCGGTATCTCATACGGGGGATTGATTGCGATTCCTTTGGTGTTGGGATATCCCGATCTTGTGGAGAAAATGGTGATGATGATTTCGGCTCACAAGGTATCGGACTCGGGAATAGAGTTCATGAAGAGAGTGGTTGATTTATCGGATCAAGGGGATTTAAAAAGTATAGAGGCCTTGTTCAATCGATTATATCGAAGAAAACGATGGGAGTATTTTATCCGTGCGACCGGATGGCTCATGCGGAACTCAATCAGCAAGATCCATAATCCATTATCGACACTTGCTCTTGCATATCGAGAAATTATTTCCCGAAACGGTTCTTATGATGGGCGCATTCATGAAATCGGATGCCCGATGTTGGTCGTTGGCGGAACAGCCGATGTATTCTTTTCGGAATCGATCTTCAGAGAATTATCCGAGAAAGTGAAATTCGGTTCGCTATTTTTGATGAAAGGGGAGCATCACATGATGCCCGTGGAAAAAGCGGGAGCGGTGAGAAAGATCTTCAAAGCGTTTATCAGCGAATCGAAGTGAGCAAGCATCGATGGAACCCATAAAGTATTTGTCGGGATAACGTGAATTATATGATTCATTCTAAGAATGGGGCTTTTATATTAATTGAGTTTACCCGGTACCATGAGAATTTATTTGAATGTATACACAATAAAAAAAAGCCCGAAAAAAGGTTCAGTTCACGGGATTATCCACGTTCCGATTTTGGTGTGGATATTCTTTGGGAATGTCTCTTTCCCGCTGATTTTTTTATGTTTATAAAAAAAGTCCGAAAAAAAGTTTCGATGGACCGAGTTATCCACGTT
>CAZUTM010000022.1:0-2719 GCA_964623665.1 uncultured archaeon
AATAAATTAAGCGAAGGGATAAAAGTTGTACGAGAGAAAATTCAAGGTATCAACGATATTTCTTCTCTGTTGACCAATATTGCAAATCAAACAAATATGCTCGCATTAAATGCGGCAATTGAAGCATCGCGTGCCGGAGATGCGGGTCGCGGCTTTAATGTAGTGGCAGAACAAGTTCGAAAGTTAGCGGATGAGTCGAAACGAGCGGTGAATTCAACGACTTCATTATTGAAAGAAATTGACGAGGTAACGAAATTGCAAGAAATAAATACCATTCAAATTGTAAAGAGCATTGATGGAATTGCGTCTGTTGCCGAGGAAACTAGCGCAAGCACGGAAGAGTCCGCAGCCGCGGCGGAAGAACAAGCAAGCTCGATGGAAATGATCTCATCAACTTCACAATCACTTTTGAAATTTGCGGAAAATTTGAGCAAAGAATTGGAAAAATTAAAGATTTCTGTGGAACAACACAATGATATTGGAAAGAAAATAAACGCTAAGGATCCAGAAATTAAAAATGAAATAGATACACCGAACAAAGTGAAAAGAAAAGTACCCAAAGAGTTATAGAAAATCCATCCGTGCTCTAAACTCGAATTTCATCAATATCTCCTTTTTTTTATGAATTCTCCTGCATATTCACGGACAGAACGATCTTTTAAAATATGAATATTGCGAACAGATGTAATTGTTGTCTGACTGAAGCGCGACAAAGGCAAATAAATAATGGTTTTATTATAATGGGCCGCCATATCATAAAGAATAGTTCTGGGTTTGGTAGGGCCCACATAAGCGATGAATTTTTTTTCTCCGAAAATAATAGCCGCTAGCAACAATATCTCTGCATCCGAGACAAGTTTATGGTAGAATCTTTTAATCTCTTTAGATCCCCAAACGTCTCGAACATGCCCTCTTGGAAAAAATGATACGATGCCGCCAATTTCGATTCTTGAAATTCCGGGCCCCACAATGATCTCTCCCGGAAAGGTGGAATATAATGCCAAATCGCTTTCCTCATCATGTTCTCCATAGAACATCCACCGATTTTCAAACTTTGTGGGTTCTCCGAATTTATTTTCGTTGAAAATGAACACCACACCATCGACATCACCTTTTAGCGGGATTTTTTCATCCACATAGATTTTTTGGTTCATAGCCCAATTGCGCAAAGTCTCTTTGAAATTGATGCCGTCCAATAGTGTAGATGTGAATTCATGAGTTCGGGTATAAAATTCTTGGAAGACTTGAAGAGAGCGGACACGGACATATCGAAAAAAATTTTCTTCAAAAATATCCTCGGGCGGATAAGACACCGCACCATTTGAATTCTTGAATTCTCTTTTCCAGCGTTCCATTTCTTGTTTTGATGGTCTTCTTCTCAATGGAATTTTAAATTGGGTATCGATCTCACCATAATTCGGCTTTAACCTTCTAATAGTGAAATATTCTTTCCCATGAAAGTAAGGGTCTCGAAGATCAAGGTTCTCATATTTATCGTCGAAATCCTTCGCATCCGGATAGAATGTGCATTCCTCATAGAGGATCCATGCAAAGTCATCTCCAATAATGGATTTTGCTGAAAGAATCACATTAAATAGCGAGGGAAAAAGCCGACCTTTAACAAGGGTAAGATTTCTAAGATATTGAAAGAGTGATTTCATCTTGTGGATTGAGATGTCTTCGTCATATTCTTGTTTATAGTGGTCTCTCGCAGAAAAAATGATTTTCTTTAATACCTCTTTCCGATCGAATGCAGTAAATCTATCGATGCTTGTCTTATATTCTTCATTCTCCGAGATTGTGAGATCTTCAATAAATTGTTTGTTATAATTTCGATTTTGCGTAAATCTATAAACAACGTTGGGAATTTCCACGAAGAATTCGTGAGTATTCTCTTGACTAATATTAAACAACTGAGCCTCAACTGCTGGTTCTAAACCCAAAATTGATGTGTCTGTATTGCCGGTTTCAAGAAATTCTCGAATATTTTTCCAATGATTCATCCCACAAACAAAAAGAATTTTTTTATCGGGGTGTTCTTCAATCAATTTTAATAACGCACTTGCCATATAAAATTCCCGATAGGAATTCATCTCTTCAATATTATTAAAAACCTCTGGGCCTCTATCCGATTCTAAATTGAAATCTTTTGCAGATTCTGACTCTAAATTTTCATTAATGCTATATGCTGGTGCGTTCTTTTGTCTTTTTAATTGAAGAATACGAGACACATCCGAATAAAATTGTTGGAAACCGAGCGATTCTATTGCTTCTTCGTCCGGTGTGTTGATAAACTCCGGAAAATAATTTTTCATAAACACATCAACGAATTCAATTTGACAATTATACTCCAAACCTAAACGAATCGCTTCTATAAGGGAATCGGCTGGATCAATAGGAATAATTATCGAAACGTTATTTTGTTCATCATTATAAAGAACTGCACTTAAAGCGGGTAATCTATTTATCCCGGTAAGGATAATGTCTTTCATATTTTTTGGAAATTCAACAGCAATGATTTCGGGCATTTGATAATAAAAGAATCTTCGGAGTTCGATTGAAAATAATAATTTGTTATGATAGACTGGGATAACCACTATGTTTTTATATTGAATCATCGTTTTACAACTCCGAATTTTTCAAAAAAGAAGAAAAGCTTATTATTTATCGGTCCCTTTTTTTGATTTTTTTTTCGGCTCTTGTTTTGTTTGTTTGGAGA
>CAZUTM010000022.1:2819-26263 GCA_964623665.1 uncultured archaeon
TATCCGGTTTCTGTTCTTTGTTTTCCGGCTCTTGTTTTGTTTGTTTGGAGATATCCGGTTTCTGTTCTTTGTTTTCCGGCTCTTGTTTTGTTTGTTTGGAGATATCGTCATTTTTTAGAGAATCATTGAGTTCTGGCTCATTGCTCGATAAATCAAATTTGAAAAAGTGTTCATTTTTATTTTTTTTTTTATCGATGGGTTCCCTATCTGTATCGATTAAGAAATCTAATGCTTTGGCATTTCTAATCAGATCCTTATCATCCCCAAGAACTTTTAATAGTTCATCAATTTTTTCATCACTATTGTTCGCTTCATCATTGTGAAATACTATATCCTCACTATTATTTGCAGTATTAGGTTGATCTTGGTCTTTTTCATCGATAATTTCATCATCTTCGATGAAATATCTATCTATTCCATCATTTAATTCTTCTTCTTTGTTGATTTTTCGGAGGTCAAATTCATCCCTCTCGAGTTGATCATCATCTTCGAATTCATCCTCTTCATCGTAATACCCATAATCATCCTCTTCATCATCATCATCGAACTCATCTAATTCATCATCATCATCATCATCAAACTCATCTAATTCATCATCATCATCATTGAACTCATCTAATTCATCATCATCATCAAACTCATCTAATTCATCATCATCAAACTCATCTTCTTCATCGTCTGGGTTTTCATTGAGATATTTTATATTTTCAAAATCCTTGAAGAAGCGATTATTCTTGAAATCATTTTCTTCATTATCGTCGAACAGTTCTCCAATAAACGAGTCTTTTGAATTTTTATTATTAAAAGAATCTCTGAAGGGCCGTTTTTTATCCTTTTTCCTATCCTTCATTTCATCAATCTCAATTTCACCTTTGTCGATCCGCTCATGTTTTTTTTTCTTTAATCTTTCGGGAGATTGATTCTTATCCTTATTTTCATCCGCATTTTCAAGTTCAAAAGTTTTCGGATCGAGTAAATCTTTAATAAATTCATGTTGATTAATTGAAGAGTCCTCTGGATTCGCATTTTTTTTAAACGCTTTTTCATCTTTTTCGATTTCTTCAAGCAATTTTTGGAATTTGTCTTTGATTTTGTCAATATTTTCGATTGCAGGTGCTTTATCTTCCAGATCCTTAATGATTCCAAAAAATTGATCATTGGTTGAATTATTTTCCTTATCCTTTTCTTTTTTCTCTTTGTTCTGTTGATTTAAGGATTTATTATCCAAATAGTTTTTGTCTTTTTGGTCGCTTGAATAAGAAGAACCGTTCATTTCCTCTTCATTTGGCTTCCAATTCTTCGGTATCTCTGTGTTTCTTCTAGTCACTTGATTATCATAGTTATTTTTATTTGTTTTTTTATTCCGCTTGAATTTTGGGATAGTTCCAACATATTCCGAAATAATATCCATTACGCCTTTTACCGCCTCTTCAGAAACGAACTTTTTATATGTATTGCTTAATAGATTTATGAGTTCATCGGAAAGCATAATAAGATCCATTCGTATTCGGGTTACTTCAATAAAATTTTTCACACCTTCACTTTTTAAAATTGATTTCACCGCTTCGGCAAGTATCATGATATCGGTTAATTCTTTAATTTGCTTTATTGTATTTTCATTTATTCCTCTGATTTTATCTTTGTTGTTAGACAATAATTTAAGAAGTTCCATGTTTATCGGGCCGTAATGCTTAATATAGTATCTACAGATATTTACACCATCCCTTACAGAGAAAGGGTCGTTGTGATCATGGCTATACTGGAGAAAATCTCGAACATACTCCAAAATCTGTTGGGGCGTGTACGGGACATTGTATTTTAATACCTTAAACTCGGTGTCCGGATCGGGAAATTCTATAAATATTTGAGGTTGTAATCGAGAATGAATATACTCGGGAACTTCAAAGGTCGATGAATCTTCGTTCATAGTAACACAAATGCGAAAATTGGGATGCGCTTTGATCTTTATCCCCGCGATGATAGATTCAATATATCGTCGGGAATCAAGCAATGGGGCGAGAGAAGCCCAACTTTTTTCCGCCATTCGATTTGCCTCATCCAGAATGCATACACCACCTTTTATCATTGCACTTACCAAACTGCTGGCATGATATTTAATCGTGTTATTTTCAGCTATAACGGGAGTAATCAGTAAATCTTCCGGCCGTGTATCCATGGTACATTGAAAGATGTACACCGGCATATTCAACATTTTACCCGCGGAGTATGCTAATGTCGTTTTTCCGGTGCCCGGTTTCCCTAATATCTGAGGGTTTAGCGGAATGTCGTTTACGTCGATTTTTGACCATGCAGCCAATAATTGATTAATGTAGAGTTCTCCCCCAATCCATTTCATATTGGAGATTTCATCGGGTTCACTTAAGATCAACTCAACTCCATCGATTTCAATCTTCTCGCCCATGATGCTTAAAAAAATCTTCAAAAATTTATTTGTTTTTCGCTTTTGGCTCAATACCAAAAGAAAAAAATTATAATTTTCAAATCATTGTTGGAGATAATGAGCGCCGAACCGAATACTGAGATAGAAAAGCTCATCAAAGCGTTGATAAATCAACAATTTCATGATGGAAATGAGATCATTTATGGAAGAACCAAAGAGGTTTCTGTCAAAATTCCTCGGTCCGGACTCGCTATTAATAAACTCTACGCAAAGATGTTATCCATATTGCATTATTTCAATGAGAAAAATTACTTGAAATACGTAAAGGAATTCAATGAAAATGTTTTACCCATCGATGCGGATCGTGTGTACACCAAATTTCGCAATACTTATGATAATGCCGCGGCCTTGGAAGAACCCGATCCGTTCCTTATTGGTTCGATGCTGTTTTCCGAAATCCTCGAGAGCTGCAGAGAAAAAGTATTTAATAAATTTCTGGATGAAATGCGTAATGAAATCATTGAATCTAAAAAAAATCCAATAAATGACCCGGCAATCGTGAATGAAAAACTGAAATTGTTGTATTCTAGAAATGATAAAGACATCTCAATAACATATAATCTTGTTTTTTTGAAGATGCTGGCCGATTCGTTCGATTTTGAAGACATATCCAAGCGAGTGCAAGGAGAAATCAAGAAGCGAAAAAAACGAATAATGAGAAAAATTATAAAATATAAATTATAAATTTCATAGACTTTTTCTTCATTTCAATCAAATATTTCTCTTTATTTCTGATATTATATTTCAAATATGGCATTCCCGATAAATCTGGCAATGAAAATTATCGTGCTGATATTTTGAATGGAGATAATTAAATCTCTTAGTTGAAAGGCCCAAAAACGTTTTGCAATAATAGATACGAAAAAATGGTGGGGTCAGGGAGATTCGAACTCCCGGCCTCTTGGTCCCGAACCAAGCATCATACCAGGCTAGACTATGGCCCCAAGGAATCATTGATAGTTATAGATAATTAAAAAAGCGAGCCAGACCTTAAAAAATTTCATATTCGGCGATGTTTGTTTACCACTTTACTTATTTTCCTTCTTCCACATATTTCTGTATTTTATCCAAGATCTTGTTGAATTCCTTGGCGCTTGCGGAGTCCGGATATTGAATCAAGAAGGGTGTTCCTAAATCCCCACCAATTCGGATTTCGGTTTCGATCGGAATTTTTCCAAGAAGTTCAACATCCAATTCCACAGATGCTTTATCTGTTCCGCCTTGTCCGAATATTGGCGTAAATTCTTTGCATTTTGGGCAAATAAATCCGCTCATATTTTCGACAAACCCCAGAATTTCATGTTGCATGGTTTTTGCCATTATCGCGGTTTTTCTGGCATCCAAAAGCGCAACATCTTGCGGAGTGGTAACTATCAGAACATAAGCATCGGGAAGTAATTGTAAAATATCGAGAATTTCATCTCCAGTGCCCGGCGGTAAATCTATAACTAAATAGTCCAATGCGCCCCATTCTCCTTCGCCTAAAAATTGCCTAACAAGGCCCATTTTCATCGGTCCACGCCAAATGACCGGGTCGTCGCTGCTTGCGAGAAGAAATGCCATACTCATAATTTTCACATTCAACGGGCCGTTTACCGGAATAAAGCTTTTATGTTCACTATTTATTTCGGGTCTCATTCCCTCAGTTGCGGTCATCCGTGCAACGTTAGGCCCCGTGATATCAAGATCCATTAATCCTACCGCTTTTTTTCGTGCAGCAAGCCCCATCGCCAAATTTACTGCAACGGTTGATTTTCCTACACCGCCTTTTCCTGAGATTACTGCAATTTTATATTTGATCTTCTTCATTCGGTAATTTATAATTTGCATGCGTTCTTGTTGCGTAATTTCATTTGGTGCTTTTCTTAACAGCGCTTCAATTTGCTCATCGCTCATTGCCATGATTCAGAATAAGTATTCATAAAATAAAAATAAATACCTTATTTAAATTACAATAAAAAATTGTGAAGAATTTGGTTAATCCTTTGCTCGTTCGGGAACACGGGCGAATTACAAATATTTCTTGCATTCTTCCTCGGTTAGAATCTTGAATTTCGGATTATCAACGCTAATTACCGCAACTTGAAGGATATCCGCTGTAATCGGATCCTCCACAAGTTCTTTTAAGATTTTAACACCTAAGGTAATAATTGCGTTCAAATCCATGTCATCCTTCAAATCTTGTTCGAGTCGATTTTTTGCATCTTCGCTATTTCTCCCAACCGCCATTCCTTTCCAAAATTTATAGATCCCCGATGGATCAGTAACTGCAAGTCTTAATTGATTATCCGGATCGATTCCGATTAACATCAAACTTGACCCGAAGGGTCTAACCCCACCATATTGTGTGTATTGTTGCATGATATCCGCAATTTTTCTTACAATCGTATTCATTCTTACGGGTTCCAGATATGATAATCTATGAATTTGGCATTGGACACGGGTGTAATCCACCAAAATACGACTATCTGCATGCAATCCAGCAATACAACAGCCAACATGGTCATCCAACATATATATCTTTTGTAATGATTCGGGTTCCATTAATTTCATCAACTTTTTATAAGTGATGATGCATGCCGCTTTGTTCGATTTCAAGCCCAAGGCAAGTGTTCCTCTTTTCACCGCTTCTCGGGCATACTCCACTTGGAATAGCCGACCTTCGGGATTGAACATGGTCAAACTTCTATCGTACCCTTCAGAATCTCCACTTCTCATCATTGTTGTTTTTTCACCTTGATGCTCTTCAAATAGCACCCAACCATTAAAAAGTTGCCGAATTTCGTTTAAAATAACCTTAAATTTTTGCATCAATTTATCCAAGTGAGATACAAGAGCGGGCGAAAGTTTTATGGTGGAAGATTTCGAGTTTGAGGAAGAAAGAGCCGAGCGAATCATTAAAAGCGCAGAATCAATGATTAAAAAAGGAAATATCGAAAAAGCAATCTCCGCTTTTGACAAAGCGATTAATATGTATCTTGAGATGGGTCAGTATTCCAAAATCGCTGCAATTTTAACAAAATTAACCAAATTGCTGCAAGATCAAAATGAGAATGTGATTTTAATCGCGAGTAAAATCGACAAAATACTCCTTGATGTTGAAAAATTCGATATTCCCGAAGAAGAAGCCAAACTCAAATTGATTTTAGCAGAAATCAATTATAAAACACCGGATTTTAACCAAGCAGCCCAGCTCTACAATGACGTTGCCGAATTGTACTTGAAAGCGGATCCCGAATCCAATAAATCGCTCGCAGCCGTGTTTTTCTTAAAGGCAAGCGAATGTTATCAGAAAATCGATAAAATAGACAAAGCAGAAAATCTCATCTTGAAAGCCGTTATGGAAATTAAAAAGACAACCTTCGACGTTCTCAAGAAGGAACAAGAATTGTTACAACGCATGAAAAGCAAAAAATTTGAAGAGTCCATTGAACTCACTCGGGAAATTGCACGATTTTTCAGAGAATGTAATGAAGAAGTTGAAAGAATACGACAAGAGCATCAAGATGACGAGATTATGGAAGGATTGATCATCAATGTCAGAGCCTGGTTGATCCTGCATGTATGTGAGTATAATCTGCTGAAAACTATATGTTTTAAAGAATTGGGTCAAATCGACCGGATGGTAACACAAACGGAGAAGTCGATCAAAGACCTCATGGATGCAATCAGTATAATTAAAAACAATATCATTTCACACGGACTTTATTCATTTGAAGATTTGAAAATGCTTACCATTCAGATGTTTTTGATTCAATTATTCCAAGAGCTTTCGGATACTCAACTCGAAAATCCGATAACTGTCGTCGAAAGAGGATTGCCTGAAGCCGTAATTGAAAATTTAAAAAAACTCCGATTTTATAATCTGACTAAAGAATTGATTGATTACGGGATATCCGATGATATAAGGATATTGAAAGGGGTTAATATCGGTAGGCTTACCCCGTTTTGGGATATCCTTGAAAAATCGATAATTGGATAATAACTACTCAAAAAACTGATAGGGTATCGGGAATTTTCGCATAATTTATTGCCGTTGCATCGGGTAGTAACGTTTTTTCGAGCAAATTTTGCCACACTTTGTTCTTTGTGAAATCGATAGAAAAGCAAAATAAGGATTTTCAATGGGTGCGTTTCAACAAACCCATTTTCACAAAGTTTAAAACGACAGAAAGTCGAATATACATCAACGAGGGCTGAAAATGGTAGATAAGATCTCCGAAAATGTATGTTTTGTTCTGGACACATCGCGTTCAATGGCAAGAACCGATTACACTCCCAATCGCTTAGATGCATCCAAAAGTGCCATTCTTAAATATATCCAAGCGCGCTCTGATAATGACTCCAGCACCGGCTTTGCGTTGGTGGTTTTTAATTCTGAAGCCAAAAAGTTAATTGATTTTGCAGATGGGAAAGGGTATGAAGAGTTCCTTGAAGAAATAGAAGATATTCGGCCCGGTGGTTCGTCTTGTCTAGGAGATGCGATCGGAACCGCCATTCAAATCCATATCGAGCAATTACGGTTATCGGGTGCTAAGGTGCCCCGCATTGTAATCTTCTCGGATGGGAAGTTTACCACATCAAAGCTTGATCCTTTGAAAATGGGGCAACTTGCACAACAGCTCTCCATTAAAATCGATTGTTTCAGGCTTGGAGAAGTGGAGCATTTCAATATCATGAAGCGGCTTTCGGATCTTACCCAAGGAAAATATGAATATTCAAACGATTCTGCAAATTTAATGCTTGCTGTGCAAGAGCTCGCAGAATCTAATTATGGTGCTATGGGTGAAGGCTATACAAAGTCTGCAGCATTCACTGCTGTCTTAAAAAAGATTGCCGCGCCGCTCCTCACCGTTCAAGAGATGAGCGATGGCGGAAAACAAGACCTGATAGATCGGTTGCGCGGAACAAAACAATACAATATGTGCGCGATCTGCTTTGCTTCTCAATGTATGACTTGTAAAAGCGATTTTGGAGTCTGCGGAAGATATTGTCCGAATTGCGGAACACCCATGCATATTCACTGTGCTGCGGGGTGGGCTGCCGCAAATAATAAGGAGTCCGGAGGAACGATTTTTCGATGCCCTCATTGCTTCTATCTTGTAAAAGTGCCTAAGGAAGTGGTGGCCTCGGCCAAAATTCATCAAGAACTTAAATCCGAAATACGAAAATCAAGCGATGAGGAGGAAGAAAGACAATATTTTTGTAAGACAGTTATAGCCAATACATTGGGAGACGCAGCCTTATATTCTGCCTGCCCCGTTTGCAATTCAATTTTCGATGAAAATGAGCCAGTAATTCCGTGCGGAAATCCAAAATGTAATGCTGTGTATCATAAGGATTGTTTTCCTAAACTCCCAAACATGGTCTGCAAATCTTGCGGTTCTAAACTCATGAATCGTTTTTAATTTTGCTCCGATTTATTTTTTGTTCAAATATTGTAATTGATCTTTCACATCGAGAGAATAGCAAGATACTCGCAAAGCTTTTTAACGAAATTGGATTATTTTCGATATATGAACACTTTACTATTGAAACTCAAACCTTTCTTCAAATCTAACGTAGATTTCTCCAAGATCGAAAAGGTACACGATGTTTTGAATATTCCGGTCACCCAATTGGAAATAATTCCATCAGATCTTGAATCAATTTTTAACGAACTAAATGTCAAAACTATTGGAGATCTCGCGGAATTCGAAGGAGATCTCGAGATAGAAGGGTTTTCGGAGGAAGACACCAATCTTTGGATTATGTACGCAGAAATGATAAAATATTATGCGACCGCAGCGATTTCAAATAAAGATAAAAAAATTTTATTCGTTGGTCTGGAGAATGCCGGCAAAACCAGTATCATCAAAATCCTTCAAGAAAGATACTCTGCACTGAAAACGATATTACCTACGAAGGGGGTTAATAGAGAGGAAGTGGATATTTTTGGGTATTCTGTGATGGTGTGGGACCTAGGCGGTCAAGAACAATATCGAAAACAGTATATTGACAAACCCGCCATGTATTTCTGTGAAACCGATATTATTGTTTTCTGCTTTGATATTCAAGAGAAAGAAAAGAAAGAAGATGCACTGGACTATTTTAAATCCATTCTTAATAAAATCAAAGAATTAAACGTGAAAGTTCCGATTCTCGTTGTGTTTACCAAATACGACCCTGATGTACAAAGCTATGACGAACCGAATCTTATTAGGTTAGAGATCATGGATAAAATCCAATCAATGAATGATCAAGGACTTGATATAGGCTTTGCAATTTCTTCAATCTTTGATCGCAATAGCATCGAAGAAGTCTTTTCGATGGTTTTAAAGCGAATTTCCACAAGCAATGTTGTGATTGAAGAGATGCTGAAGATTTACATGAGAAATATCAATGCTCGTGCGATTTGTTTAACCAATGAAGGCGGGCTTTTATACGGATCTGCCGGAATGACCAACGAAGATGAGAACTTGGTCATCCAAACAGGGACCTATCTTCAAACGATGGTGCTCTTTCATAGGAATGCCGGTCTTCTTGAAGAGGAGTATTTTCATTTGAAATATCCGCGCAACAATCTGTATTTTATTTGCGAAAAACTTCAGATAAATAACAATATTTCCGTGAACTTATGGGTATTGACGGATGATATTCGCAGCGAAACGCTGACCATCAAGAATTTCAAACAAGATCTCATTCCACTGGTCGATTTATTTCTTTAAATGAAACCATATTCGTTTTATTATTATGCTTTATTTTTTGCTTTCAATTTATTAGTGTATTTTAATCATAGCTTTTAAAATATTCACGGAATTATATTATAATCCTTAATATTTGATTTATACATGGAAGAAGAAGAAAAAGTTCAAGTATTTTCAGAAATACTTAAAAAACTTGAAGATCATGGTTTGGTTGATGAATTCCTTGAATTTATCAGCAAAGAGAAAGAGAAAAAAGATGTTAATGCTCATTTTGGATGGTTGGAATGCATATAAAGGCTTTTTGTCTTGTAGGGTGATTTTTTCTTAATAGTATTAAGATCGATTCGGAAAAACGACATCTATTCGAGTTCTATTTGGGATCCCCCGTGAATTTCGCGCTCGTAGTTTAAAATATACTCGATTTCATGCATTTCAAACCCGTATAAAGATGCGAGAAATACATCGATTGAATCGAGCGTTTTCTTTATCTGCGAGGTCAAGAACCTGTTTCTTTTCTCATCATACACCCTTTTCAATTCTTTCATCAAAATATCTTTCCATCGGCAAATTTCATTTTCAATATTTCGGATTGTATCGATGTCTGGAATCGGAAATCCTTTTAATAAATCATTATTCAGATGACGGCCATCACCATAGATTCGGTTCCAGACATAGAAGATTTGGCTGTTGATGATTAATAATACAAAGTTCATGAAACCATCTTTCACATGAAGCGAATGAATATCGGAACTGGAATAGGGCTTCCAAGTCCACGCGTTGTACCAGTAATTTCCGGTATTCCGATACCACATTTGTTCGCCACCATTTTTCAAAAGAAGATCTCCTAAAATATTATTACATTTAGATAATTTATCAAGGATGGGTTTATGTGTTCCTAGTTTCGGCAATCGGTGTTCTTGATTCCAATCCTTTCCCAATTTAAAATTTTTAGTTAGGAACAAATATCCTTCGATGTTTTCGAGAAGTATTGAATCAAGCGATTTGGGGATCGTTCTGAACATTTCGGAGGAATATATCCCAACATGATGATTATTCCGAAGAATATTCTGATTATTAATATAATTTTGATTATTATTAATAGAATTTTGATTATTATTAATAGAATTTTGATTTTTATTAATAGAATTTTGATTTTTATTAATAGAATTTTGATTATTATTAATAGAATTTTGATTATTATTAATTGAATTACACATTTTCACACAACATTCTAAAACCGAAACGGACTGCGTCATGGAAGAAAAGATCTTGCATTTATCCCTATCGAATGTAATTATCTTCGTATTTTCAAATGAATCCTTTATCATTTTTCGTATGTTCGATAATTCGGTGTGAAATGTGATGGCGTATGTAACTATATATGTTAAATATCCGCCGGATTTCAAATTATGAATTGATCTTTCAATGAAATAACTCGAAATTTCATTTGGCGCTGAGAATGGATAGATCTGATGGAAGGCATTCTTTTCCGCAGCACTAAGCAGATTTCCATAAGGTGGATTTCCAATGATAATATCAAAATCTTCTTTAAGCTCTGGAGGGAATCGATCCGGTGAAAGTGTGTTTCCAATATAAAGGTTGAACTTGATTTTACTAATTGAATCCACCAGAGATTCAGAATATTGGTAAGATTTATGGTTTTGCTTTGTGATGTTTTTTTCTGAATTAGCGTCTCTCTTATAATTTTGTAATTGTATTTTTGTCTTTCTGAGAAACCAAAGGAATAGCCTTATTCTTGATAATTCGATGGCTTGATCGTTTATATCTACACCGAAAATTAGATTGTTGAGAATAAACAATTCGGGTTCAAATGGATCTTTCATTGATTTTTTTTCATTTTGGGGCAATTTTAGTTCTTTCGAGCCTAATTTTCTGAAAAATTTTAACAGAAAATCGGCAATAGGTTCCAAGAAGGCTCCCGCCCCGCAAGCATTATCACATATCCTTATTTTTATCAATATTTGAAATATCCATTCGGCAACAAGGCTATTTTCACTCACATTTGTTAAGTTAATGTCATCTAAACCGGAATGTTCGTTGATTATAGCTATCTTCTTATGCATCTCATTGATCTTTTCATTGTATTTCCGAATATTTTCGTTTATTTTACTAAGGATATAACCGGTTATTGTTTTTGCGGTTAGCCATTCGGTCACCCATTTCGGTGTGTAATAAGTTCCTGTCTTTTTCCGAGTATCTCCAGAAATATTAAGCGTTTCTTCGAAAATATACCCCAATGTATCGAAATCCACTTTTTGAGTTTCGGAATCCCCCTCCAAATCATCATCTTTTATCCGCAGATTAATTCGGAAGATATTTTCAATAATTTTTGTGTAGGCATAGTGATTCATTATTTGTTTTTTACCCTTCTTCTCCTCAGAAAATGCGCAAATTGCAATGGGCCGAGTGAATATTTTCGCCGTTGTTAATGTTTGCCTCGCGCTATCCGTTAGATGTTGGGAGAAATCAGAGATTCTCTTAGAATCTTCAAAAAGATCTTGTAATATTAAATCGTTATACTCTTTTCCCCTTTGGGACTGCATAATATCAAAAAAATCATGATCTAGATACCCCCAATCGGTTAAGATCTTCAAATACAACAATCGAAAATAGACCTTTCTAAAATATTTGGCTTTTTCCTCGAAATCCATTGATATATTGCAGTCCCAATAGTGATCTGCTTTTTCTGGTTCCAACGCAATTTGTTTCAAACAATCCTCGAATGCTTTACGAAATTTTCGGATGAATGCAAAATTATTGGAACCCGATCTTTGCATAAAAAAGATAATTCAACCGGTTTCAAAAAGCTTCTTATTGAATCGTAAAGAAAGTTAAATTATATGAATGTTTTATATCAGAAATCCGTGCCGATTGAAATGGAAACAGATATTTTGGTGATCGGCGGTTCTCAAAGCGGAGTTTCAGCGGCGGTGTGCGCAAAAAGAACAAATCCAAATTGCAAGGTTTTATTGATAGAGCAAGAGGGATATTTGGGCGGGCAATCCGTTGGAACAATGGTGTGCCATTACGAATTTCGGGAATATAGAAATAACGCGGGGCAAGATATCGTTGCAGGGTTTGGCAAAGAACTCATCCGGAGAGTTGTTGAGAAAGGGCATTCGGATCCTCTCTATAAAGAGTGGTTGGAAGGAAAAGGCCCCCCATTCAAAGATAAAAAAGATCCGAGAGCGATGGGTGATGTGCCTCTTGATCTGAACGATTTAGAATTGGTGATGCACGAGATGTTGATGGAAGCCGGCGTGGAAGTCCGTTTAATGACAAAATTTATCGATGTCGTATTAAAAAAGCCCCTCGAAAAGATTAATTTGGAAACCGAAAAGATTGAGATTGATTACGTAATAGTTTCCGATATTTCCAGCTTAAAGTGCATAAAAACGAAGATTATATTGGATTGTACGGCCAATAATGATGTTTCGTACCTTGCTGCGGGCGATCTCGGCATAAAGAAATCCAAATATAAGAGAATGCCCATGCAAACTTATGCATGGTTCGGAAACGTTGATCTTGACAAATTCGTAGAGGCATTTTGGAAGAACCCGGATACATGGCAATTAAAATACCCGGACAACAAGGAGCAAATGATTCAGCATGTCAGAGAAGGAAAAGTGATCATGATGCGTGGCGGAGCCGATTATATTAATGAAGCAGATGAAAAATTTCCCGGTCTTCTCGAACAATATCAAGCATTGGGTTTGAATCCGCCTATATATTATTGGCTTAAGACTTTAAAGACATTTAAATACGAGATTGAAGGAAAAACGAAGTATTTTGGAACTTTTGCCATAGAAGGTCCAATATCATTTGCGGATCAGACCGATCCCGAGGCGATCTCGAAACTCCAATTTAATCAACTCATCGGAATTCATTTATTGAGAGATCTCCATTCAACGATTCCGGGATGGGAGAATTGCTATGTGGAGCGAACATCGGTTAGAATTGGGCTACGCCAAACGCGAATATTGAATGGTGTGTATGAATTGACTTATAGAGATGTGAAAGGCCACGCTAAATTCGAAGATGTGATAGGTCGGAACACGGGGCACGATGTCGGCAGAGGAAACCCAAAAGAAGAAGTGGGATATGATATTCCGTATAGGATCCTTGTTCCAAAACATATTGATGGTTTGCTGGTCGGTGCTCGATCGGTATCGTGCGAAATTGACGATGAAACAATGACCGCTTTGAATGCGCATCGTGGGATTTGCTCTACCATGGTTGTCGGTCAAGCAATTGGAACTGCAGCGGCGCTATGCGTTCAAAGCAATGTGCAACCGAGAGATCTTGATATAAAACTGCTTCAAAATGAACTGAGACGCCAAAACGTGATTCTCGAATCTGCATTCTGATGAGTTGTTCGGGATTTTGTATTTTTCCTTTCTTTGATTTTCATGAAGGTATTTTCCGAAAAGTATTATAAATGTTAAATTGTAACTTTATCATGGCCTCGCAACTGCAGAAACGACATTTTGGGAAATTTTATTTTCTATTTCTTCTCATTTATCTTGCCTTATACGAGATTTATGATACGTATACAACGTCATTTTACCCTGCAATTGTATCCTATATTACTTCGGATTACGGGGTCACGATTTCTGAATATTATTTAGGGCTTTCCATTGCTTCTTTGGGATTATATTTTGTGATTGTGAATTTATTTTTGGCAGATCGCATCGGTCGAAAACCGATGCTGATTTTTGTGTTTTTCGGCATGGGTTTTGCTTCATTTCTGATGGGCATTTCTCAGACTTTTTCACAATTCACATGGAGTCTTTTCCTTCTATTTATTTTTTTTAGTTCTGATCTTTGGGTGATAATGCTTAGCGAAGTGGCGCCCAAGGAAAAACGTGCTACTTATCTCTATTTCATTTCATTTATCGGAACAGTTGGCGTTTTTCTTATTCCTTATTTACGTTCTACGGCAACGAACCCTGCAGAACCTCATACTTGGGTACATATGACCTATATTGTGTGGCTCGCTATGCCACTCGCATTATTGGGTATATTTCTCAAAGAATCTGATGTATTTTTGGAGAAAAAAGCGCACAAATTGAATAAATGGAATTGGAACTCCCTTCGGGCTCAGATCATTGCGCCCTTTACCGGAGAATCGAAACAAAGATCCTTGGCGTTCATTGCAATTGGGTTTGTGATTGGAATCAATTATAATACATTGCAAACTATTGAAAAATTCTTCAGTCTTTATATTTTGGATAATGATATGATTTCTTTTCTCATTCTAATTGCGGGTATCGGATCATTACTTGTATTTGGGCTTACCGGTATGTTGGCCGATAGATTCGGTCGAAAAAAAATGATGAATTTCTTCTCTGTGTGCTATTTCATATCAATCACGAGTCTTGTTATGGCGACGATGTATGGGTTTATAATTGGCGTTTTTATCTTCATAGTGACGGCACAAATCGGCTTTTGGGGTAATTTTACGCTTTCAAAAGTGTATTGCGCAGAATGTTTCTCCACGGAAATACGCGCCTATTCGGTGGGTTGGCGTTCCTTTGCCTATGCAATCGGTATGACATTCGGAGCGTTAATCTCTTCATTGTTAACACAATTCATGGGTTTGGGATTATCTTACATCTTAAATGGCCTTTGGGTAATTATAGTAATTCCGATTTCGGTTAAAATTCTGCTTCCCGAAACCAAGGGCATGGAAATAACGGAAAGTGTGAATGCTCAAAAAACCCGAGATTAAACCGACCAAAGGGAGTAAAACGCCGTTTTTTTTTCAACTATCTTTCCCATTAATTTCAATTTGGCACAATAGGCCATCGCCCATGTTAACGCGGGCGGAATGAAAAACAACTTCATCATTTTGCTATATTTGTCATAATTCGGGTTGATAAATTGAGCAATTTGTTCGATCCTCCGAGGTGTCTTCAAAAACCGAGGAATTGTTTCTAAAATATGATGAATTGAGTCTTTAAAGAACTCAAATTTTTCGAGTTCGAAATCCGGAGCATTAATTTCCCAATTTTTAAACCGATAATCTCCATGAGCCCGAATGACTCTTTTCGCTTTGAATTTTAATAATTTTATTATTTTATCAATACTTTTTAACATTTCATCAACGGATCTCTCATTGGGATTAATCCAAGGGGTGAAAGGAACAAAATCTCCGAGAAATAAATTTCTATTCGAATCAATAAGGCTTATATGACCATCTGAATGACCCGGAGTATGAATAATCTGAACTTGCGGATTTTTTCCGATCCATTGACCATCCGAAACCGTGTTATCGACCCGATTGACTCCAGAAATATTTCTGAAATAGAAAGGCGAAAATGCCTCAAAAAAGAGTTCATAGCCTATTATAATTGGGGATTTCCATCCTTTCATCTTTAAAGCATCTTTCCAAGATGATTGAACTCGAAATGGATGCATAATCGAACTCAAATCCGATTTATGACATAATACCGAAGCATTGGGAATTAATCTTCGGAATGCGGGGAGATCTTGATAATGATCTTGGTGGCAATGTGAGATAATAAGATATTGGATATGGTTTACATTTATTTGTTTTTTTTGAATATAATCCACGATGACAGCAGCCCCGGGATTGAAGGGTGTACCGAGATCGTAGATGATTGGCTCTTCTCCTTTGAGAAAGGCGATGTTTGCATTGGTTCGATAGGAAAGCTTGGGACGAAAAATAATAAAATCTTCGGTTTCAATTGGAACGCCCATTTTTTGTTTGAACGGCTTCATCTGCAATTAATTTCTCCCCTTGCTCTTTGAAGGGCTTTCAAAATTTTTAAAAATTTCCCATGCATTTTTTTAGTAATCATGAGTTTTCCCGAAAATTCACAAGGTGCACAGAACGAATCAGAACCACAAAAACAAAGAGATAATCCGCCGGATGCGGAGAGTCCGAAAGATGGGAAGTCCGAACCATTCGGTTGTAAAATTTGTGGAGTCAAGTTTCTTGAAAAGAAATATCTTGAATTACACATGAAAAATAGACATCCGATTTGCCCGGTCTGCATGGTTCAGACAAAAACAATCGAAGGATTAATTCAACATCTCAAAGCAAAGCATATGGGAAATGACGAACAAGAGAACGTTGAGGAATTCGGATATTTTGATAGCCAAGAATATCTTTGCCCCGAATGTCAAATGGTATTCGATAACGAGATGAATCTGATTAATCACAGGATAAATAAACACAATTTCAAACCGTTTGAATGTGAATTTTGTGGAGAAGCCTTTTATAATAAGCGGAATCTCATACGACATAAAAAATTATATCATGAAACGCAAATCGAGGATCCTGAAGATTTGAAAAAATTGGATGAAGAATTGCAAGACGATTCAGAACCTGCCAAGCATATTCTTACAGATGAGCAGTACGAAGAAAGACTTGAAATATTAAAAACCGGGAATGCAAAAAGAAGAGAGAAAATCATCCGGTCGCTTATTAAAAACATTTCAGAAGATCAAAAGAAAAAAATCCTCGATATTATCATTCAAGGAAAAGAGAATAAGGATTTTATTTCCCGATTATTGATGATATTAATAAAAACGAAATATGAACCCGTAAAACATCAACTCTGGCAATTAGCCCAATCCGATAATTTGAATTTACGATATACCGCAATTCGCGGCTTAGGCAAATTTAAGATGAAAGAGTATTCAACAACCCTGATTGAACGACTGAGAGAAAAAGATTTAGATTTCGATGAGTTTGCTGCGATTGTCTCCGCATTATCATACATGGAATCCGAAGAGGCCCTTGAAATAATATTGAATTTCGCAAATTCACCGGATTGGAAAAAACGAAGACATGTGGCCAAATCTCTGGAAAATATCTATCATTGCAGATCCATTTCTACGCTTCGATATTTCCTCTTCGATTCAAACGAAGAGGTTCGTAAATTCGCGCTCTCTGCCTTACAAACCATAGAAAAAATGTTAAATCAGCAAAAATTGCTTTATATTGAGAAACATAAAAAGGGAGATAAACAAGAAGAATATCCATTCCAAGAAATTCTTGAATTAACACAAGATATTCTGGAAGATATTGAAGAGTTGGAGAAAGATAAAGGATATGAATCCGAATCCGTGTATAAACAATTAATATACGAGACTGATAAACAAAAAGAGAAAATCGTCGAAATTCAATCAAGCATTACGCAATTCCAAAATATCACAAATGAGATTAACGATGATGGATTTGAACCGTTAACTATAGATCAAGATGATTTTCAAGAGTTCGAACCGATAAAGTACCAGACTCCTTCTCTTGTGAAAGAAATTATGGAAAAACCGGTTTCTTTGGTGCAAAAGCCGAGCGATGTGGAATCACAAGCGCAAACCGCCGTAAAAACGGTGCAAAAGCCGAGCGGTGTGGAATCACAAGCGCAAACCGCCGTAAAAACGGTGCAAAAGCCGAGCGGTGTGGAATCACAAGCGCAAACTGCCGTAAAAACGGTGCAAAAGCCGAGCGGTGTGGAATCACAAGCGCAAACTGCCGTAAAAACGGTGCAAAATGTCGCAAGCAATAAAGACACCCCTAATGGAAAACCACCATCCTCAACCGAATTAAAAGCGAATCCCGCAACTCTAGAACAACCTGTTCTAAATATCTTTTCAAATTCGGAGCAAACTAATGGAAAACAAAAACAAGATCAAACCATCAAATCTCAATTGAGCGGTTCCGAAAAAATAGAACAGAAAAAAGAGGAAGCCCAAGAGAAAGAAAAAGATGCTCAAAAGCCCCCCTTTTCTTTGATTGCAGAGAAGGATATTATCCCCGCAGTTACGGAAGGTATGAAATTATTTAAAAGTAAAGTTCTTACCAACGCGGAGAAAGTCATCATCCTCGATTCACACGACATTATGTGCGGATTCCTTGCCGGTGAACCCAATATTAAAAAACTTCTCAATGCGACTTCTTATTTCAAAGCCCGGAATATGAATTACTACATCATGCTTGAAAAAAGAGATATTCCGAAAATCGAAGCCCATCCCGAATATAAAAAACTCGAAAGCGATAAGATCTTGACCATTTCAACGGCCGGACAAGAATTATTAACCCTCATTTCGCTTGCTTTGTATCATAACGGCATCATCATCACTAACCGCTCGTTTGTGAGATACAAAAACCAAGATTATAATTTGGACGAATTCATCTCGAAAAGAATCATTACATATGTCTTTATCAACGATGCATTTGTTCCGGATAAGCAGATCTAAAAGTTCATCTAAAATACACATTAAAACTACTTTAAAATCCATTTTTTATTCGTATTGAAGTTCTTTTCTTCGTTTCATTTTTTCTCTCATAAAAAACGTGCACCAACGACACGCGCAGAAACCATTTATTTAAATCAAAAGCGAACATATTAAATTTATGAATATGCTGGAAAACACTACCGTATGCATTATCGGAGGAGGAATCGCCGGAAACTATTTGGCTTCACTATTAGCAAGAAAAAAGATAAGCACAATCGTTATAGAAGAACACAATTACATCGGTAAGCCCTTTCAATGCGCGGGGATCGTGTCCAGCAAAATCCTACGAATGGTGTATATTCCAAAACACCTGATTTTCAACCGAATCAAAAAGGCCGAAATCATAGCGCCGAATAACAAAAAGATCATTATGGCTGGCAAAGAGAAGCCGGTTGTATTGGATCGCATCAATTTTGATCGTTCCTTTTATCTCAACGCCGAAAAAAACGGGGCAAAGTATTTTTTAGAAGAAAAATTTCTTCAATTTCGATATGATTCTGATGGGAAAATACTGGTCGAGACAAACAAGAGACAGATAAAATGCGAGATTCTGGTGGGCGCGGATGGCCCAAAAAGCAAAATCGGAAAGGTCTTTGGGGTGGACCATCCGGTTATTTTCGGCATACAACAACGCGTCAAATATTCAATGCCGCACGATACCGTTAAGATGTATTTCGATCCGAGATGGAAACAATTATTCGCATGGGTCATTCCCGAATCAGAAAGTATTGTTCGAATCGGAATAGGCGCAAAGCAGAACCCGGTGCCGTTTCTAAAAGCGATTGAAAGAAGACTGAAAATTAAAAAAGAAGATATTATCGATACGCAAGGAGGGACGATTCCCTTTGGCTATCCTAAACGTGTTGCTTTTAATCGGGTAGCACTCATCGGAGACGCCGCGTGTATGGTAAAAGCGACCACCGGGGGCGGAATCGTGATGATCATCAATGCCGGTAAAATTTTATCGCTTGCAATTGAAGCAGCTATTAAACAGAATGATTTTTCGGAAAAATTCTTGGTGAAAAATTATGAACTTCCAACCCTAAGGTCTGTGGGCTACAATCTGAAGATACATTACTTCATAAGACTTATTCTAATGCGATTTAAGCGTGAGGATTTCAATAAATTTTTTAAATTATATACGGAAACACGTATGGCTAATGATTTTGCCGCATCGATTGATATGGATTATCTCACGAAAGTGCTGCCAAAGCTAATGAAAAATTTTTATATTATTCGCTTTGCGCTTCATATATTATTCAGAAATTGGGATTTGATTCCATTGTTCCTCAGATATTTGGTTTTGGGTTAACCCGAAAAGCTTCTTATTCGATGCGAAAATTGTTGCGTTATGGAAAATCGAAAAGATCGGTTGTTCAAAGGGATCCTCGTAAGCGAAACACACTGGGATCGTGAATGGTATCTCAATTTCGAAGAATTTCGGAAATGGCTCGTGAGAAACATTGATGATTTGATCGTGAATCTTCCCAAGCATCCGGAATTTAAATCTTTTATGCTCGATGGACAGACCTTGCCCATTGAAGATTATCTCGAAATTAGGCCTGAGAAAGAACCCGAATTCAAAAAATTGGTTCAAGATGGCAGAATTGTTGTTGGGCCGTTTTATGTCCTCGCGGATGAATTTTGTGAATCGGGAGAAGGAATGATTCGAAATCTCTTGTTGGGACACAAAATCGCCGAAAAATACGGTAAACCGATGAAAGTGGGATATGTCCCGGATACGTTCGGCCATATCTGGCAAATGCCGCAAATTTTACAAGGATTTGGAATTCCATACATGTATTATTTCAGAGGATATCCGCCCGTATTTGGGAATCATGAAGAATACAAAGGCAAAAACGATACCACGCCTTTGGAACATTATTATGAATCGCCCGACGGTTCCAGAGTGTTAGCACTTCATCATATTACCGGATATGGCTGCGCTGCTGGGATTACGGACACACGGTCAAAAATTGAAGGTATGTTTCCATTCCCCAACGGTGTTCAAAGAATCTTAGCCGCCGTAGAAGCGCTAAGCCCGAGATGTTTGTCAAACACCCTTTTATTGCAAAACGGAACGGATCACAGGCAAGCGGAATGGGATCTAGGCGAATTTATTGAAAAATGGAATAATGATGAAGAAATCAAAGAAGAGTTTAATATTCAACTCGAACACGGAACTCTTGAAGAATATTTCAATCGTGTAAAATCCGAAAATCATAATTTTCCGACTTTGACCGGTGAACTCAGAGGATCCATGTACACACAAGTCACGCCCGGGTGCATCTCAACGCGGATGTATTTGAAGCAGAAAAATTGGAAGGTTCAAACCGAACTCGAAAAATATGCAGAACCCCTTGCGGCTTTGTCTTATCTATTTGGTGGAGACCCCCAATCTGCCTATGTTGAGAAATCATGGAAATGGCTTCTACAAAACCATCCACATGATAGTATTTGCGGTTGTTCTGTCGATAGGGTTCATGAAGACATGGAAACAAGATTCGCTTGGGCGTTGGATCTTGCATCGGATGTTGCGAACTACGCTTTAGCCCAACTTATCACCGGAATCGATAAGCAATCGATTATAAAGAGAATCTCCGGAATAACCAATGCTAAAGAACCCGAAATTAGACTTTTCATCGCCTACAACCCTAATCCGTTTAAGGGCGCATTGGTGGAAGATTATATCGATTGCTTAGCAAACGCATCTTTAACAATATACTCGAGCGATGGAAAAGCACTTTCCGATTGCGGAATCGAATATTATAAAAAATACCCCTATGAATTGGAAGAAGGCCAATACTTATATAAAAAATTCCAATCGAATTACTCAATCGCTAAAATTTCATTCTATGACCCAGAAATGCCCGCATTCGGCTGGAAAATTTATGCTGCAGTGAGCACTCAATATCCGGTCCCACAAACAAATACGGGCTCAATCAAAGCAACCCATCTAATAGAAACAATGTACTATCAGATTACATTGAATGTTGATGGTTCACTCAATATTTTCGATAAGGAAACGAATATAACCTATGCTTCTGTCAATACATATGAAGATATGGCCGATGATGGTGATGAATACGATTATGCCCCGCTCCTAAACGAAACACCTTTCTATTCAACCAATTGCAAAGCGGTTTGGAAAAAACAAAGAGAAAACGGTTTGTTTGAGGAGTACTGCGCCGACATCGACTTTATGATTCCGGAAAGATTGATAGGGGATCTTGATACCCCGCGTGTGCGGTCTGAAGTATTGAAACCTTTGCATATTCAAACGATTTATCGTATTTTTAAGAAATTAAAGCATATCGAAGTAATTAGCAAGTTTGAAAACACTATGACCGGTCATCGATTACGCGCATTGATTCCTGCCCATTTGCTTTCCGAGTATTCATATGCAGATGATCATTTTATGGTGTTAAAACGCACGGTAAAACTCCCAAGAGATGATGGATGGTACCAAGATATGCAAGGAATTTATAATCAAGGACTTTTCACAGAACTCAACAATGGAGAACGCGGGATTGCCGTTTTCAACCGCGGTTTGCAAGAATTCGAAATTGTTGATAATTTCAATCCAGCCGGGCATTCAAGCGGAAAAATGAACACCATTGCTATCACTCTTATGAGATCGGTAGAATGGCTGAGCCAAAAAGGGCATCTGGGAAGAAAATCGGGGTTAAACGGCCCAAATTTACGCACATTTGGTTCGCAATGTCTTCGAAAGTTTGTTTGTGAATATGGCATTCTACCGCACAAAGGAGATTGGAAAGCCGGACTGGTCTATCAATCCGCTCAGAGATACGCATACTACGCAAAAATTCTTCCGTTCAACCACCGCTTGAGAAATGATTTACTACCCCAAAAAATCAATGAACAAGCCTCTATTATCGACATTTCAAATCCGAACATCGTTCTTTCTTCGGTAAAGAAAACGTGGAATGTTTCGGGCGCGCCTCATGGAGTTATTATCCGGGTCTATAATCCCTCAGAACAGATCCAAGATACCGAATTACGGTTATCTTTAGTCACATCAAAAATAGAAATATACAAAGCCAATCTCCTTGAACAACCGATTCAAAAGTTAAATTACGATGGATCTTTACTGAAAATTAAGATTAAGCCGTGCGAAATCTTTACGCTCATTATTAAATTTTAATTCAATTTCCATCAATATTTTTTCATTTTTCTTTTTATTTTAGCCCAAATCTTCAAAAGATTCCAAATTTTTCAATGAAAAAAGAATTCAAATCTAATAAAATCATGAAAGGGGCTTTATATCCTCAATAATAATTGGTTCGATCAAATTCTTTTTATTCTGCATCGAAGAAATTTTTCGGTGCAAACGCTCCAACTTGAAAATTGGAGCGTTCGACCTAAATCGGGTGAAATCATCGAGTATAAGAATGCAAATCTGTTTTCTTCTGGTAGGAGGGAGTTCATAAAATGATCTCGAAATTTTATGTAATTCGGGAATCTGGGGTGTTGGTTTCCTATATTAATTTCAATCAGATCGAGACCGAATCTAAAGAAAGAGATCCGGAATTGACTTCGGGGTTCATCGCTGCAATTATTGCTTTTTTCAACCAACAAAATGATGAAAAGATTGAAGGCGAAGAACGGAAAATTTGCAAACTTCTTTGGAAAAAACATGATTTATACTTTTACGGCTATTCCGATTATTATTTCGTGTTTGAGGCTGTTCATGACTCAATTAAATTCGATACAGAAGAATGGACCACGCTGTTTGAGTTTGCTGTCCAACGATTTAGATTTTTAGAACAGGAAAGTACTTCAAGAATGAAGTCTTGTATCGTTTGCGATACGGCCGATTTTGAATCTGCGATACGCGGACAAATTTCTAAGATGATTAGAAGAAAGATTTTGTTAAGCACCGCTGTGGCCACCGTTTAACCTTTTTTTCATGATTCACAAACAATATTTCTTTCTTTGTTGTTTTCTTTGTTGTTTTCTTTGTTGTTTTCTTTGTTGTTTTCTTT
>CAZUTM010000022.1:26363-41061 GCA_964623665.1 uncultured archaeon
TTTCTTTGTTGTTTTCTTTGTTGTTTTCTTTGTTGTTTTCTTTGTTGTTTTCTTTTTCTCCCTTCTTGTTTCAAATATTATTATATCGGAGATTTTGTGTATATTGTTGGGGAATTTTTAAGAATTTGGCTATTTCTTTCTGGATTTCCTTGTTCGGTCGATTCGGGTTCAAAATATCTTTGTGAAACAATTCTGCGATTAACTCCACGAGATCCTCAGCCATCAAATCCTCGGTTTCTTCGGAGGTGACGTATGCAACCTTGTCTAAATTGACATGTTCCAAGTTTTCGTTTGTTATTTTGATATATCCCTCTTTGCTTTGAGGGTTATAGGCATTTTCAGGACAATATGGGCTTTCAGACTCTTCTTTTGAATCTATTGCGTCGATCCCGTAAGTCTTCAATTTGCTAATTCCGGGATTTATTCGCGAAAATCTTGGATAATCGTACGGATAGGTTTTACACTGATTTGGTCGAATATCATATATCGTACAATGATATTCTGAATCCGGATCGTAGAAGATACATGAATTATCTTCTTTGATGTATTTCTTGAGTCGCTTTTCTAATTGAGTTTGAAATTGTTCATAGATCTTGATGGTGTCTTTTGGAAATCCCTTTTCTTTTTTGGCATCAGCAATAAATTGGCTGAGCGATTGCTTTGATAACATGGCTAACCCAAGATAGCCTTCATTATCTTCGACTTGGGCTAATGAAAAGAGAAGAAGGCTGATTCTTCGATCTTGACTATACCTCTTTATCCATTGAAGAATATCATCGGGAGAGACCCAAACATAATGCTCATCAAAATGACAGCATTTTCCGCAATTTACACAATGATATTCCACGCTAGGGTTTTGGTGGGCAATAAGAGGCGGTATTTTTGTGAACAAATCTTTAATTCGATTGTAATGAGTTAGCATATCGGCCAGCCATGAAAGAAAATCGGAAATCAGCGATTCAAAATAGTCGCGCTCATCGGTTTCGTTTTCGCTCAAGATAATCACAAGAAAAAATGCATTCGGCGTTTTCAATTTTATTATTCGAGCATTAAATAAAAGATATTTTAACCTTCTTCAAATATTGAGTTTCCAACGCATAAGCCATTCTCTTGATGATATTTCTTCTAATGTCGAGCGATTCCGGAAGGCTTGGATCTTGATGGGCTTCATTGATCCGGGTTCCGACAATGAAATGGATAATGTCGCTCTCCAATAAAAACAAAATAAATTTATTGACCGCATCGGTGGGATTTTCAATAGAATAGGTTTTATTTTGGAGATTTTCGGCCACTAAATTGAGTGTAATGGTTCCTTCCGTTAACAAATCAATTCCTTCCATCTCGGAATATGGTGGGATGGCATTTTTCGCCGATTTCAAGTTAATCTTAATTTCTTTCTTTAATTCTCTTGCGATGATCTTTGCGGTGGTTCCTCCCGCTATGATTTTGGTTCCATTGAACTTTTCGACGATTTCTTTTAACAGTTTATCCTTCGAACTCTCATAGGGCGGACCTGTGAATACGATAAGATTGCGGGGTTTTCTAAAATAGATGATCCCGCAAGTAATATCATCGAGAGCTCGAAAATTATTATTTTTATAGGATGCATTAACGATTTTCTCCGACAATTTTAATGCAGAGATAGAAGGATCTGTTTTTACACTTTCTTCAATGAAATCGGAAAAATGCTTCAAGCCCCAGCCCATAGGGTATGCATTGGAGCCCATACCGGATTGGATGACTCCATCCGAGACCAGAATGATTCGATCTTCAGGTTCGGCTTTGAATTCAGAATATTTGATCTCGACTTCTCCAAGCGATTCGCTTTGTGATTTCAACGTTTTCCTTTCAATATAAAGGGTTTTCCCATGTCTAAGCAATAGATAGGAGGGATTATCGAATTCTACGATTCTGGTATTTCCTTTTGCATCAATATCAACGATCGTAAAAGTAGAGTATGCGATTTTCCGTTCGGAACACACCGGAAGGGTATCCAACACAACTTCTGCGGCTTTTTGGATCTCCATATTTGAATTAATGAATTTTGCTGCCATGGTTGCGGTTAGCGTTGCAAGCACCGATGCTTTAATCCCGCTTCCCAAGCCATCTGAAAGAACGCAAATAATCCGATCTTCATCTTCGAGTTTTTGTGTGTAAAACACATCTCCGCAGACATTTTGTTTGTCTTTTGATTTCTGGGCAAACCCTACTTCTATGAAATTGTTTTCGGAATTAAAATTGATTTGATTAATCGGAATGATATTCATTTTTGATGCACCCCTTGCTTCTTCTTATTTTCTCTTTGCGTTCTCCCTCTATTTTCATTTTCGTATGAAAATTCTTTTTATTCGTATAATAAACGGTGTGGTATATCATTTTTCGGGTTTTTGTGAGAAAGATTTTATTATCGAATTCAAAATGGTTTCGGAATCCGCCGCATTTTCACCCAACAAGAATGCAATTTGTTGAGCCGTTTTCAAATTTTTCTTGATAACTTCTTGGGCTTTCTTTATAATATGCTCTCGATTGACCGCTGGCTCGGTAATGTCTTGAATAATCATTCCGAATATATTTGATTTTTCGATGGGAAATATGGATACTTTAAGAATCATATTATTGTGTTCGATTTCTTTGTCGATAATTTTGATACTCTCTTCTTTTACCTTTTCAAGATATCTCAAGGCTTCCGGGAATATTTTCTTAAAGAGCATTCCTTTCAAAGTCGATGGATTTTCATAGACAGCAACCATTTCCGGAACCAGCAATTCCACAAATCGCAGATTGCATTCGATTACGGTCATTGTCGCATCCAAAATAACAACACCTGCGGGCATTGCCGTAATCAGTGCATTGGCTTTTTTGTTTGCAAGATTCCTCATATATGAAACACACATCGACTCTTCAGCCCTATTCATTAAGAGCGCTTTTGCGAAATTACGGCATGAATCGTAACCGCAGCCTCCGCAGTTCAATTCATCCTTTTTTTTCATTTTGCCAACTCGTTGAAGCGCCTTCAAGATATCCGTTTCGTTTATCTCTATTACTTTGGATGCGGAAACCGAAAAATTTGTTTCTATCGGTATTTCCACGGCCCTTGGGGCTTCGAGAGCCGTAATCTTTGTGTTCTTTTGAATCATTAAGTTTTTTTGAATGAGGTTCATCGATTTCTTCGTTAATGGGCCGTTGATACAGCCGCCAGGACAAGCCAGTAATTCTAGAAAGATCATCTCTTCGGGAAATTGATCCTTGATATTCTCAAGGTTCTCGAGCGTATCTCTTACCGCTTCTAAGCCAGAAAGCGAAATGAAATGAACATTATGAAAGTTGCCGTTTGCTTTGATTGTTTTTATCATGCCGCCATCCACGGGGTAAATTCTACCTTCTTCCGATTCCGATGGAATGAGCGAATCCGTTTCGCTTGGAACGGTTTGATCAAATTCTGTTTGGTGATCTTTAATCAACGTCCGCAGATCTTCAAAGGAAAGGGCAAGATCAAGAAACGCATGATTGTCTGCTTCAAATTTTTTCGCAATACATGGCCCGAAGAACACAACTTTTGTGTCTTCGCCATAATGATGCCGTAATAATTGAGAATGGGTCAAAAGCGGTGAATAGAAGGGCGTAATATATTTCGATAATTCGGGATATTCGCTTTGAATAAGGCGAACGATCACCGGACAAGCGGAGGAGATCAATATTTTTTGATAATATGTGCCTTTTTGTAATACTTTGGCGATTTGGGCGGAGACCAATTGTGCGCCGAGCGCGGTCTCGGAAACGCCATAAAAGCCTATTTTTTTTAAAAAAGAGATGAGTTTGGGTAATCCGATATCCGGAAATTCCGCAATGATCGAGGGAGCGACCGAAGCGATCACAATTTTGTTGTCCTTCAAGAGTGCGGGCAATTCTTTGAGATCATCCCGTACTTTCTTTGCCCCTGACGGACACACTTTCACGCATGTTCCGCAACCGATGCATTTTTCGGCCTCAACACATGCACTCTGCTCTTTTATTGAGATTGCTTTCACGGAGCAATTTCTCACGCATTTATAGCAATCGACACAGCTCGTCTTTTCGGTATAAACCGGATTCAGCGGATTCATTTTGATTTACTCCCCCTTCTCATTCAGAATTTTTTTCAATATCGGAATAATGTCTTCGGGCTGCTGTAATTGATATCGGAAACCATCTATTTTTACGTTCGGGCCCGATTTGCACTGATTTTCGCACATACTGCCTTTCATTATTAATTTCGGCTTGAGTAAAACGTTTTCCTTTTCGGAAAAAGATTGAAAAAAACTTTCGATTATCGGAACGAGTTTCTTATTTCCGCGGGAGAAACACGAGCTGCCCATGCAAACCACTATTTCAATTTGGCGTTCGCTTTGCGAAGGTTGATTTAGTGTCCCTTGATCGATCCGCGGAGTATCGGCTTCATTCATTGGGGGTGATTCACCTCATTTTTTGCTTGTATTCTTCAATTCGAAATCAAGAGCGGTTTTGATTTTATCGAAATTCGCTTGCTCGATTTCTATTTCGTTGACTTTCGCGTTCGGGCCTTTTCCGCATTTCTCCATACAGAATGTGGCCGCTACGCTTACCCGGTCTTCCAATTCATTGGTTTCGATGTGGTTTATCGTTTCCGAGATCAGTTCTTGCGATTTTTTCAGATGGCAATTGGTGCCCACGCAAATCTGGATTTTGACCGCGGGATCCTTAACACTCATCAGTTCAATTCCTCCGGAATCCAATCGCTTTTTGCTTTGGTATTCTGTGTGGAGCATGTGATGCGCCGTTTCGCTATTGGGCTGCTTTAACACCTGATTGTACACCTGTTGTATATAGGGATTCGAGTCGGATTCTCTGATAGGAATTGATTTGTCGATGTCGTAAAGTGCTTGGGCTCGTTGTTTTCGAATTGCGAGATCGTGTGGAATCGGCTGTCCCGCGCCTCCGATGCATCCGTTCGGGCACGCCATAACTTCCACAAAGTCGAGTTCAATCTTTTTATCCTTGATTTCTTTGATGATCTTTCTCGCATTTTTCAATCCGGATACGATTCCTAATTTGATTTTCCTTCCTCCGATCGGATATTCGAAGATTTTCATACCGTTTCCGTTTCGGATTTCCACGAATTCTGGATCTTTATTGTTGAAGACCCTTTTGGCAGCATATCTAAGAACTGCCTCGCTTACCCCGCCCGAGTTTCCGAATATGACACCAGCACCCGTTGCAAACCCAAAGGGCAAATTTAATGGTTCTGGCGCGATTTTTTCGAACAAAATGCCCGATTCCTTAATCATTTTCGCCAATTCTTGGGTAGTAATAACCGCATCGACTTCTTTGACTCCGTTGTGCGAAAATTCCGGTCGATTTGCTTCATATTTCTTCGCTGTGCACGGCATTATTGAAACCACGTAGAACGCTTTTCCTTCTTCTTTTGGAATCATGGATTGCTGATCGTGAGCCGAATCACCCAATTTAATAAGCGACCCGAACATCTGTTGTGGGGACTTGCACGTCGAAAGATCTCCGAGCAGTTCGGGGTAATATTGTTCCGCGAACTTTACCCACGCCGGGCAGCAGCTTGAAAACAGCGGGAATTCCCGTTTCTCACTGCTTTGAATCCTGCTCAATAACTCATTGGCTTCCTCGATGACCGTTAAATCTGCAGCATAGGAAGTATCGAAGATATATTTGAAACCCATGCGCTTAAGCGATGCGGCAATTTTGCCCATCATATTAATCGAATCGGGCATTCCGAACTCTTCTCCGATGGCCACTCTGACTGCCGGTGCGATTTGTGCAATAACTATTTTGTTCGGGGCCGATAGTGCATCCCACACTTTTTGGGTCTCCGATTTCGGAATAATTGCCGCCGTGGGGCAGACTGCTGCACATTGGCCGCAATTCACACATTCAACATGGGCTAATGGTACTTCAAATGAAGGCGCGATCACCGTGTTTTTTCCTCGGAATGCAAAATCTATGGCTCCGATCGTCTGAATCTCTTTGCAGTATCTCACACAATCTCCGCACAAGATGCATTTGTTCGGGTCTCTTACCAAAGAACATGAACTCGAGTCGATCGGAAGCATTTGGTCTCGTTTTTTGAATCTAATGTCTTTCACGCCCAATTTTTCGGCCAATTCTCGTAATTTACATGCGCTGCTCTTTTCACACGTGTTGCAAGCATTGTTATGATTTGCGAGTAATAATTCAATAACGATTTTTCTGATTTCCCGAATTTCCGGTGTATTCGTTCGGATTTCGAGGCCGGGTTCCGGTTTAATCGAACACGAAGCTTGAAGGCCCCGACCCTTCACTTCGACCAAGCAAAGCCTGCATGCGCCGTATTGACTCAATTCGGAATGGTAGCAAAATGTCGGAATTTCGATATTGGCCTTCCGGATCAATTCCAGCAGGTTTCGCTCATCCCCAATCACCACGGGGATATTATCAATTAGCATTTTTTGCTTTTGACTTTGATTCGCTTGATTTTGACTCTGATTTTGATTTGCTTGATTTTTTATTGATTCCATTTTAATTCCCTCCGCTGATGGCGCCAAATTTGCATGTCGTGATGCAAGCGCCGCATTTGATACATTTCTCAGAATTGATTCTGTGAGGCTCTTTTCTCTCCCCTTCAATGGCCCCAACGGGACATTTCTTTGCACATACGGTGCATCCTTTACATTTTACTGGGTCTATGCTCGGTGTTGTGAGATTTTTACATTGTTTGGTGCTGCATCTCTTGTGAATCACGTGATCGATATATTCCTGTTCAAACATCTTGAATGTGGAAAGGACCGGATTTGGGGCCGTTTTTCCGAGCCCGCATAGAGAACCCTTCTTCACCGCATTGGCCAATTGTTTGAGAATGTTCAATGTTTCTTCGGTGGCTTCACCATTGATGATATCATCAAGCATGTTCAGCATCTGCTTGGTGCCTTCTCTGCATAACACACACTTTCCGCATGATTCGTGTTGCGTGAATTGCATGAAATACCTCGCTATTTGCACCATACAAGTATCTTTATTCATCACCACAAGACCGCCGGAACCGACCATCGCACCGATTTTAGTTAATGAATCGAAATCCAAAGGCAAATCAAGATATTGTTCCGATAAACATGCGCCCGATGGGCCTCCGATTTGAACGGCTTTGAAGGCAGAATTGTCCAACTCTCCTTTGCTGTTTAAGACACCGCCACCGATATCGAATACGATTTGTCTCAAAGTGGTTCCAAAAGGCACTTCAATAAGGCCCGCGTGTAATACATGGCCCGTTAACGCAAAGGTCTTTGTTCCGGGAGATGTTGGCGTTCCGATCGATGTGAACATCTCTTTGTTCTTGAAAATCAATGAAACCCATGCAAACGTTTCAACGTTATTGATCACGGTGGGATAGCCCCATAATCCTTTTTCGGCAGGGAACGGCGGCTTGGATGTGGGCATTCCGCGTTTGCCTTCGATGGATTGCATCAAGGCTGTCTCTTCTCCACATACGAAGGCACCCGCACCCTCCATCACGTGAATGATCAATTTCTTCCCGCTTCCAAAAATATTCTCACCCAAGAGACCGAAAGCTTTGGCTTCATCCACCGCTTTCCGCATTCTGATTACCGCCAACGGATATTCAGCCCGAACATATACATATCCTTCATCCGCTCCGATTGCTTTGGCCCCGATCATCATTCCTTCTAAGACCGAATGCGGATTCCCTTCCAAGACACTGCGATTCATGAATGCACCCGGATCACCTTCATCTCCATTACAAATGATGTATTTTTTATCGGAAACCTGTTTTCGCGCAGCATCCCATTTGGTACCCGTGGGGAACCCCCCTCCCCCTCGGCCCCGGAGTTTGCTTGATTTAACGAATTCACAGATTTCTTCTTGACTCATTTGGATATATGCTCGCTTTGCCGCTTCATAGCCGCCGTTTGCAATGTATTCCCGAATATCTTCGGGGTCAATAAACCCGCAGTTTTTCAAGACGAACCGAGATTGCTTTTTGTAGAATCCGATGTCATCGTGGCCGTGAAAAACCAACCCGTGCTCTTTGTATTGCAATCGTTCTATGAGTTCTCCTTTGATTATGGTCTTTTCAACAATGTCTTCGGCATCTTCAGCTTTTACTTTGACGTATAAGATTCCTTGAGGTTCGATGGTGAGCAGTGGACCCATTTGGCAGAATCCTTGGCAACCTCCCTTTGTTATCAAGATTGAATTATCCTTGTTCTCTTTTTTCACGCGCTCGGAATAGGGCAAGCCCCTAGCAATCAATTGTTTTCTTATTGCCTCTTCAACTTTCAGAGAGCCGTTCGCAATACACCCGGTCCCTGCACAGATGATTATCCGTTTCGGATATTGCCCGATCAAAACTTCAAATTCCTTTTTAATTTCCACTATCTCCTTAATTTGCGTTTCCGCGCTCATTGTTTGTTTGCCTCCTTCTTTCCATCATTTTTTATTAAACCCTCATTTTCTTTGATGTTTTTGATTACTTCTTTGACTTTTTCTTCGGTCGTGAGACCATATACATCATCGTTAACCACCATAACCGGTGCCAATCCACAAGCCCCCAAGCATGACACCGTCTCCAAGGTAAACAAGAGATCCGAAGATGTTTTCCTCTTTTCATTGAGTCCGAGTTCTTTTTGTAAGATATCAACCAATTTTCGGGATCCTCGAACATGGCAAGCAGTTCCATCGCACACCCGGATAACATATTTCCCTTTCGGTTCAAGCGTAAAATAACTGTAGAAGGTTGCTACGCCATAGATTTCCGCAGGGCTGATTTTCAATGCAGAAGCCACATACTCCAAAATTTCTTTCGGGAGATAGCGATACACCGATTGAATCGCATATAAAATCGGAATCAGATTCTTACGTTCGTAATTGTATTGTTCCAACACTTTACAGACCTCAGCAAATTGCCTCATTTCTGTTTCTCCTCCTCCTCTTTTTGTTCCTCCTCGTTGATTTGCGGGATATCCCCATCCGCTTCTAGTTTCGACTTTAATTTCTGGCTGAGCACCGCAAGACTCGAATATAATTCCACATTTTGAACGATGATGTCGGGTGGAACCTTCAAAACCACGGGTGCAAAATTCCAAATCGCCAAAATGCCACCCTCCACCATCATTTCGGCCACTTCTTGAGCATGTTCGGCGGGAGTGGTGATTATCCCTATTTTTATTTTCAGCCGGTTTGCCAAATCGATAAGTTTATCGGTATGGTATATCGGAATTCCGTTGATTTCTTTGCCGATTAAGGCTTTGTCTACATCAAAACCCGCTACAATTTTGATTCCGCTTGTTTCAAATCCGCGATATTTTATCAACGCATTTCCGATGTTGCCAACCCCAACGAGGAAAGCGTCGTGAACGTTATCCCAATTTAGGAAATGTTCAATTGCTTTGATAAGGTCTTTAACTTTATGTCCTACTTTGGGCACGCCGACCAATCCCGTTAAAGCAAGATCTTTCCTTACTTGGGTATGGTACACGCCCAAATCGCTTGCAATGGTGACCGCAGAAATAACTTCTAATCCTTCTGCTTCTCTTCTGCGCAAGTAATGCACATATTGGGCGAGTCGTTCCAAGGCCTTATCGGAAATCGGTCCGGTAAATTTTTCGGTATCATTCATTTTTTTTACCCCCAATATATCAATATGAATATATCGATATAAATTTATCGATAAAAAATTATCTATTAAAAATCAACATAATTTCATCGTTTTTTTTTCGAAAAAAATCAAGGCGAGATTCGAAATGCACAAGTTCGATTATAAATTTTAAAATAGTGATCATGTGGGAAGAAAATGGCAGAACAAATGAGAGTAAAAAATAATATCACCAGTTCGAGATTTCGGAATCGGATTTTGAACGGATTCCGAGTGCATGTTTGAGATTTGTAACCACTATGAAAGGGAATAAATCTCAAAAATCAAAAATTTGAAAAAATCTATTAATTAGAAGAAACCTCGGATTAAAATGTTAAATCGAAACAATATCGCCAGCATCGTGAAAAAAATAAAAGGAGAAATAATATTCCCGTGCGTTCATTCACGATAAAAAACCAAAAACGGCTATTATTTTCAAAGATCATTACATTGATCTTTTATTCACCGAAGAACGAACGATGCCTCCGACAATCGGCCAATTCAATAAAGATCGGGTAAATCTATTAATCCATCCTGGCATCACAACCGATTGTTTTGATTTAATCTTTTTTAACGAATACGATACCACTTCTTCAGAAGTGCTCCAAAGGAAATTCGGGATTTTCGATTTATCAAATGCGCTTAAGTCATCAGTACTGTGAAATCCCGTGTGAGTAAACCCGGGACAGAGTGCTTGAAGTACTATTTTAGATTTTGCAAATTCTTTGGCCACGGAATCCGTAAATACCCTCACGAACACTTTTGTTGCGTTATACAATGCGGATCCCGGAATCGAAAGGTAACTTGCAAGAGAAGAAACATTTATTATAACACCCCTATTCTTAGGTTGCATTACCTCTAATGCTGCGCGTGTTAGAAGGGTGGTGGCTTTTATATGCAAATTCATCATTTCCAAGCCCTTGGTTAAACTCGATTGAAGGAATGGGCCGGAAAGCCCGAATCCCGCATTATTGATTAAGATGTCGAGATTTTGCGTGTTTTTAATTAAATTCACGATTAGGACCATACCACTATCTGTTGATAAATCCGCAGACACCGATTCCACTTTCACATTATATTGATTTATTAGAAGATCCGCCAATTCAGCCAACTTTTCTTTGCGTCGGGCAACCATAATGATGCTAAATCCCATTTCCGCCAATCTTTTTGCATACTCGGCACCAAGACCGCTGGATGCGCCGGTAACAATGGCCACTTGCGGATCTTTCCATCCAAATAATTTTTCACAAACAGTTTTCATCAAATCGGGATATTCGTTGATGGTTAAAAAGCTTTTTGGGAGAATCTTACGTTAATTTGATTTGCATATATATACGATTTCATAATAAATTACGTACGCTAATTATAAATAAAATGTGTAAACAAAAAAAAGACCGAAAAAAAGATTCAGTTCACGGGATTATCCACGTTCAGAATATGCTGTGGATATTCGTTGGGAATGCCCCTATCCATTGTTTTTTTTTAATGTTTATTAATAAGATGTTATATAAAAGAAAGATTTGATAAAAATGCAAAATAAAGACCGAAAAAAAGTTTCCATAGACATAATATTCCACGTTCTGTTTAGCACGTGCAATTTCTGCGGGAATGCCTCTTTCCCTTGTGATTTTTTTTATTTTTTTTTAAGTTTTTAAAAGAAAGATTTGATAAACTGATGAAGGATAAATAATGAAAAAAGAATGAATTTAGCTAAAGATCCCGTTTCTTCTGCAGTCCCAATAACAGATTGAGGTCATTTTCAATGCCTTGGAAGGATATGGCGTATTTACCAAAGTTTGGCGAGAGTTTTGAACCGAGAACAGAAAATTTATAAAATAGTTTGGCAAAGCTTCGACTTGGTCCTGCAGTATAACTCGCGAATCGGAGTTGAGCCAACCCTTCACTATCCCATGCCCCCAAACATCCCAGAATGAAAGGATATAACACCAAAAAGAGGCCGGAAAAGATTAAAAACGTAAAAATAATTGTTGGAATTAACGGGAACAAGAGTCTGATAAGAACGATATAAATCTCATTCAATCCTAAACCGATTAATACAAACACCGAGGTGGCTATTAAGGGGGCAATTACGGTTTGATAAATATTGATCTTCACAGAAATGACCTTTTTATTTGTATATACCCAAGTCACAATGACTTTAATGATAACCCCGGGTAATTCTCCCCAAATCAACAATAATTCGGGCTGTTCCAATGTATCGATTAATAGTACAAAGATGAATACACGTATGATTTGTTCAATCAATACGAAGATGATGTATTTTCCGACTTTATTGATGGAGATTAAGAAAAGTCGGCTAAAATCACCTAAGAGCATAATAAATTTGGTAATCGAATAAAACCCAACAAAATAACCCATAGGTTTATAGAGATCGGGCAGAATAACGGTGAGAAAGGAACCCACAAAGAAAAGGAAGGCCGCACCGATGAAAATTCCAAAGGTTCCTGTATATTTCCACGCGTAAGTTATATATGCTTTCGTGAGATTCTGACAGCCCGCGCTATAACTTTCTGCAATCGTCGGTAATTGAGATTCGAATAACACAATCATAAATGTTACCGGGTAGAGGAGAAGGGTAGCCGACCCGATAAATGTGCCCCAATAAGTATAATTATCCAATCGAAGCATGATGATGATGGTCACGAAGAAATTTCCGAAAAGGAAAATCACAGTAGACAGCATTGCTTTCAATCCGAACAACAAGGTGTCCTTGACCAATTTTTTGTCGAAATCGATTCTGAACATGTCCATTAACCGGAATCTCTTATCTGTTTTTGAAAATATAATACCGGAAATTATGAGAAGGCCGAAGGTTTTAGCGACTTCAGCAACCGTTAATCCCATTGCGCCGCCGACCACAGGACCGATTCTCGGATTCGAATTTCCGATCGATAAAAACAATCCCGAAAAGATGGCCATCCCGATCACGTCGAATAAAATGAGCGTAATGAGATTAACCACTTGCTCTTTATCCGCTCTTTGAATCGCTTTCAATGAATGGGTCCAAAGGTAGCCGATGCCCGGCCATTGGATGAATGCCTTTAACACGAATTGGTAACTCATAAATGCCATCGAAAGCGTTTTAGGTATAATGAATAACCCCAGCAGAGCAATTACGCTTGTCTGAATCAATCCCGATATCATTTGAAACCAAATAAAGAATTGAACGTATTTCATGGCCTGTTTTGGATTTTTGATGTATTCTTCACCCACAAATTTATCGAAGGCTTGTGCAAGCCCGAAATCTCCCGCAATAAAAACCGCACTGAAAATATTTCCCGTGATGAACATTATCCCCATCTGACTCGGATCCGTTAATATAAACGTAGGAACGATGTACATAACGATAATCACAAGAGGCAGTAAAAGTGCCATTGTGAGGAAAAAGATTGTGAAAAAGCCAGACAGCGGTTTATGGTAGCCGGGCGTGTCCCAATCCAAATTCTTAATCCCAATTTGTTTTTCGATCTCCGACAACTCGGGTAGCATATCTTTTTTTATCCCTTTGTCTTTCTTCTTCGGTTGTTTGTCCGTTTCACTCATTTTTTCCTTTTCCAGTTCGACCTTGAAATCGGGATTATATTCCAAAGGCGTTAACCGAGACCTCCGCTTCATGATCGCAAATACTCCGAATGTAATCATCGAGATTAATCCGATCAATGAAATGACGATGATCTTTTCCTCCGTATGGGGCACCGGCGAATAGTACCAGTCTCCGAATTCTTCAAAATCGGTGATTCCGCGCAAATAATTTGCAAGTGTGAAAATCATGTAATTAAATAAAGGCCAATTCGGAAGATTCTTGTTTGAATTCATAGGGGGTCGAACGGGCGTGCATAAAATGATGGATTCACCGTTGCCAATTCTTGAAGAAGCAAGAATCGGAAATCCGCGATCCGAAAGTACAAGCGGAACGCTGCCGGATTTTAGTGATGATATGGTCAAATTCTTGAGTTGTGGCATCGAAAGAAAGCCGATTCGCGAAGAAATGAAGTGATCTGCATATTGCTCTCGAGTATTTATCGATTCCCCAAACCCAAGTTCGTATTCTTTTGGATAGCCCTCCGAAATATTAATTATCACCGGAGAAATTGAATCAAGAACACTAAGAATTTGATCGGGATATTTCTGGTTCGGAGAATTTGTTTGCATGAACACCCCCGCTCCTTGGTGAACCGATTTATTTATATACTCCAAAATGGTTAAAGATAGATTTTCGATTTCCAAAATGAAAAATGCTTTAAACGAACTTGCAAACAAAGGAAACTCGCTTTGATTTTGCGCTGTGAATTTCATGTACCCGGTTCTTTGATCCAATTGCAATGCTTTTTCGAAAGGAGATTCTACATCATTTGAGAATACCGCAATATCGATGTCGCTTGAAGCGATCGCTTTGGGTACGAAAACATAAATTTGAGAAATTAGAATAATTGAAATGCATATTAATAGCAATGATTTTCGGTGCAAAATTTTTTTAGGCATGCGAATTATAGTCTTTTGGGGTAAAAAAACAATCATGGTCATGCTCAGTCTTCAAGTTTCGGATGAACTCTACAGAGAGTTTGAAGAAGCACGCGAAAAAGGCGGATATACAAGCAGAAGTGAAGCTTTGCGCGAAGCTATCTCAGCGTTTATCACCAATCAAACGAATCTGGAACAAATGAAAGGATATATCATTTGCACAATGAACGTAACTTTTCCGGTGAAAGAAGAGGCTCTCGATGAATTAAGTGACATTAATCTCAATAACACCAATCTAATACGCGCATCTACCGATTTGCGATTGGATAATGTGGGACTCCGCGTTTATATTATCTCCGGAGACGCGAAAGAAGTAACCGATTTTTATAAACTTCTCGCTTCAAACCGACATTTTCGGGTTTCAATTTCCAGAGTAATTTTCGATAAACCGGCTGGAGCGGATCATGAAGATCAATGAGTGAATTCTTATGACGGCTATCAGATTAGCGTTAATCGGGGCTGGTCAACGAGGTATGTTATCGTATG
>CAZUTM010000023.1:0-8804 GCA_964623665.1 uncultured archaeon
AGATCGGCGGACAACAGCAGATGGGCTCACAAATGCCCGGACAGCAACAGCAGATGGGCACACAAATGCCCGGACAGCAACAGCAGATGGGCTCACAAATGCCCGGACAGCAACAACAGATCGGCGGACAACAGCAGATGGGCTCACAAATGCCCGGACAGCAACAGCAGATGGGCACACAAATGCCCGGACAGCAACAGCAGATGGGCTCACAAATGCCCGGACAGCAACAACAGATCGGCGGACAACAGCAGATGGGCTCACAAATGCCCGGACAGCAACAGCAGATCGGCGGACAACAGCAGATGGGCTCACAAATGCCCGGACAGCAACCGATGGCCAGACAGCAGATGGGCATGGGTACTTGTAAATCCTTACAACAAAAACTAAATCTCGCAGAAGAATTACAATTAAATCAACAACTCTATGAAAATACTCAAGATCCACTCGAAAAATTTATGCTAGGTTTAAAATCCAATAAAGGAACAAAAGAATTATTCAATGAGGTTTTCAATAGCAATCTCTCCGAATTTCTTTCTACCATAAACTCCGCCAAAGCAGAAAATCTTCTGGATAGTCAGAGCATAAACAATTTGGAACAATTTGTATCCGAACAATTGGGAAATCGTGGAAATTCAACGATAAAAGAGTATAAAGATGCTTCAATGGCCTTGGGGAAAAAATTAGATAGTTTGCCCGAACCTGCGATGAATTCAATGGTAGATAATAGTATTCAATCGATCCCATATCCTGAACTGATGAATATAGCGGATTTCCTCGATACGAATTTCGGTTCGGACTTCAATCCACGGATAAAAGATGCTTTTGAGAAGTATAGTGAAGCATTGAAAAATATGAATTTTAATGACTTGATATCAAATCCAAATCTTAGTTCGGCGTGGAGAAACGCGATAAACGAATCCATGCAGAAAGAGTTGCAAAAGATGCAATCGATGAGTGCTGCCAATTCGGATTATCAATTTTCCGAGCTACAGAAGAAAATTCAAAGTGCGATGCTTAATAATCCCGATATACATACGAACGACTTTTTGCGAAAAATGCAAGGCGATTTATCGGGTCAATACATGCAGAATATTAAAGATCCGATTCAATTTCTCAAGAATTTGGAGAACTTAAAGAATATGGGGGCGAATTTCGATAGTTCTCAGATGTTGCATCACGGACAATCATTGAACATACCCGATGATCAATTAATGGAAATTTTGAATCCAGGGTTCGAGTTTATTCAAAAAATGATCCAAAATGGGGAAAATAATTTTGATCGTTACCAAAAAGCGCTCAGTAAAATGAAACTTTCGCCTCAACAAATACAAACGTTAGCCAGCCAAGCCGCCGCGGGCGGTCAACCCTTGAAAGGGGCACTTTCCGCGCTAGGTAACAAAGATCTTTTATCAGTATTGGATTCAGTTGGGGATAGGCTGCCGTCCGAAGATATTAGAGATGTGATATACGGGATCGGTGCCGGTGCCGGAGAAGGCCTCTTCTCGCAGTGGTTTTTGAATAGAAGCGATTTGGATAAAAAGACACGCAATATTCTAAAAGATTATATTAAAACGCTAATGTTCGAGCTCGGTACAAAATATGCGAATATGTATATGGGAACGGCTGAAGCCGGGCCGATTACGCAAAATCGGGTGAGAACATATGAAGATGGCGATGATCCGGACTTGATCGATATGGAGGAAACGCTTCAAGGGATCTTGGAGTCGGGCAAGCAAATTCGATGGATTGAAAACGACGATTTTATGGTCTCGGTGACCGAAAAAGGGCTTCGTTCGGTCTGTTTGGAACTCGACATTTCCGGTTCGATGAACGGAGAGAAATTATCGTATATGGCCATATGCACTGCAATGATGGTATTGAAAATGGACATTCAAGAGCTCGCTATTGCGATGTTCGAATCCAATCTGCATGTAATTAAGAATTTGGACGACCAAGTCGACCAAGATCGAATAGCGGATGAGATCTTGGAAATTGATGCAAGCGGTGGAACGGTAATCAGAAATGCTATCGAATGGGCTCAGAAGAATTTCAAAAAGCATCCCCAATCGAAAATTAAAATCAATATAATGTTCACGGATGCCGAAGTATTTGACATTGAGCAAACCGAAAAGAAATTCAAAGAGTTGGTGGATGATGGCGTTCAATTTATCTTTGTGGTTCCAAAGTTTAACTACAGCGGACAATTGGCGGAAAAATTGAAAAAATGGACGAATGGGATAATCCTTTCTATTGAGGATTGGAAAGATTTTCCTCAAGAAGTCGCAAAATTAATTAAATAAAGAGAAAACGAGGAGGAATTTATTTGAATTTAACAAATCATCCGGAAAATGAAGTTTTATTTTATAATTACACAAATCCTAAAAAAATGGACAGAGCAAGAAGCATCTCAAATCAAGATATCACGTTTTATGAAGTCACCGACAACATGGATATCACGATCAACGCAAAAATCTTAGGTTCTCAAAACAACGAATATTCCATCATGCTTTATTTTGATTCGGCCACACGCTGTATGTATGTTATTCACGATTGTCCCGATTTTGAACAAGGAAGAACGGCGTTCTGCAAACACATAAATAAAGTTCTCTTGGTTTCGGATCCCGCGCTCGTGAAGAAGCTCTTCACCACAAAAACGAACATCCTCTGTAAATCGGATATTTCTTCAATCCATCAAATGAAGTATCAAACAGAGTTGAATCGGGCCAAGCATTTGTTGCAAACCAAACAATACGAAGAGGCAATTAGTGCAATGCTTCAATTATTCGACCGCCATAAAGCAATCAATATTCTTCAAGACGCGTTAAATGAAACAAAAAGGATCGAAGATCCGAAATATTTTCTGCACGTATACCAATATTTGCTTTTTACCGAGTTGGTGGCCCAAATTAAATCGAATCCCCAATTGCAAACTATGGTTTCTAAATACTTTTTAGAGAATATTTCAAGACAAGATGCATCTTCGGGTATTATGTGGAATGAGCTCGGAGCCGGAAGCAGTTCGGATCCGTTTTCCAAAATAGATGAGAACAATTTCCAAATGGCTTTAGTGCAAGAATTAATCGAAGAAGTCGAAAGTTCCATAAAAAAAACACTTGAAAACATCGAAAAAACAACCAAATTCGATGCGATCTGCAGGATTGTCTCGATCTGGGAAATCCTAAATATGCTTCCATTACGAATTCGTGATTCCATGTTGCAAATGATTCAAAAACAAACGAAAAAATTGCCACCGCAATCATTTATTCTTCAACTCTTTAGCATCATGATTTCTTCTCAAGCGATTCAGAATCCGACAGAATATATTTTGGAACTTTTAGCTGAAGCGTTTTATTCCAAGGTCCAGCCCACCGCCATGACTCCATATCTACGCTTAGCCTATTTTCTAAGAGGAGATGCGGAAAAAATTTCACTAAAAATTCGGGATTATGAATTATTTTATATGAAATACGAGCGCGACCGCTATATTCAAAAACTTCAATTTATTAAAAAATTATTTTATGATTATTACGATGGAAAGCCGTTCCAATATGATATTGATTTTAATCATAAAGGAGAATATATAACGATTAAACCTAAAGCGAGTACGATCTTCGATAAATATGTGTTTCACAAATTGGGATTTGATTATTCACATCCGGATTATATTTCTACAACAGATTACAATAAAAATTATCCTCTATTAAAGGAATTATTTGATGCTCCCGAGTTCAATTCGGTGTATCGATTTTGGGGTTCCGAAATTCCTCAAATTTCGTTAATTGCAGATTTTGAAAAAGAGCATGAATTGAAAATTACAACTGATGCGAATGTGAAAAGCAAGATCCTAATTGAGTGGGAATTGTTGAAAAATCATTTGCATGGCTCTTTCTTATCCCAAACGCTCGATGGACAAATGATACCGCAACCGGATCATCCTCTTACCGACAAAATTCGACCGTTTGATATCTATCTCTGTGAGAAAACGCCGACCAAAATCGTAGATAATGTGAAATATATTCGACCGATTCGGAAGGTTCATTATGCAGAACTTCCGAAAATCTTGAAATATGATATCGATATCGCATGCTCTGTTGCTCCGCTGAAAGAACTAAAAGAATTCATGATGATCATTCAAAAAACCGACTTAAAAGATGAAAAATTATTCACAAAAATCGATGCGCTGAAATCTTTGCTCAAAAACTTATATTTACCAAAGAAGCAAGAGATTTTGAAGATTTTCGTGGATATAACAAATCAGATTTTATCGATGGAAAAGGAACACCTATTCAAATTACTCAAACTTGAGGACAGCGATTTTTGCAATGAGGTTGTGTTAGCGATATCTGGATTTAATGAATTCAAGTCATTCTTTTACGATATCGATTTTCAAAAACTGCCCATTACGGATTTCAAAGTTCCGTTGGCAATGAATATAATTATGGAATACAAAAAATCGGACAAAATTATGGAGATTGAAATGTCTGACGAGTATAAGAAAAGCAAAATAAGCAAAAAAGATGTAGATATGTATTTAAACGCTTATTCCATCGGAAAAGAACTTCTTTCGAACTATAAATCGTATAATACCTATCAAGAGTTGAGAAAAAAGGCCATCGAAATAACTGCCGGCAGGTTAGACAAAATCATTGCAACCGAAGGGGTTCATCGAATAGTAAATCTGAGAAAACTGAGAAAGCATCCTCTTTTCGCGGATTACTATCAAAAAATCGTTAAACTCAGAAAAGAGGAGTTCAATACTCTTTTAAAAGAAATAGCAAAAGCACACAAAGGAACAGTGCAAACAAAAATGATTCTTGAAACCTATATGGGCTATTCATTAATGAAATCGGCCTTTGGGGATGAAGAGTTCCCCGCACAAATTTCAAGCATCCAATTTGATGAAATGAAATCGCAGATTGATTCGTTTATTTGAATAATTCATTACAGAAATACGGAAAGCTTGAAATTCGAGTTTTTTTTTTCAAAATTATGGATAACGCTTTTCAATTCGATTTTGTAATCATCGGAGCCGGAATCAGCGGAGCATCTACCTTTCATTGGTGTTCCACAATCCCAAACACCAAAACATTGATAATTGAAGCCAAAAATGAAAATGAAAGATTTGAATCCGCACGTATTTTAGTTGGGCATGCCAAACAGTTCCTGCATTCCGATGTTCCAACTCATGATTCGAAGATTTTTGTTCGGCCCGTGAAAGCGATTGGACATTCTTCAAAAAATGATTTTGCAATTATCAATGGGTTTCAAGAATTTGGAGAATATTTCGGAACGGTAATTGATGAGCAAAATCTCATCAAGTGGTATTTGAGTCAAGGACAGAAAAACGGCGGAACCGTTTCATGGGAATCCAAAGCAAAATCGATACGTCGAATCGATAAGATGATTGAAATCGAATTTGAAAGGCAAAATGAATCGGTAAAGGCACATTGCGCCTTGTTAATACTTGCAACTGGCCCTTATGCCCCGGAATTGCAAAAAAGTATTGGCTTCGATATTCCGGATTGCTATAATTATATAAGCGTGACCTTTCACGCAACTCCCGAGGATATCGAATCCACATTCAAAATGGATTGGGATTATCATTTGAATCCGAAAATTTCCACCGTTGGGCCATTTCAAATGACACGCGCCAACAATTACTTTAACATAATCATGCTTGGGAATGAATCTTACGAAGTGATGGAAGATAAATTATTACGGATCTTGAGGAACTACGAAAGAGTAAAATATATGTTCCAAAAAACCAAGGAAAGAACAGAAAATATGACTTTTTCAGATTTCCGCAGAGGCAAAGAGTTCAAACACCCGATCAAAAAGTTCTATACACACAACGCTGTATTGGTGGGCGAAGCAACTGGCTTCGTCACGGAATGTTATAATGAAGGTTTATTGGCGGCAGTGGCGAGTTCTAAATTTATATACGAGACAATCACCGAAATAATTAATCAAAAGAGAGAAAAAGGTCAAAACATCGATTATTCTGATTTTTCGGAAGTTAATCTAAAAAGATATCAAGACAAATTCGAAAGCCAATTGTTTAAAAATTTCCACATCTCCCAAAAAGCGAGCGAGGCCATGTTTTTGACTCCGGGAAATTACCAACAAGAAATTTGGGATGCGTACATAAGTGCAATTAAATCTGATAGAACGGTTCGAAAAAATATTCATAATGCTTGGGCGTCTCCGAACTTGGTAAATTACGAATTGGAAAACGATGAATATTGCGGTGAAAAAATCTATTTGGCACTTCCTCTCGGAGCCAAGGTTGCGTTAACTCCCAGATTTTTGAAAATGAAATTTTTCAAATAAACATAAAAATTCGGCCAAAAAAACAAATTTCAAGAAAAATTTGCGGGTTTAAGGGCTATCCTAACGAACACCCGTGCTGAATTCGGAACATGGATAACACTACCCATCGACACTTTTTTTGCTGTGTAAACATAAAAAAAAATAAAAAAAAGCATAAGGGAAAGGGCAATTCCCATCGAATATCCACAGCATATACAGCACGCGGATAACACGGTCCACCGGTTTTTAATTTGAGATTTAATTTTTAATGTTTATTATAAATACAAAAAAAGTTGATTTGAGCCCGAATCAAATTAACTTCGATTTTGGGCTGCTTTTATAATTGGTTCGAATTGATCCGCAGCGAGGGATGCGGAGCCGATTAACCCACCATTAATGTTTTCAATGGCCAACAATTCCGCAGCATTGGATTTGTTCATTGAACCGCCGTATTGGATAGGAATTTGTGATCCGATTTCGGAGCCGTATTTCTGAACGAGCCATTTCCGCACAAACGCATGAACTTCTTTTGCTTGCTCCGGAGTCGCCGGGATCGGTTCCATATCAGGATTTAAAAATTTATTGTTAATCGCCCATACGGGTTCGTAGGCAATAACCACATTTTTCATTTGGCTTGATTGAACATCCTTCAGCGATTTTTCCAATTGTTCGATATTTACGCTTTCTGTCTTTCCTTCTTTTCTTTCCTTCATGGTCTCTCCGATACAGAGCACCGGTTTTAAGCCTTTTTCAAGCGCCTTTATCACTTTCTGATTAATATATTCGGAACTTTCTCCGAAAATTCTGCGTCGTTCGCTGTGGCCCAAAAGAACATATTCACAACCGCAATCAAGAAGGAAATCCGGTGAAATCTCGCCGGTAAATGCTCCGTTGTCTCTGAAATACATGTTTTGAGCTGCCAATTTGAGATTGGTCCCTTTTATCGCTTGTCCAACCGCATAGAGCGCAGTGAATGGCGGCGCGATAAATACATCGACTTTATCATAATTCTTTATTGCATCTGCAATCGCCTTGGCGGTATCAACGGCCTCTTTGACCGTTTTATACATCTTCCAATTCCCGCCGATTATATACTTAACCATAGATATCACCAAATTGCTGTGTAAACAAAGAAAGCATCGTTTTTATTCTTCATCGAAAATACCGATAATTCCACCGAAAGTTTTTTTTTCTCTGAAGTTGCAATAGAAACATTAAATACAAAAGTGGTGTGAAGAATGGTGGAAGGAATCTTTGTTGTGGGGTGGCGGTCGGACTCCGGTGCCTTTATCGTGACCCAGTATCCCAAGCTGGACATTGATGATCAAGATGTCTTGAATTTATTCAATTTGCATCGAATGAATAATTTCAAGGAGCCGAATTTTAATTATATCAAGTCGAAATTTTATACACTGGCTTCTTGGTATAGCGGATTTCATGATGTGGACTATATCGCCAAACCGAACTATTGTGTGGGGCTTTATCTTGCGACTAATGAAAATCCTAATCAGTATGAAAGCGTTCTTAAAGTAGTAACGAATAATGTCCTTTATCATCTCAACGATGCAGATTTGGAGACTTATTTATTCGATGTATTGGATAAAATAACTTCGGGTCGTGGAGACGAGATTAAATTGGAAGAATATGGCGGAGAAAAAACTAAACGGGAAATTAAAAAGATTGATGCAGTTAAAAAAGGAACCGCACCCGCAGCCAAATCTACCGCACCCGAAGATCCATTTGGAGATATTCTTGCACTCACGAAAGAAATGGACGATTTATCCAAATCGAATGATGATGGTAAAGCGGCGTTTTCAACCCCCGCTTCAAGTTCATCCGGAACTAATCCATTCGGAGGAGCGGCAGATCCTTTTGGTGGAGCCAGTAATGATCCGTTTGGCGGGGGTTCAGCAACCATTCCCGCAGCTTCAAAATCCGCACCACAAGTAAAGAATTTACAACCGATCGCGCCCGGCAAAACAGGTGTTAAGGAAGTGGACATCGATTATATAGTCAACGAATTGAATCGATTAGATGGAATGATGCCGAAAAGTGCGGGTTCGGGCGATAAGGATGCGTACTTCAATTTTCTCGAAAAGAAAGTTAATATTCTCGAGCAAAAAATCAATGTCATGTCCACGCTTATTAAAAATGTGCAAATGAAAGAAGCAGAAATTACCCAAAAAAATGATCTGATTAAAAAATTATTAGCGTTACTGCGGTAATCTTGTATTTTTTATCCAATTTTATTTTCAAGCGAATGGATTTTCCGAAAACGGGTCTGGTTCTTTATCCGGTTTTTTGTCTTTTTTTGCAAGATCTCCTTCTTCCCAAGGATTTTCTGAAAACGCAATATCTTCTTCGCCAGATTTGAAAAGTTCTTTGGGATCTATAGATTTAAATTCAACCGGGAAGACTGGCGCTGTATCATGAGAACCGGAACTGTCCTTTGATGAATTCCTAATAGGGCTAGCTTTACCCGAAGCACCACC